>NZ_LZGP01000011.1:0-445408 GCF_001690445.1 Gilliamella sp. wkB195
ACTTATTACGAGTCACATACCAATCGTTGTAGAAATTGGCTCCAGAGTATAGGTACACAGTGCCCCACTCTGACAAGAGCCCTGCACCAATTCGTCGCTGAAAATGATTACCTGATGATGATGGGGTAGCACCTAAGCCATCAAAATTTGCATTAGTTAAATCCCTTACCGTCACAACTTTATAACCTCCTATTTTTTTACACAACGCACTTAATTCATCCAGTTTATTAACCCCATCACCGTTATTAACAAACCACTTATTTAACACAAAACCATACTTAACAACTTCGTTACCTCGACTGTCACGACCAATTAACTCGAAGGTCTGGGGTAGAGTCGGCTTAGCTATACGATTAGGATTCTTAGAATGCCATTGAGATGGCGGGATTACTGGACCGGTTAATGTAACGCGTAGAGTGGTATTGTTTAAATAGTACATATTCGCGGTTATACCCTCTCGTGAAACAGGCGCCCATGACAGCGGACCCACACCACCAATATCCAAATCAAAGTAAAAACCATGAGCACCCGTTGTAGGAAAATTTAAGTTATAAGATGATGGGGATGTTGACTGAATCCGAAAACCTTTATTACTGTCCCACAACCAATCTGGACCATTGTACTCTCTTCTCTCATGAACCACATTTGGCTTAACAAAACAAATCGCTGGCGGTAAATTAGGTTTAACATAATATGTTACACTTCCAGCACCATAGAAACGGCTATTAGGAACACCATAACGTGAACTCAATGTACTGAATGTATTACTTAATACAATTCGGTAGGGTGCATTACAAATATCCAGTACAGTATAACGTGAAACAGGTTGGTCGTTTTTATCAAAAATAGATAAATTTAAACTGCCTGTCGCAGAAATATCACCATCACCATCATCATCGCCCCAATAATTATACGGCCAACCGATAACGGTACTGAGCGCAACTGAATTGGTATTAGTTGGCACAAACATACTGATATCTGCAAAACTTTGCCCTACTATCGGTAGCACTATTGGAAAATTTGATGAGCTATTCGTTGACGGGGTATATCTCATTCCATTTGATAAAGTAATCCCTAGCAAACCGTCGGTATTAATTGCACGTGTGCGACCGCCATCAAATGTTAAATACGGAACATTACCATTAACAACATTTGATGTTTTAGATGTTAATGCATGGCCAGGAAAAGGATGAAAAGTAACCACCATTAACACTAAGAAGATTTGCCGGGATAATTTGGAACCACGAAAGAAGCATTGAAAAGCACTTCGCAATGAACAACGAAGCGCTCTTAAATTTTCGTGGATGAATAAACTGAAATGGAAAAATAAGCGTTGAATGCTTAAATTAAATGAATTTAAATGATAAATTGGCCTGTTTTGTCCATGTTTGAAATTATAATGCATAACTGCCATCCTTGCTGATTAATATTTTGATTTATATATCGTTTTACTCTTAACTGTTAAGTTTTATTCGTTTATCTAAAACAACTTAAAATGAATTGGTACTGTAAAAATACGGCTCATTAAAAATAAATCAGCCTCTATTTATGCACTCCACAACATCACTTTTTTGACATATTTTTCACTCTTTGAGTTAACTATCCTTTTAACGAGTTAATACTATTTTTACTATCTCTAACACCCGCTCACTAAATCAAAAGCGAAGGTTTAAGAACTAATCTGAAATGCAAAGACCTTTAATTTCATTTCCATCACGAGCAGGAAGAAGGGTTAAACTTCCTTGAGCCGCGTACACGGAAACATTGGCACTATCATAAACGTCACTAGTCCAATAAAAATTATTGCTGAAATTAGCTCCAGTGTAGTAGCTCATCATCCCCCACTCGCTAAAGAATCCTGCAGCAACTCGTCGCTGATAATAATCTCCTGATGATGGAGGTGAAGCACTAGCCACTATCACATCTGAACGAACAGCATTAGTTAAATCTCTGACAAGGGGAATTCGATAACCGAGACTATTACACCAAGAGACTGTATTAGAATAAGAGTAATTATCAGTGCCACGGTTGACAAACCACTTCCTTAATGTAAATTCATATTTGGCAACTTCGTTACCTCGACTGTCACGAGCTACTAACTTAAATTCTTGCGGCAAAACAGGTTTAGCAATACGCCCAGGGTTATCAGAATTCCATTGAGATGATGTTGCAACTGGACCTGTTAATCTAACAACAGCTTCATCAATTGATAAACCGCTTATAGTAGCCGTAATACCACTATGCGAAACAGGTGCCCAAGACAATACTTCACTACTACCTTCAATATTTAGTTTAAAGGACAAATTATTAGCGCCAGTTGTAGGAAAATTTATAGCATTGACTCTAGCTGTTCGAGTAAAAAAACCTTTTTTAGGATCCCATAAAGAAGCAGGACCAGCATATTTATTTGTACCATTTCTCAAGTTAGGAGTAACTAAACAAATCTCTGGCGTTCTCTTAGGAGTTATATAATATGTCACATTACTAGCATTAAAATTACGACTGCGAGGAACACCATAATTTGTAGCCAATGTACCATCTGTATTGCTTAGTTCAACCTTATAAGGTGCGTTACATATCGTTAATATAGTTTTACGAGATATAGGATTATTGTTTTTATCAAAAATAGATAAACTTATATTACCGGCTGCTTTAATATCATCATCACCATCATCATCACCCCAATAATTATAAGGGGGTTTGATCAGCGTACTTAAAGTGATTGAATAAGTATTAGTTGGTACAAACATACTAATATCGGCAAAACTTTGACCCACAACTGGTAGCTCAATTGGCGTTGTTGATGAATTATTAATTGAAGGTGTGTATTTAACTCCATTAGACAAAGATATCCCGAGCAAACCATCAGCGTTTACAATACGTGTACGCCCAGCATCTAAGGTTAAAAATGGAGAGTTACCATAGATAACATTCGATGTTGTAGATGTTAACGCATGGCCAGGAAAAGGATGAAAAGTAACCACCATTAACACTAAAAAGATTTGCCGGGATAATTTGGAACCACGAAAGAAGCATTGAAAAGCACTTCGCAATGAGCGGCAAAGCGTTCTTAAATTTTCGCGGGTAAATAAACTGATATGGAAAAATAAGCGTTGAATGCTTAAATTAAATAAATTTAAATAATAAATTGACCTGTGTTGTCCATGCTTGAAATTATAATGCATAGCTGGCATCCTTGCTGATTAATATTCTAATTTATATATTTTTCTATGCTTACTCATTAACGTAACTAAGGTGAAACACAAATACCTGTGCCTCCAGCATTCGAATTAACAACCATGCCATCGACAGCGCTCACGACAAAAAATACAGATTGTTTACTACTATCATAGAGGTCACTAGTCCCGTACCAATGATTGATGAAATTAGCGCTGGCGTAAGTGGTCGTATCGCCCCATTCCGTAAACAGCCCGGCACCAATTCGACGCTGATAATGATTATTCAGTGACGGAGGCGTCGCACCAACTACCCCTTGACACAAATTGGGAGAAGAATCCGCACCCTGACAAGATGCATTAGTTAAATCTTTAACCTTAGGCATCCGATAACCAAGGCTATTACACCAAGATAATGTATTTGAATAATCGTAATAGCTGGTACCTCGATTGACGAACCACTGTTTTAACTCAAATCCATACTTAACGACTTCATTACCTTGACTGTCTCGTCCAATTAACTCGAAAATCTGAGGTAAAGTAGGTATAGCAATACTACCAGGGGAATTAGATGCCCATTGGGATGAACTGGCAACAGGACCGGTTAAGGTAACGCGCACGCTTGTACGTTTGGAATTGGTCATCGTCGCGGTAATACCACCATGCGAAACCGGTGCCCAGGACAATGCCTCATTAATACCACGAATATTTAAATCAAAGTACAGATTATTAGCACCGGTTGTAGGGAAATTTAAACCATAAGATGACGACTCAAAAGACTGAGGGAGGAAACCTTTATTAGGGTTCCATATCGAAGCTGGGCCGGCATATTCATCAAAACCATCATCCAATTCAGGTTTTGCAAAGCAGACCACCGGTACCGCCTTAGGGCTTACATAATAAGTGACTTTACTTTCACTAAAAGTACGACTTTGAGGAACGCCATAGCGTGTGGTTAATGTGCCTTTTGTACTGCTTAATTTAACCTGATAAGGCGCATTACAAATCGTTAATACCGTGTCACGTGATACAGCTTGTTTGTTTCTATCCACGATAGATAAATGTAGACTACCCGTAGCTGTAATATCATCATCACCATCATCATCACCCCAATAATTATAAGGGGATTCAATGAGCTTACTCAATGTGATTGAATCAGTATTAGGTGGCACTAACATATTAATATCAGCAAAACTCTGACCTACATCAGGTAACTCTATTGGCGTTTTGGATGAAGTATTCGTTGATGGTGTATATTGCGTTCCATCTGATAAGGATATCCCTAGTAAATCGTCAGTGTTAACTACGCGTGTACGACCTCCATCGAAGGTTAAATACGGCGCACTGCCATGAATAATATTAGTTGTTTTAGAGGTTAATGCATGACTTGAAAAAGGGATCAAAAAAAACACCCCTAAAAAGATCGGCTGCGATAAATTAGATCGATAAAAGGATCGTTGAAATGATCCTAAAAAGGATCGCGCGAAAATTTTGGAAATTTCGCTGACTCTGGCGAAAAAATGAACTTTTGTAAAAAAAGAAGATTGAGTGCTTAACTTTAGCGAATTTAAATTAGAGGTTGGCCAAGTTGCCTGTTGCCTGTTGCCTGTTGAAAATTATAGAACATCTGCGACAATCCTGTCAAGTATATTTATGATTTATTTACTATTTTTCTATTTATTGTTTTAGCTATCCCGCTAAAATTATGTAAAAAGTATAGTGACTGAAAAAAACAGGTGCAATACTTTTTTTACTTTAGATCGTTAACTTTCGTAAAGATGATCATGAAAAAACATGATTAAAAAATAACTAACCATTGTTTTAATTAAAAATATAGCATTTACAAAACTTTAACAATTATAATTATTGATCCTGAAAAATTTTATCTTAGTATTTAAAATTAATGATCTTGATCATTAAATAATTTTTAAGTGAAATTTAGAAGATCCCATCTTCTCTTCAATTTTTTTACGATAAAACACTTAAAAATAACCCCATACCAGTGAAAGGATGGGCTACTTGTACAAGGCTTAATGACTTAACGCGGTCTTTCTTCTCCCTACTTATGGTCCTAAGGATTAAAGACAAAAAATAAAAACTAAGGATAGGCGCAAAGTCCATATTGGAAGCCATGGCTCCAAACCACATGACCGTTGTAGGCTTCCACAATAAACGGGGTCCTAACATTTAAGTCACTAGTCCAGTACCAACCACTTCGAAAGTCTGCTGAGTAATAATGATCAACAGAGCCCCATTCGGTTAAAAAACCTGCACTAATCCGTCGCTGGTAATGATTACCTGATGATGATGGGGTAGCACTAGGTATTACCACATCTGCATCAACAGCATTAGTTAAATCTCTAACCCGAGAAAGACGATAACCTATACTACTACACCAATACGATGTATTAGAATGACCATCTTGTTTATTACCACGGTTGACGAACCATTGCTTTAATCTAAACCCATATTTAACGATAGCATTACCATTACTATCTCGACCTATTAACTCAAAGGTCTGAGGTAAAGAGGGTTTAGAAATACGACCAGGATTGCTAGAATTGCGTTGGGATTGAGTTGCAACAGGACCTGTTAGTGTAACTCGAACCCTATTACTTGTAGAATAGCTCATAGTAGCGGTTATGCCACCACGAGAAACAGGCGCCCAAGACAATGTCTGATTACTACCACCAATATCTAAATCAAAGTATAAACCATGTGCGCCAGTAGTAGGAAAGTTTTGATAATAAGATGATGATCTAGTGGATTGAGTGAGAAAACCATTACGAGAGTCCCATATCTCAGCTGGACCTGCATATTGCCTTGTACTGTAATCCATATCTGGCCTAGCAAAACAAACCACAGCCGATGCTTTAGGATTTATATAATATGTTGCATTACTAGCGTTAAAATTACGACTACGAGGAACACCATAGCGTGTGGTTAATGTACCATTAGTACTAGTTAATTTAACCTGATAAGGTGCCTTACAAATTGTTAGCACAGTATTACGAGATACCGGTTCATTGTTTTTATCCACGATAGATAAACTTAACGTACCTGTGGCAGTAACGTTAGTATCACCATCATCATCCCCCCAATAATTATAAGGTGAACCAATAAGCGTACTTAATGCCACGGAGTTGGTATTGGTTGGCACTAACATGCCAATATCAGCAAAACTCTGACCGGTAACTGGCAACTGGATTGGTGTAGTTGATGAATTATTAGTTGATGGTGTATATTTAGTTCCGTTAGATAGCGTTATCCCTAGCAAACTGTCAGTATTAATGGCTCGAGTACGACCACCGTCGAAAGTTAAATAAGGCGCACTACCCTGAATATGATTTTTTGTAGTTTGTGAAGTTAATGCATGACTGGAAAAAGGAAAAAAAAACGCCACGGAAAAAACAATCTGCCAGGATAATTTGGAAAAACGGAAAGATCGAAAAAAGTATCCGAAAAAGGATCTGAAAAACGATCGCGGAAGCGAACGCTCGAAAATTCGCAGAATTTCACTTGATTGCGTGGAAAAATAAGCGTCAGTGAAAAATTTAAGTCGGGAGTTGAACTTAGACGAATCTAAAAGATAGGTTGGCCAGGTTGCCTGTTGCCTGTTGCCTGTTGAAAATTATAATGCATATGTGACAATCCTGTCAAGTAATTTTTTGATTAATTTAAAATTTTATACTTTTCTGCTAAATTTTAGCCTAGTAGCTAAAACCGTGTAAAAAGTATAGTGATTGGAAAAACACGATGCAACACTTTTTTTCACTCAATTACGTTAACTTTTGTAAATAGGATCTAAAAAGGATCTAAATTATAATTGATTATCTATTGTTTTAATTAAGTATACCATCATTACAAATCTTTAAAATTAGAGCAATTGATCCTCGAAAATTTTATTTTAAGGCTTTGGATTAGAAATTTAGTGATTTTGATTATTTAATAATTTTTAAGTGACATTTAAAACCTCCAAAACCCCGCTCCTCAACTTTTTTTGATGAAAAAACAGGGTTTCTAAAAAGCGCCACAGTTTAAAGCCGAATTATTTATTTGAGACAATATTTCAAAGCGAGATTTTGAACCCCAAAAACCCCGTTCCTCAACTTTTTTGATAGTTTTTTAGGATTAATAAAAAAGGTCGCAATTGCGACCTTTTGCTTTTAAGGTTAATTTTATCTAGCTTGTTTAACGGCTAATCCCAATTGCCATACAGCCATTGCATAATGTGTGCTATGGTTGTAGCGGGTGATGGCGTAGAAGTTCGGTAGTCCATACCAAAATTGGTAACTATCCCCCATGTCTAAACGTAATAAGCTGACTTCTTTATGACCGTCGATTGAGCTTTTTGGTTTTAATCCTGCTTTAGCTAAATATTCAATTGTATATTTGGTACTAAAGCCTGTATCGAGTTCGATCGCTTGACCATCAGCAACCACAGCAACTTTTTTGTTTCGTTGCCAGCCGTGTGCTTTGAAATAGTTTGCTACACTACCGATTGCATCAACCGGATCCCATAAGTCGGTATGACCGTCATGGTTGAAGTCGATAGCATGATTTCTAAAGGCTGATGGCATAAATTGTCCGTAGCCCATTGCTCCAGCAAATGATCCATTTAAATCAAACGGATCAACACCTTCATCACGACACATAATTAAGAAGTCTTCAAGTTCCTTAGCAAAGTATTGTGATCGTCTTGGGTAATAAAATGCTAGAGTTGATAGTGCGTCGATAATTTTGGTTTTGCCCATTACTCTTCCCCACCCGGTTTCAACGCCTATAATTCCGACGATAATTTCAGGTGGTACACCGTACTCTTTGTAAGCACGTTGTAGATCTTTGTCATATTTATTCCAAAATTCGACACCTTTAGGTAAGTTACCTGGGGTGATGAATTTATTTTTATAACGAATCCATGCGCCATTAGGTACGTTTGACGTCCCTGATTTTGGCGCTTGTTTGTCCATTAAACCAATAACCCAATCAAGTTTGTTGGTTTGTTCTAAAACATTGCGAAGTTGTTGGCGATTAAAGCCATGCTTATTTACCATCATTGTGATAAATTTTTCTTTATCGACCGATAAAGGGGCACTATTGGCTTTTGGTTCTTCGTGTTGTTTTTCTAGATAAACGCCACCCTTTACATTCGAATGTCCTCGATGCTGCTGCATTGGCGATTTCGATGATCCCCCACTCGAACAAGCTGTGAGCCATAAAACCATCATGACACAAATAACGATACGTTGCATAAATCATCCATATTCATTTAGTTAAAAAACGGCGACATATTAAATTATTTATTGTTATTTAACAATATTTTGACACTCTTTTCCTGCTGCTATTTGCGCTATATTATTTAAGGTTGTGTCAGAGATATTTAATAGTGCTTCTTGGGTTAAAAACGCTTGATGACCAGTAAAAATCACGTTATGACAGGCTGATAATCGACGGAATACGTCATCTAATATGACATCATTAGATTTATCTTCGAAAAATAGGTCTCGTTCGTTTTCATAAACATCCATACCTAGTGCACCGATTTTGGTCTGTTTTAACGCTTCGATTGCAGCGGTTGCATCCAATAAACCACCTCGGCTTGTGTTGATAATCATCACACCATTTTTCATTTTGTTGAATGACTCTTTATTTAGTAGATGATAATTTTCAGGAGACATTGGGCAATGTAAGGTGATAACATCTGATTTGGCATAGAGTTCGTCTAATTGAACATATTGTGCACCTAATTCAACAGCGATATCATTTGGATAAGGATCATAAGCAAGGATATTCATGCCGAATCCTTTTAAGATGCGGATCACTGCTTGGCCAATTTTACCCGTTCCAATCACACCTGCTGTACGATTATGCATGTTAAAGCCGGTTAGGCCGTCTAACGAGAAGTTAGCGTCGCGAGTACGTTGGTAAGCTTTGTGGGTTCTGCGGTTTAGTGTCATCATCAATGCAACCGCATGTTCAGCCACCGCTTCTGGAGAATAAGCTGGCACACGAACAACGGTGATCCCTAATTTTTTTGCTTCATCAAGATCAACATTATCAAAACCCGCACAGCGTAATGCTAAAATTTTAATACCATAATGAGCTAATTTTTGTAGAACTAATTTATCAACTTCGTCGTTAACAAATACACAAACAGCATCATAACCTTGCGCGGTGACAACCGTTTTATGGCTTAATTTATGCTCATAATATTCGATATCAAAACCAAAGTGTTTGTTGGCGATTTCGAGATGTTCTTTGTCGTAATGCTTACTGCTAAAAACAGCGACTTTGACTGTTTCTTTCATACTGCAATCCCCCTTATAGGCGTTTAATTAATGCATCTTTTAAGTTTTAGTGATGATTGAAACGCATTGTTTACTTGATATTTTTTTGGCGAATGTTGATTAAATGCTTACTTTTGAAAGTTGAGTTAAAAATTAACCTGTATAGTAAAACGCTTTATGTTAGCTTTAGCAATTATTTTTTTTATTAATATGCTATGATAGCACTTTGCTATATAACTGACCGATAATGTTAACTAATGAATAAAAAACAAGTTTCTCTTCTTAGGACTATCTTTTCCAATAAAATGCTTATTTGTATTTTTACTGGTTTGGCTTCCGGTCTTCCTTTTTATTTGTTAATTCAACTTTTACCTGCTTGGTTAACCAGTGAAGGGCTGAATATAAAAGCTATTGGTGCATTTTCATTAACTCAACTGCCCTATATTTTTAAATTTGTTTGGGCGCCATTTATGGACAATATTTCACTGTTTGGGATGGGGCGTCGACGGGGATGGATGTTTCTGTCGCAAATAATATTGCTCTTTTTTATTGCTATATTGGGGTGTTTTTCACCGACTCTGAATATTTGGATTATTGCTACACTCTGTTTCATTATTGCGCTGTTTTCAGCCACACAAGATATCGCTTTAGATGCATTTCGCCAAGAAATTCTTTCTGATGCTGAACTTGGATTAGGAAACAGTATTCATATTAACGTTTATCGTCTTGCCAGTTTGGTGCCCGGTTCATTATCGCTAATCTTATCTCATTTTTTACCTTGGAGTAGCGTTTTTATGGTCACGGCGCTATTTATGTTGCCCGTGATAATTATTACCTTGTTGATAAAAGAGCCAATTAATAAACAAATACCAAAATCCCATAATTTTGAAGATATTATTATCAATCCTTTTTTAGAATTTATTAAAAGAAAAGGCGTTAAATCTGCGATGATCATTTTGGCCTTTATATTTTTATATAAGCTAGGCGATAGCATGGCGACATCGTTAGCGACTACTTTTTATATGAAAATGGGATTCAGCCTACCAGACATTGGTTTGATCGCTAAAAATGCGCAATTATGGCCAGGGATATTAGGCGGGATTATGGGCGGCATTTTGATGATAAAAATAGGGATTAATCGCGCTTTATGGTACTTTGGCTTTGTTCAAGTCTTTTCTATTTTAGGTTTTGCCTGGTTATCAATTGAAGGCCCTTTTAATGATATTGGTGTCAGTGAAAAAATAATGTTAGCCATAGTGATCAGTGTTGAATCCTTGGGGGTTGGTCTTGGTTCGGCAGCTTTTGTTGCTTTTATAGCCAAAACCACGAATCCATTATATACTGCAACACAGTTTGCGTTATTTAGCAGTATCGCTTCTATTCCTCGAACATTGATTAATTCAACAACAGGAATTATGGTTGAATATTTAGGATGGACCAACTTTTTTGGTTTATGTACGCTATTAGCAATACCCGGCATGGTGTTACTGTTGAAAGTGGCACCATGGAATAAGAAATCTTAGGAGACATTATGGACAAACTATCGTTAGCTTTGGAGTTTAGACATGCTTGTAAACGGTTTGATGAATCAAAAAAGATTAGTCATAGCGATGTTGAAATTATTTTAGACGCAGGTCGTTTATCGCCTTCTTCGTTTGGTTTTGAGCCTTGGCATTTTGTCGTTGTCGATAATGCAGATATTAAAGCTGAATTGCGTGCTGCTTGTTATAATCAAGAACAAGTTACTAGCTGTTCACATTTTGTGATTTTACTTTACCGTAAAGCGAATAATTTTACTTTGCGAAGTCCTTATTTACGTCAGTCGATTGCAAGATCATTGCCCGATCAGAACGATCAAACGGCAATTGATAAAGCCAGCCAAGATTTTCTTAACTATATTGCCTATGGTTTACGAGAAGGTTTAAATGCTGATAGCTGGTCAGAAATGCAAGATTATATTGCTGCTGCAAATATGATGACCACAGCGGCTTATCATGGTATAGATTCTTGTGCCCTTGGCGGATTCCAATATGATAAGGTAATTAATATTTTAGAAAAACATATTCCAACATTTAGTCGTGATGTATTTGGTGTTGGGCTGTGTTTAGCGTTTGGTTATCGTATTGATGAGCAACCACCTCATATTCGTTGGTCACTTGAAGATATCACCACTTTCCTATCTTAATTATTATTAGTTTAATGTCGTCAACTGGCGGCATTAAATCTTTTTTTAACAATTATTCAGATGTGTTATTAAGCGTTTGCGCATCTGCTAATAGTGAATCTAAAATAAATTCAACACCCAATAATATATTTGCGATTTTTGGATCGTTATATTCTGCTGAGTTGAGTTTAAAATTTCTTTTACCCACGTAATTTTAGCCGATAGCATTTCCATTTTTTTGAATGGTGGCTTGTCGTATTTCGAGTGAAGGCGTTATCGTCTAATGATTAAAACAGTAATAATTAATTATTAAAACTTATAAAAACTTTAGATAAATAAAATCAATTTGTTAAAAACATAAATTAATTTAACAATTTGAAAATATAAGGAAAAGTAACATTACTCCGTGTTATTTATCACCTTCACCTATTGCTGTAATAAACATTTTTTTTACAAGAAAATAGTTGATAATGTTAGACTTATCATCTATAAATTGCGCTAATCATATTTTATTTAGCCAGAATAATAGGAAGGATACAAAATGAATACCAAACATGCCCGTTTATTAATTTTAGGGTCAGGCCCTGCTGGCTATACCGCAGCGGTTTATGCTGCGCGAGCAAATCTTTCTCCAGTATTAATAACTGGCACTCAGCAAGGTGGACAGCTAACCACCACGACCGAGATCGAAAACTGGCCAGCGGCAAATCCAGAATTAACGGGTCCTGAACTTATGGTGAAAATGCAACAACATGCCGAACGATTTGATACCGAAATTATTATCGACCATATCGATAGCGTTGATTTTAGCCAAAAGCCATTCAAACTATTTGGTAGCGATACGGAGTATAGTTGTGATGCGTTAATCATTGCAACTGGTGCCAGCGCACAATATCTTGGATTGCCTTCTGAAGAAGCCTTTAAAAGCAAAGGTGTGTCAGCCTGTGCTACATGTGACGGTTTCTTTTATCGTAATCAGAAAGTGGCGGTTGTCGGTGGCGGTAATACTGCTATTGAAGAGACCCTTTATTTGGCTAATATTGCCAGTGAAGTCCATTTAATCCACCGTCGCGATAGTTTTAGGGCTGAAAAAATCTTAATGAATCGTTTAGCTGAAAAAGTGCAAGAAGGTAAAGTCATTTTGCATACTCATCAAATCGTCGATGAAATTCTTGGCGATAATATGGGCGTAACGGGTGTAAGATTACGAAGTACTATCGATTCTGATCTAACCGAAGAGTTATCAGTAATGGGGGTATTTATTGCTATTGGTCATAAACCCAATACTGCAATTTTTGAAGGCCAACTTGAACTTGATAATGGTTATATCAAGGTGAAATCAGGTACTGAAGGTAATGCAACTCAAACTAGCGTAGAAGGAATTTTTGCTGCAGGCGATGTGATGGATCATATTTATCGACAAGCCATTACCTCGGCAGGAACAGGCTGTATGGCTGCGTTAGATGCTGAACATTATTTAGATAAATTAAAATGTCACTAGATAAAAAACGTCAAACATATTTACTTAGCTGGTTAAAACAGCACACAAAAATGCATAAGCCTGATTTGCGTGCTTCCGTTTTATTCGGTTTTTTGTTGAGTCTGTTAATGATCGGCCAAGCGGCTTTATTGGCGATTATTTTGCAGAAGTTGATCATCGATCAGACTCCTTTTTCCTCTGTTTTTCCCTATTTTTTATCTTTAATTGTCATCTTATTGGCACGTGGCTTGCTTATTTACTTTCGTGAAAAGATTAACTTTGCTTTAGGCCAAAAAATCCGACAACAAATTCGGCAAAAAATTATCGATCAGTTTGAATTGTTTGGTCCTGCATATTTAAGTCAAAGTACTACAGGAGCTTGGAGTACTTTAGTTATTGAGCAGGTCGATAATTTGCATGATTTTTTTGCTCGATATTTACCGCAAATGCGCCTGGCAAGTATGGTGCCGATATTAATTTGTATTGCTATTTTCCCTTTTAACTGGGCCGCAGCCGTGATTTTGCTTTGTACTGCTCCGCTAATCCCTATTTTTATGATTTTAGTAGGAATGGGAGCCGCGGATATTAATCGTCGTCATTTTAAAGCACTCTCTTATTTAAGTGGGCACTTTTTAGATCGCCTTAAAGGGCTGAGTACTATTCGCTTATTTAATCAAGGCAAACAGCAAACCGAGCAAATTGCCAAGGCGTCTGAAGATTTTCGAATTAAAACGATGCAAGTGTTAAAGATGGCGTTTTTGTCATCAGCGGTTTTGGAATTTTTTACGTCGATTTCGATTGCAATTGTGGCGGTCTATTTTGGTTTTTCGTATTTAGGGGAGTTTGATTTTGGTGCTTATAATGGCACAGTCACGTTATTTGCTGGTTTTTTTGCCTTAATTTTAGCACCTGAATATTTTCAACCACTACGTGATTTGGGGGTCTATTATCATGCCAAAGCCGAAGCCATTGCTGCAGCTGATAATATTGAAACTTTTTTAAATAAAAAATTGCCACTTGATAGCGTTGAGAAAAAAAACGAGTCTAATCAATCATCATCAACCATTCCTTCCGAAATAAAAGTTTTAAAAACAATTGAAGCGAAAGATCTTATCGTGTTATCTCACGAAGGTATGCCTATTGTTGGTCCGCTTAGCTTTTCATTGCAAGCACCATTTAAATTAGCGTTAATTGGTACTAGTGGTGAAGGTAAAAGTTCTATTATGCAAGTTTTGCTTGGCTTTTTACCTTATCAAGGTTCGCTAAAAATTAATGGTATTGAATTTAATCAGCTTGATTTAGTGAGTTGGCAACATCAAATCAGTTGGATTGGGCAAAATCCTTATTTGATTAATGGTTCGATTCGTGAAAATATTCTACTTGGTAAACCAATGGCTAGCGCCAATGAAATTGACGAAGTTATAGCAAAAGCGCAATTATCTGATGTTATCGCCCATTTACCAGAAGGCGTCGATACTCAAGTTGGTGAAGATGCGGTTAGATTATCAGTCGGACAAGCCCAGCGCGTCGCCCTTGCTAGAGCAATGCTGAAACCTTGCCAATTACTGATACTTGATGAACCGACCGCAAGTTTAGATAAGCAGACAGTTCAGCAGTTGGCACCCTATGATATTGCGACAAATAGTATCACTATCACCCATCAACATGATGATATGCATGAATTTGATCAAGTATGGAAATTGTCGAAAGGTCAACTTAACGCCATCAAGGAGAGCTTATGCTAGCGCTATTACGTCCCTATATTGCACTTTATAAGCACTACTTTTGGCAAATTGTTATTGGATTAGGTTTAGCTATTCTTACCTTATTTGCCAGTGTTTTTTTACTTTCTTTATCTGGATGGTTTTTAGCTTCAACCGCGGTAGTCGGTGTGGCGGGTTTATATACGTTTAATTATATGTTACCTGCTGCGGGCGTAAGGGCTGCTGCCATTATGCGAACGGCATCCCGTTATGCTGAGCGCTTGGTTGATCACAATACCACCTTTAAAATATTAGCGTATTTAAGAACATTAGCATTTAAAAAGATCCTTCCTTTAAGCGCTAACCAGTTATCCCAATATCAAAAAGCCGATCTGCTTAATCGTTTTATTGTGGATATTGATGCCCTTGATCATCTCTATCTAAAACTCTTTTCACCTATTGTAACGGCACTGGTAATTATTGTGCTCTTGTTTGTCGGATTAAGTTATATCAACTTTCCTATTGCATTAATTATCAGCATGGTACTAACTACTACTCTACTTGCTATACCGGTGATCTTTTATTATGCAGGTAAACAATTAGGCGAAATACTGGCTAAACAGCAAAGTGAGTATCGCGCATTGTTGGTTAATTATCTACAAGGCCAAGCTGAACTGACTTTATTTAATGCGCAAGATCGTTATCGTTCAAAACTCGACAAACTTGAATCAGACTGGCTTTATCATCAACAAAAGCAGTCTACCTTAATGGCTCTCTCGAGCGCGCTTGTGGTATTAATTGCTGGTTTTTTGACTTTGTTAGTGCTTTGGCTTATCACTCAATATACATTATCGCCTTTAGTTGCCTTATTTGTGTTTATCTGCCTTGCTAGTAGTGAAATTTTAGCACCAATCCCGACCGCATTTATTTTTTTAGGGCAAGTATTGGCGTCCGCAAAACGAACAACCGCTTTATTTGATCAAACACCAGATATCCAGTTTGTCGAGCAAGGCAGATCGATAGATTTGACTACCGCAAAACTGCGGTTTGAAGATGTTTGCTTTAGCTACCCAAATCAACCTTTTGCAGTTTTAAGTCATTTTTCATTAACAGTTGAAGCCGGTAAACATATTGGCTTAATTGGTAAAACCGGTTGTGGCAAATCCACATTACTTAATTTAGTCACGCGTGCGTGGGAACCCACTTCAGGTAATATCTTTATCAATGATATTCCGATTAATCAACTTGACGAGCCGACTTTACGTCAAGCGATTGCAGTGGTTCCTCAAGTGATTACGATTTTTAGTGACTCGCTTAGACAAAATTTGTTAATCGGTAATCCAAACGCTTCTGATCAACAGTTAATCGATATTTTACATCAAGTTGGGCTTTCCAAATTGCTCTCAACCGAGCAGGGATTAGATTTGCCATTAGGGCAAGGTGGCCGATCATTATCTGGTGGAGAAATTCGGCGAATCGGCATTGCTAGGGCTTTACTGCATAACTCACCATTAGTGTTAATGGATGAACCAACCGAAAGTCTTGATCATCAAACTGAACAGCAGATTATTCAACTGTTCAAAAACTACGATAAAACGTTATTGATGGTTACGCATAGATTAACGGATAGTCCCATGTTTGATCAGGTGGTTGAATTGTAAGATTTTGGGTGTCAAAAACCCCGCTCCTCAACTTTTTTTACTTAAAAAAGTGCGCTCCTCACATTTTTTGATATGCATTGATTGAGAGGTGCTAATTTCAAGGCGATTTTGAAAAAATATGCTATACTAGCGCTTTATGTATTTTAGTAGAGAGTATATTTTGCAACAATCACTACAAGACTTTATTATTGATAAAATTGATGATTTAAAAGGCAAGGATATTGTTACCCTTGATGTGCGTGGTAAGTCAAGTATAACTGACTATATGATTATTTGTACTGGAACTTCAAATCGTCATGTTTCGTCAATTGCTGGGCATCTGCTTGATGAAGCTAAAAAGCAAGGACATGTGGTATTAGGCAGTGAAGGCCAAAATGATGCGGATTGGGTCGTGGTTGATATGGATTCTGTGATTGTTCATATAATGCAAGAAGAGAGTCGACAATTATACGAACTCGAGAAACTTTGGAGTTAGTCACGTGAAAATACAGCTTATTGCTGTCGGCAACAAAATGCCAAATTGGGTGGCTACTGCTTTTGATGATTACCAATCTCGCTTCCCCAAAGATATGCCTTTAGAACTCATTGAAATCCCCGCAGGAAAACGGACTAAAAATGCCGATATTGCGCGTATTTTAGATAAAGAAGGTGAGCAGATGCTGGCCTCTTGTGGTAAAGGTAATCGCATTGTAACACTCGATATTCCTGGTAAGCCTTATACGACACATGATTTAGCTAAGCAGTTAGAACGTTGGAAGACTGATGGGCGTGATGTTAGTTTGTTAATTGGTGGACCTGAGGGGCTGTCTCCCGCTTGTAAGGCTGCTGCTGAGCAAAGTTGGTCGCTATCACCTTTAACGCTACCCCATCCACTAGTTAGAGTGATTGTGTCTGAAAGCCTTTACCGTGCTTGGAGTTTAACGGCTAATCATCCTTATCATCGTGAATAGGTTGGTATTTAAATGAATATTTTAGATTTGCAAATTGCCACCGAGCAGCAAGATAATCTGCCAAGTGAGCAACAAATTATGCAGTGGTTAGAGGTAATTTTACCGCAGTTTGTGGAGAATGCTGAAATCACTATTCGGATTGTCGATAAGGAAGAGAGTCAACACCTTAATCATACTTATCGCAATAAAGATAAGCCAACCAATGTTTTGTCGTTTCCGTTTGAATCGCCGGTTGAAATTGATGTGCCATTACTTGGCGATTTAGTGATTTGTAAGCAAGTGGTTGAAGCTGAAGCAATTGAGCAACATAAGTCGTTAACGTCACATTGGGCGCATATGATTGTGCATGGCTGTTTGCATTTATTAGGATATGATCATATTCTTGACGAAGAAGCCGAAGAAATGGAAAATATCGAAATCGATATAATGGCACAGTTAGGATTTGATAATCCTTATTTATTAATTGATTAGGTGACTAATTCTTAATAGTCTGTTTAATATAAAATTATAACTCAAAATACATTTGATATATGAAAGGAAGAGAGCAAATGAGTGATGATAATCACCGGAGACCCAAAAAAGGGTTTACATTATGGTTAAGTCAATTATTCAATTCAGAACCAAAAGATAAAGATGAACTGATTGAAGTGATTCGTGAAGCTGAAGAAAACGAACTTATTGATCCAGATACCCTTGATATGATCGAAGGTGTAATGGATATAGCTGATCAGCGCGTTCGCGATATCATGATCCCCCGCTCTCAAATTGTAACAATCAAAGATAATTTTTCCCTTGATGAATGTTTAGATATTATTTCTGAACACGGTCATTCACGCTACCCGGTTATTAGTGAAGATAGAGACCATATTGAGGGAGTACTTTTAGCTAAGGATTTACTTATTTATATTCGACAAGGTGTTAATGATTTTGACTTGAAGAAGATCCTTAGACCGACTGTTGTTGTTCCTGAAAGTAAACGCGTTGATCATATGTTAAAAGAGTTTCGTATGCAGCGCTATCATATGGCGATGGCCATTGATGAGTTTGGTGGCGTTTCAGGTTTAGTGACTATCGAGGATATTTTAGAACTTATTGTTGGCGATATTGAGGATGAATACGATGAGGTTGAAGATCGAGATATTCGTCGTTTATCACCAACTGTGTACTCCGTTCGTGCCCTTACGCCAGTCGAAGATTTTAATGAGATCTTTGGCACCTCATTTAGTGATGAGGAGATGGATACTATCGGCGGTTTGGTGATGCAACATTTTGGGCGTTTACCAATTCGTGGGGAGACGATTACTATTGATGGCTATCAATTTAAGGTAACCATTGTTGACCGTAGACGAATTATTCAATTGCATGTCACAATCCCTGAAGATGCAGTTGTTCCTAATTTAGAGCAAAATGCTTAAGCAAATTCTATTGAGCCTTTTTTTAGGCGCCATTGCCGTATTTAGTTACGCGCCCTTCCATTTTTGGCCAATTGCCTTTGTGTCTTTTGCTGGGCTTTTATGGTTAGTTGCTGATAAAACAAAAAAGCAAGCTATGCTAGTTGGCTTTAGTTGGGGTGTTGGCTACTTTTTAGCTGGTGTTCACTGGGTTTATATCAGTATTAAACAATATGGCGAAGTGCCAACGTCAGTTGCGATTATTATTTTGGGGCTGTTAGTTAGCTATTTAGCGCTCTATCCAATGCTATTTGCTTGGTTATTGAGAGCCTGTGACCGTTTTGCAACTAAGTGTTCAATGAAACAATTGGTTTTACTGGCACCAATTTTGTGGCAAGTTACCGAATTTTTGCGAGGCTATATTTTAACAGGATTCGCTTGGTTAGAATTAGGTTATAGTCAACTTGATAGCCCTTTACGAAATTATTTCCCGATCGTTGGAATTAATGGGGTAACGTTACTCTTTACTATATGCTGTGGATTGGGTGTTTATTATTTGTACCATTTCAAGCAATCAGCCTTTATAAAGCACACATTTGGTGCAATTGTCGCACTATTTGCGATCATTTTTGCACCAGTTTCACTCAATTCAATTAATTGGACAACCATTGATCATTCCCGGACAGCTAATTTCAGCTTAATTCAAGGAAATATTTTACAATCACTACGTTGGAGCAGAGAGCAGTTAGATAACACTTTACAAACCTACGCTTCATTAACCGAAAAGAATTTCGGTAAAGATAAAATTATTATTTGGTCAGAAGCCAGTGTTACTGATTACGAGATAAATCAGCAACCTTATTTACAGTTTTTAGATAATGAAGCCCGAGCAAATGGTAGTGAAATTGCAGTCGGTATTATTGATTATCGTATCGGAGATAATGATGCAAATCCAGATATTTACAATACGTTACTGGTTTTAGGCGAAAATACGCCATATCAATATCCTAATGCTAATCGATATCAAAAACATCATTTGGTGCCTTTTGGCGAATTTACCCCTTTTAGATTTTTATTAGATCCTATTGCCGATCTCCTTGATATTCCTATGTCGTCAATGCAAGAGGGAGCAGAAAAGCAACCTCAGCTTACAATGAAGGGATTTAAGTTTACTACTGCAATTTGTTATGAGGTGATTTTATCGAATTTGATGTGGAAGAATTTTGCACCTGATACAGATTTTTTATTGACCGTTTCAAATGATGCTTGGTTTGGTGATAGTATTGGGCCAAAACAACATTTGCAAATGGCGCAAGCTAGAGCGTTAGAGTTTGGTCGACCAATGATTCGTAGTACCAATACCGGCATTACAGCAATTATTGACCATCATGGTTATATTATTGAGCAGTTACCGCAATTTCAAACCAATGTTTTAAATTATACGTTATCTCCAACTGTTGGTTTGACTCCTTATGCTAGATTTGGCGATCTAGCTTATTATCTTATTCTTTCTTTGCTATTTATTTTGGTTTTTGTAAAAAAACGTCGATAATCAATTTTCTGGCATAAATATTGCTTGTATATTATTGAAATTCAAAAAATTGTCTGAGTTAAATTTTTGTGAAAATCTAGATAAACCTAGGTTGTAGCTTGTCCTTTTAATCGATAAATATACAGTAAAAAGTACTTTTATGATGAAAAATAAGTTATAATATACGCCCTTTGTAAAAATATTAAATTTATTTAATATGATACAAATTAAACAGTAGGAGATGAGTATGAACAAAAAGACAAAATTAACCAAATTAGTGTTATCATTAGCAATGCTTGGACTAATGAGTGGTGCCGCTGTTGCTGAAGAATTAAGTGGTACATTAGCCAAAATTAAAGATAGTGGTGTGATTGTTGTTGGTCATCGTGAATCTTCTATTCCATTTTCCTACTATGGTGAAAAACAAGAAGTTATTGGCTATTCACAAGATTATTCTAATTTAATTGTCGATGCAGTTAAAAAAGAGTTGAATATGCCGGATCTTAAAGTTAAATATTTACCGGTTACTTCTAAAACGCGTATTCAATTACTTAATAACTATACTTATGATTTTGAATGCGGTTCAACTACTAACAATCTTGAGCGCCAAAAGACAGTAAGCTTTTCTGATAGCATTTTTATTGTTGGTACTCGATTCTTAGTGAAAGCAGACAGCAATATTAATAGTATCGAAGATTTAAAAGGTAAAAATGTGGTAACTACTGCCGGTACTACCTCTGAAGTCCGATTAAATCAAATTAATAATAAAGATAATTTAGGTATTCGTATTATTACGCCTAAAGATCATGGTGATGCATTTAATGCCCTTGAAACAGGCCGTGCTGCTGCATTTTTAATGGATGATGCACTTTTAGCTGGTGAACGTTCACGCGCTATCAATCCAGCTGAATGGAAAATTGTTGGCGAGCCATTATCTTACGAATCCTATGGTTGTATGTTAAGAAAAGGCGATACCCAATTTAAACAATTGATGGATAAAGCTATTGCTGATGCACAAAAATCTGGTAAAGCATTAGAGTCTTATAACAAATGGTTTACTCAACCAGTTCCACCTAAAGGTGCGAATATGGCTCTTGAAATTTCACCTAAAATGGTTGAGCTTTTTGCAAATCCAAATGATAAAGCATTAGATTAATACTTTTCATATCTTTCTAATCCAATGTACTAAATGTTTTTGCATTTAGTACATAATCTAATTTAGTGAAATAAATATATTATGAGTTTCAATTGGACACTATTTTTTGAATCCACCCCTTATGGTGATGGAATTTACTTAAACTGGCTTTTTGACGGTATTATCGTTACCGTTTCATTAGCAGTAACAGCTTGGATTATTGCATTCATACTAGGATCACTAGTAGGGATTTGCAGAACGTTAGAAAATAAATTTCTAAATAGCTTTGCTGCCGGTTATATCCAGCTTTTCCGTAATATCCCATTACTTGTTCAGATGTTTTTATGGTATATGCTTTTTCCAGAAATTTTATCTGGTAGCTTAAAAACATGGTTTATTTCTGGCATTTCGCCTAATGTCAGCGCATTTATTACTGCGGCAATCGCTTTAGGCTTGTTTACTTCTGCTCGTATTGCGGAACAAGTTAGAACAGGTATTCAAACTTTACCTAAAGGTCAACGATATGCGGCAATTGCGCTTGGTTTAACCAATCGACAAGCTTATATGTATGTTTTATTACCTAATGCTTATCGTCGTATTATTCCACCATTAACATCTGAAATGACCAACATCATTAAAAACTCATCAGTGGCTTCGACCATTGGGCTTATTGATTTGATCGGTCAAATCGATCGTATTAATGATGCAACTAATAGTATTATTGAAATATTATGTGGCGTTACCATTGCGTTTATGTTGATAAACTATGCTGTGTTAACGATTATGCGTTTTGTTGAAAAACATACACGCTTACCTAATATGAATCATGGAGGTTAATATGCAAATTTTAAGTTGGATTGCAGATATACCTTCATTGGTTTTAAACAATTATCATTTATTGTTATCTGGATTATGGCTAACAACTAAGATCACCTTTACCGCTGTTGTATTCGGTATTATTTGGGGAACTGTGCTAGCTTTAATGCGTTTATCAAATAATAAAATTTTAAATATTTTTGCTAAATGTTATGTCAATTTATTCCGTTCCATTCCATTACTATTAGTGTTGTTATGGTTCTATTTAGCATTACCACAAGTTATTAAGCATGTATTTAATTTGCCACCATATGCTGATGTTAGGGTTGTTTCAGCAATGATTGCGTTTGCTTTATTTGAAGCAGCCTATTATTCAGAAATCATCCGAGCTGGTATTAATGCCGTTGCTAAAGGTCAGTATCATGCCGCTTATGCGTTAGGTATGACTAAAGGCCAGGCAATGCGTTTGATAATATTACCGCAAGCATTTAGATCAATGGTACCATTGTTATTAACTCAAGGTATTATCTTGTTCCAAGATACATCTTTAGTTTATGTGATGAGTTTAATTGATTTATTTGGTGCAAGTGTGACACAAATTGGTGTCGTTCAAGGTGGCACAGTTAAGTATTCAATGATTATTTTTGCAGCAATAAGTTACTTTATAATTTGTTATACTGCTTCTCGTTTAGTTAATTATTTCAAGAAAGGGATAAGTAGATGATCTCCTTAGAAAATGTATCAAAATGGTACGGAAAATTTCAAGTATTAAAAAACTGTACTACTAAAGTAGGTAAAGGCGAAGTTGTTGTTGTCTGTGGACCATCAGGTTCTGGTAAATCAACATTAATTAAAACCGTTAATGGCTTAGAGCCTATTCAGAAAGGTAAAATTACGATTGATGGTACTGAGATTACTGATCCATCGACTAATTTAGCAAAACTACGTTCTAAAGTGGGTATGGTGTTTCAGCATTTTGAGCTTTTCCCACATCTGACAATTTTGAAGAATCTGACACTAGCTCAAGTTAAAGTGCTTGGCCGATCAAATGAAGAAGCACGTGAAAAAGCCCTTTCTCTTTTAGATCGTGTGGGTTTGTTAGCACATGCCGATAAATTCCCTGCTCAACTTTCTGGTGGGCAACAACAACGTGTTGCGATTGCTCGTGCACTTTGTATGGATCCAATTGTTATGTTATTTGATGAACCAACTTCCGCACTTGATCCAGAAATGGTTAACGAAGTGTTAGACGTTATGGTTGAATTAGCCTATGAAGGGATGACAATGATGGTTGTGACCCATGAAATGGGCTTTGCTCGCAAAGTTGCGCATCGCGTTATTTTTATGGATGCCGGTGAGATCATTGAAGATACTTCTAAAGAACAGTTCTTTACTAATCCACAATCTGATCGTGCTAAAGACTTTTTAGCGAAGATCATCCATTAATATATAAAAAGCACCAGCTATTATTAGTTGGTGCTTGCTTAATCTTTTCTTTAATTCTTTTGCGAATAATTTGCTATTTGCTCAACTAATCCACTTTCCCGATGTATTTGACTTTTAACCACGCGCTCTAATATTTTGGCATCAGCGTAAATGGATACGGACTTTTTCGCCCTAGTGATTGCCGTATAGAGTAGAGAGCGATTAAGTAACGGTGAGAATTCAGTGGGTAGTATTATATTTACATGATCAAATTCAGAACCTTGTGATTTGTGTATTGTCATTGCATAGGCTGTTTCATGTTCAGGTAGTCGATAAGGTGAAAAACCTTTAATGACTCCATCCGAAAATGGAAAATAGACTCGCAATTTTGAAGTATCATGTTCAGCTGTTAGTGTAATTCCTATATCACCGTTGTATAAACCTAACGATGTGCTGTTACGTAAAATCATAACTGGTCGACCGATATACCATTGTTCACGTTGATTTAATTTAATCAATTTATGTTTGGCTAGTAGTAGTTCAATTTGTTTATTTAATCCTTCTACGCCAAATTTTCCTTCACGCACAGCACATAATAAACGGCATTGAGCGAATTTAGCTAAAACTGTAGCGATATCATTATTGGCGTGATGTCTAATGGCATTCAAGTAATCTTTATAGTGTTCAACACAGTCTTCCAATAGAACTTGGTAGATTTGATTTGATGAAAGTTCATAATAACTAACATCTTGTAATGTATTATCAGCAAGTAGCTTTTTAACATTATGATACTGCCCTTCTTTTACTGCATTTGCTAACAATCCAATACCGGACGATTCGTTAAATCGATAACTTTTTTTCAGTAAACAGATGCTATCAGCGATTGTTGTTACAGGTTGATCCGTGATTGGGATGGTATAGCCAGTTAACTTACTTAGCTCATCGGCTCTTGATTGGCTATACCCATTTGAAATAAAGTGACATAAGTCTCCAAAGACCGCTCCAGCCTCAACCGATGAAAGTTGGTCTTTGTCACCTAATAAAATTAATCGGGCAGAAGTTGGTAAGGCTTCAATAATTCTTGCCATCATGTTGAGATCAACCATTGAAGCTTCATCAATTACAAGAACATCGATATGTAATTGGTTGTTCTTATTATAACTAAACGAGCGATTATCAGTTTTTGCCCCCAATAGTCGATGAAGTGTTACCGCTTCGGTTTTAATATTTAATGATTCAAAAGATAGCTGTTCAATTGCTCGCCCTAATGATTCAGTTAATCGTGATGCAGCTTTGCCGGTTGGTGCAGCGGCTACGATTCGTGTTGCTGGGTTGTTTAATACGATTCCAGCTAGAATTTTAGCTACAGTAGTTGTTTTACCTGTTCCCGGCCCACCAGAGATGATGGCAACTTTTCGTGTTAATGCAACAGCAACAGCAATTTTTTGCCAGTCAATACTTGCGCTGTTGTGAGTAAAGAGTTGGTCGAGTATTTTTTTTAAGTCGATGCTCGACGTAATATCCAATTGAGTTTGATTGAAATATTGCGCAACAAAACGTTCATCTAACCACATGCGTTGAAAATAGAGTTTGTTTTCAATAAAAACTAAAGGTGCGAGTTGTTCACCAAAACTGACAACATGTTTATTAGACGCTAACTTAAGTACATTAACCCAATCGTTATTCGTCGGTGAATTAAGTTCTGACCAGATTTGTGGCTCAATATTTTCTAATCGAGTAAGATCAAGGCACACGTGCCCTGCTCTTACTTCCATACTTAAGGATAAAACTAAAAAAGCAAAACGTTTAGCAATGACTTCATCTTCACAATCAATTTTATTAACCAAAAATTGAGCCAAATGAAGATCTAATAAACTGATCTGACTATTTTGCTTAAATTGTTCTAACCACGTAATTAACATACTTTATTCTTTGTTTTATTCGGTTTATAAACCATATATATCTCGTTCTTTACCATCTGGATAAGTGATTTTAAAACTTAGATTAAGGTTTTTACTTTCACTTGGGTTTAAGGTGAATTGCCACGTTAATAATCCGGTTTGTTTGTCATATTTTGCGCCGTCATATTTGGCATCATTAAGTGTTACCGTTTTATTTAAGATAACAGGTAGTTGATCCTTCACCATAATATTTATTGGCAACGCTTTGGTATTTTTGACCTCAATAGTATAAGCATATTTTTCTGAAACATCATTACCAAATAGTGTAGGCGTCGAGGTCTCTTTTATATTACGATTTCGAGAAACTAAGATATTTTTATCACGCCCTAATGAAAAATCCAATGAGCCTTTGGTATTTTTGGTTGAAATGATAGTTTCCCCCATAAAATCACCACTGAAAAAGATATTGGCTTTTCCTGATAATAAATTCAGCTTATCCCAATCATTTATTTGCGCTAGTAAGTATACGCTACTATCAAATTTAGGCATTGAAACATATTGGTAATTTGCTTTAACATCTTTAGTTTGTAATGTGATTATGTTACTTTTACTATCGTTTTTGATTGTATAAGGTAATTTGATATCAAAATGGGTATTGATACCTAATGTATTAACATTGCCAATTTGACTAGGATTAACAAATTGCGATTTGACGTCACGTTCATAGTACTCTTGTTTTTCAGAGCTGGAAAAAAATAAACCGCTTTTTTCATAAACGTCAATGTACCATGGATTAAAATCTGGTGGAGTAATATCTTTGCTCGGATTAGATGTTGATAAACTAAAATCAACATCTTGCCAATCTAAACCCGTGTTTTGGTGGATTTCTGCTTTATATGTTAATTGGAGTGGCGAATTGATATCCGCTACTCGCACATCATAAGCTGGTTCCCAACCTGCTTTAGTTGTGATATATGAAAGCGTGATAGGTAGCGTTATATCTTTGTCAGAAGCAACTTTGACTATAACGGCATTGTGTAATTTTCCATTGCTAGTCTGATTTTCATCTAGTTGTTTTTCATATTCGCTTATCTGCCTGTCTAACTCATCAACTTCTTTTTGTAATCGATTTTGTTCATTTAACGCAGTGGTCAAATTGGTTTTCACAAAATCTAATACATTTTTCATTGCTGTTAAGTCATCAGGTCCCTTTTTAGCTAAAGTATCTAAACGGTTACCTTGTAAAAGCATAATTTGTTCATTAACAGCTTTGAGTTCGATTTCTAATGTATCGCGATCTTCATGTAACTTATTCATTTTTTTAACAGTTAATAGAGTATCTTCGCCGTTACGAATATTAGCCAGATAGTTATCACTAAATGATGTAGATAATACTCGGACGTCACTATTATTACCAAAACCTACATTGATTGTATTTGGTTTAACATCATTAGCAATACCTGTTAATACTATTTCACTTTCACCTTTAGTTAATGAAACAGTTGACTGACCTTGTAATTCTGCTCCCTGAATAAATAATGTCACTTTATTTAATTTAACGTTATTATCTGCCAAAGCACTACCTGAAATTAATGCAATTGCTAATGCAATTTTTTTCATTGAATTATTTCCTTATATCAATCTGATTTTATTTATTAAATTATAGATTTTACTTAAAATGAAGATTGCCCATTTTTTAAGATTATAAAAGTATCCCCTATTTTATATTTAATTACTATTAGATTTAAATTAATTAGATAAAATTATTTTATTCGTTTAATATATTGAACATTTATTAAAAATGATGTAAATTTGGTTCCAGATAAAAAACAAAAGGTAAGGAGGCGATATGAATGGTTTTAGTTATTTGAAAACTGCCATAAAACGCAAAAATTTATCGTTACAGACAGTTGCTGATGCCTGCCAAATGACCAAAGGTTATTTGAGCCAATTAATTAATGATAAAATCAAAAATCCTAGTGCTCAAAAATTACAATCACTACACCGTTATTTGCAAATTGATCCCAACAGTAAACATAAAAAGGTAGGTGTCATTTTTGGTAAGTTTTATCCATTACATACCGGACATATTTATCTTATTCAAAGAGCGATTAGCCAAGTTGACGAACTTTATGTGATTCTTTGTTCCGATACGATGCGAGATATGGCACTATTTAAAGAAAGCGCAATGTCACGCCAACCAACAATTAACGATAGGATTCGTTGGTTATTACAAACGTTTAAATATCAAAAAAATATCCATATTGAACTGTTAGAAGAAGACGGTATTCCTTCATATCCAAATGGTTGGAATGAGTGGAGCGATCGCGTTAAAAAGTTATTCAAGGAAAAAGGCATCAATCCTAGTTGCGTTTATTCGAGTGAACCACAAGATGTAGCGATGTATAAAGATTTATTCGATTTAGATACTGTGCTTATTGATCCTACCCGCCGATTTATGCAAGTTAGTGGTACACAAATTCGTCAAGCGCCTTTAAAAAATTGGCAATATATTCCAACTGAAGTTAGACCGTTTTTTGTACGAACTGTTGCTATTCTTGGTGGTGAATCGAGTGGTAAATCAACATTAGTTAATAAGTTAGCCAATATGTTTAATACCACTAGCGCTTGGGAATATGGTCGTGATTATGTGTTTTCTCAACTTGGTGGCGATGAACGAGCATTGCAATATGCTGATTACGATAAAATTGCATTAGGACATGCACAATATATCGATTTTGCTATCAAACATGCGAATAAAGTGTCGTTCATTGATACTGATTTTATTACCACGCAAGCATTTTGCAAAAAGTATGAAGGTAAAGAGCATCCATTTTTACAAGCCATGATCAACAACTATCGCTTTGATTTGGTTATTTTATTAGGTAATAACACACCTTGGGTTGCTGATGGCTTACGTAGTTTAGGAAGTCCAAAACAACGGAAAGATTTTCAGCAACTACTAATCTCATTATTGAAAAAGAACCATATCAGCTATGTTCAAATCGACTCATCTGACTATGATGAACGTTATTTACGCTGTATTGAATTAGTCAATCAACTTATTAATGATAAGAGTATTAATTATGAATAATTTAAGAGATGTTATCATCGCTATTGGACGAAACAAGTTTTATCCACTATTTTGTATTATCTGCGTCACCCTTGCATTTTTGTATACTGATCCATTTAATAATTTCAATTTACGCTATGCCGTATCGTATGCTGGTGCATTTTTGGGATTATTGTGTGTCATTTTATTAGCTAAACGAAAAAACTTAGGAAATGTGCTGGGAATGCTTGCTGTAGTAGCTGAGTGTTGTGCCAATTTTCTTGGTGGCAATATTGGGGCAGGCTTACCTACTTTTTACTATTTTGGTTCACATATTTATGGATTATTTACTTGGCAAAAAAATCTCGATCAGAATAAAAATGTTAAAGTTCGTTCCTTAAATGAAAGTGCATTTTTATATGCGTTGATATTTTTAATTGTTGCAGCATTTTTTAATATCTATTTAACTAACGAAATCGGTGCGAGCAATACTTCATATCAACTCATTACAAATTGCTTTATATTTGGCTTAGGTGTAGTTGCGCAACTATTATTAATGATGAGGTACGCCTTCAATTGGTATTTGTGGGTATTGTTAAATGTATTAGTGATCGGTTTGAATATTTATACTGACAATATTGTTATTGCAACTCAATATTTAATTTACCTATTTAATGCATTATACGGTATTAGTGAATGGAAGCTTTCAGAAGAAAAAGCAAAAGAAAATAAATTATAGAGAACATTCAATCAAAAAATAGAAAATAATTGATTATTTTCTATTTTTTGCGATTTATTCAACATCCCCATCAACAAGCGGTACAAATTTTACTTCCCCAATATTTGTAGTTATAAAATTGTCTCCATCACGCTCAATTAATTGTAACGTTTGTTTGTTTTTACCAACAGGTAAAACTAAGCGCCCTTTGTCAGCAAGCTGTTCTAGAAGGCTTTGAGGAACTTCTGATGCTGCGGCAGTAACGATTATGCCGTCAAATGGACCTCGTTCAGGCCAACCTTGCCAACCATTACCATGACGAGTTGAGATGTTATGAATATCAAGTTGCTTTAATCGCCGTTTTGTATTCCATTGTAAACTTTTTATTCTTTCTACTGAGCAGACATGATCAACCAGCTTGGCTAGTACTGCGGTTTGATATCCTGAACCTGTACCAATTTCAAGCACTTTGGCTGTCGGAGTTAACCTTAGTAATTCAGTCATTTTGGCAACGATATATGGCTGAGAAATGGTTTGACCGCTACCTATTGGTAATGATCGGTCATCATAAGCTTGATGAGAAAGCGCTTCATCAACAAAATTTTCACGCGGTATTGAAGCTATAGCATCTAAAACACGATCATCTTTTATTCCCTGCTGGCGCAATAAATTAATCATAGCCTGCATTTTTGAATTTTGCATTACTCATTTCCAATTATCAATTCGCGTAAAACACTTGTAGCATAGCAACCAGAAGGTAAGTAGAAATTGATTTCAATATCATTTTCGCCTATCCATTGCCATTCAAGTTGCTCGGGGCGCAATAATATTGAGCGCCTGATTGTTTCCATTCGTTCTTTCTTGAATAATTCCTCAAAGCAAGACCAATGTTTTAAACAATTTGTTTCAAATTCTAATGCAACTGATGTTGTGCCCAGTGGCGAATCACCAACCATTGGTGCAGTAATATTAATTTCGCCATTTTGCAAACGTTGTTGTAAAAGTGATAATTCATCAGTTTTAGACAAAAACCAACTATTACTTTTAGATAGTTGTAATATATCACCATCGAGCACCGTTTGCTGAATATTTTGTTTAATTCTTTGACTGACAATATCATTGAAAATAGCACTACGAGCAGCAGAAAGATAAAAACCTCTTTTTTTACGATCTTTAACTGAAATTTCGCCAGTTGCCCATTTTATTGCTTGGGTTATGTTATTTTGATCTCGTCCAAATCTTTGCTCACCAAAATAATTAGGGACACCATATTGTTTAATTGTGTTTAATTTAGGCTCAATATTATCGGTTAAGTTTCTTAAAATAATTTTAAAGCGATTACCTTTTAAAGCCCCTATTTTTAATTTTTTATTATGACGAGTAATCTGCAATATTCGACAGCCCGTTAAATCAAATTTTGAAAAATCAGGTGTTTCTTTACCTGGCATATGTAAGCTAAACCATTGCTGGGTAACTGCTTGACGGTCTTTAAGGCCAGCATAACTGACATTTCTAGCTGAAATACCGACATATTTAGCTAATTGTTCGGCGACAAAGACCGTATTGCAATCTTTCTTTTCAAGATAAACTAAAACATGTTCACCTTCACCAGTAAGCTCAAAACCAAGCTCTTCAATAACAATGAAATCTTCAAATTGCTGTTTATATAAACCATGAGTTGTCGGTTTACCATAAAAATAATTAAGTTCTGCTAACACTTATTTTGCCTATCGTTTATTTTGTATTTGTTTTTTTTGCTAATAGTACTACTGCCTCACAAGCTATCCCTTCTTTACGGCCTGTAAAACCTAGTTGCTCGGTGGTGGTTGCTTTAACACTAATTTGGTCAAAATGTACATTCAAATCTTCAGCAATATTAACGCGCATTTGATCTACATGAGGTCTCATTTTAGGTTCTTGGGCAATAATAGTTGTATCTAAATTAACTAATTCATAACCTTTAGATTGAACAATTTGGTAAACTTCTTGTAATAACAATCGGCTGTTTATATTTTTGTATTTGGGATCATTATCAGGAAATAGTTTACCAATATCGCCCAAAGCTAATGCGCCAATTAAAGCGTCAGTGATAGCATGTAAAACGACATCACCATCAGAATGAGCAATAAGTCCATATTGATAAGGAATGGAAACTCCACCTAGGATAATTGGTCCTTCCCCACCAAATTTGTGTACATCAAATCCATGACCTATTCGCATAATCTACCTATATTAAATTTGATTAGTTAAATAAAACGTAGCCAAGCTTAAATCTTCTGGGCGAGTAATTTTTATATTATCTCGACGACACTCAATTAATAATGGATGACCACCACAATACTCTATCGCTGATGCTTCATCAGTGATGGCGACATGATTATTTAAAGCCTTACTCAAACATGCTTTAAGTTCAGCTGCATTGAACAACTGAGGTGTAGCAGCTCCCCATAAATATGTACGATCCACAGAGTGGTTAATGATATTTGGATCATCTGTATAAGCTTGCTTGATCGTATCACTGAGTGGGGTTGCTAATATTCCGCCTTTGTTTTCATGTAAGACTCGATTTATTAATTTAGTGATATCTTCATGAGTAACACAAGGCCTTGCGGCATCATGGACTAATGCCCATTGATTTTCAGCAACTAAGTTTAAGCCAGCTAAAACAGAGTCAGCACGAGTTTCACCACCATAAGTCACTTTAACTTTTGATGCGACATCAAGTGTTTTAAAAAGCTTATCTTCTTGGTTTATCACCACTACTACTTGACTGATTTTAGGGTGGGTTAATAATTTTTGTAGGGTGTGTTCTAAAATGGTCATTGGACCAATTTTTAAATATTGTTTAGGTAATTGACTATCCATGCGACAACCAATTCCTGCGGCAGGAACGATTGCGATAATATCACTATTATTTGCCACGTAATACCTTATTGTTGTGAGTTGGAATCAATAATTATTCGATAAAAATACTCATTAGGTTTAACCATACCCAAATGACTTCGAGCTCGTTCTTCAATTGCTTCATAACCTTTTTGTAAATCTTCAACTTCAGCAAACATCTGTTCGTTGCGAGCTTTTAACTTATCATTCTCTTGATGTAGGTTTTCAAGCATTTGCACATTTTCTTGGTAATCATAAAAATTATTTTTACCATACCATAATGAGTACTGCAAATACCCTAATACAAGAAGTAATATAAATGGGAGTTTCCATCTAATCATGAGTATAATTGTTCTCTTAACTTAAATACATTTCACAGGTTTAGGTAAGCCTGCAAGTTTAGTTGCTTGTTTAGCTGGTCCGTCAGGAAATAATTTATATAAATAGCGACTATTACCTTTTTCTGGACCAAATTTTTTCTCCATTGCTTTAACTAACGCACGGATTGCTGGTGATGTTTTATATTCTAAATAAAAATCACGAACGAATAAAATGACTTCCCAGTGAGCATCAGTTAATTCAATAGACTCTTTAATAGCTAATTCAGGCACCAAATCAACAGACCAATCCTGCCAATTCTTTAAATAGCCTTTTTCATCGGTTTCTATTTGATTTAACATTTTTCAAAACATGGTTTGATATTTGCGGTGTATTATACTCAAATAATAAGATTCCAACACTAATTTTGGTAAGTAAACCATATCAATTTACCTAAATCGCCCCGAATTTGGCGAAAATTAGAGCAGTTGATGAAAAATATTAAATTAGCTATTTACAAATAAGTCCGTCTCCTTTAATATTCACAGCCATTGCGGAAGTGTGGCTGAGCGGTTGAAAGCACCGGTCTTGAAAACCGGCGAGGGGCGACCCTCCCAGAGTTCGAATCTCTGCGCTTCCGCCATCTTTCCTAGAGATTAATCAAATAGTTACAATTCAAAACTCAATAAATAACTCTCTTCCAAAATATATCACTTAGAATTAACTTAGAATATATCTATTTTCCCTAAAATACCTGTTTTACGTACAGTGAAAATCATCATCAATTTTTTTGCTGGGGTAAAACTCATACCATTTTTAGCAAATTTCTGCGATCCGCTTTCCAACTTTTCACTTCAATTCACACTCCAGAAAAATATTAGTTATGATGAATAAAACTAACTAATCTTTCATAACATGATCACAATAAACTACACAAAAACAATTTATATACTAACCGGCCCAGACACCGATTCAATTTACGATTGCGAAAATGATTCGTATTTTATTTTTCCCTCTCTCGATATACACAATGACTGGTAGTGCTTTTATCGGAATAACGGATTAAACAAAATCGGAATTTTTGAATCGTATCAAGATGCCGTAGAGTATGTTAAGTTGAAGATTGAAGATGAATCTTTTAACTGGATATGATTTAATAATCATCTTATTAATTATTGAGATCAACCATGAAAAAAATAATAGCGATATTTTTTATCTTATTTTCGTTTAATGTTTATTCTTATGATATTGATGAGTTAATTAAGAAAGCTAACAACGGAGACGCAGAAGCTCAATATAAGTTAGGTAATATATATTCTGATGTCAACAGTACAATTACAGATTATGAGAAGGCTATAAATTATTATAAATTATCCGCAGAGCAAGGTAATTTATATGCTCAACACAACTTAGGCGTAATGTATTATTTTGGCAACGGAGTACCTAAAAATTTATCTATTGCAAAAGAATGGTTTAAAAAATCTTGTGACCAAAAATTTGTAATTGCATGTGGTTATTATAAAAAATTAAATAAGTTTAATTAATAACTTGACCTGCACCGTCAGTTAAAACTCCCGAAATTTTTGCCATAATTTTAATTTTTCCAGATAATAGAAAACCGCTACTAAAGCGGTTTTTTTATTTTTTTAATGTCATAAGCGTAATGATGTCGGGAATGCTCGTTTTATGATGTTTATCGCTCTCGCGCATACTAACACTAAATGTTGCGTGCGCTGAAATGACAACATAATATGTGTTGCTAGCAATATGATTATAATTTGTTGTTTCCATTGTTTTTACCAAAACAAATCTATCATTAGTGTTATCGAATGTAACAACCAGCATGGTTGTTGATATATTGTCACCAGGTTACTTAACGCTTCTATAGCTAAAGAGTTAATGTTAATCGGACTGATTTTGGACGACTCTGGTTGCCAGAAATGCGGCAAAAAAAGCGATCGCAATAGAACCAGTGGTTATGACAAAATATCCCCACGTTTGAGCAAGATAAAAGCTTAAGGATACAACAATAAAACCAAAGACAAAGCCTATTGCCGTTTGAGCATTGTAGGCTGTAGCAGGTGCTACGCTATTGGCAACGTTATCCATAGTAATGGTAGATAGAGATATAAAAACAAACGGCAAACTAACGAAATATAGGAAAAATGAAGAATAGACTAGCAAGGCACTATTATAGCCAAGCGAGATAGGAATAAATGATAATAAACAGCAAGCATGGAATATAATAGAAAACGATAAGCTTTGTTTCCGGGTCAATCTTTTGAGCAGCCGAGCACCAAGAAAAATAGCTACCAGACTAATCACTGAACCAAATAATTTCAGCAAAATGGCAATGTCAGGTAACGACCAGCCACTATCAAGCAGTGCTGGAGACATCAAATTATAAGAGGGTAAAATGCCAAATGGGATAATAATCAGCAAAGCACACCAGAGTTTTCTTCCTTTCCAGACAGAAACAATATTCTTCCAATAATTTTTGTCAGTAGTCTCAGAAATACGACTGTTCTTGCTAAACTTATACTCATAAAAAAACCATAATTGCCCCCATGTACATGCTAAAATCGCAGAGAGCAAAAGCATACAGCCCTTCCAGTCTATGTAAGGATATAGCAACAAAACAGCACCACCACCGATAATATTGCCGAACATAGAACCGCCACTTTTTACACTAGAAATAAGATATCGCTCATGCTCTTCAAAAATGTTGCAGATTAACCCTGACAATGCCAAATCTTGCGTGGCGGTCATAAATGAAAAAAATAAAATAACCAATAAAACGAGTGAAAAATCATTAACAGGATCAATAAAAGCAATCGCAAATAAACACAATATCATCAAGAACTGTGCAATCAACAGCCAGTTCCGATAATGACCTGACGATGTTTTTAAATATTTATCAATAAACGGCGCCCATAAGACCTTAAAGGCAATTGGCAAAGACATGAGTGGAATAAGGCTTAATTTATCTAGCGCAGTACCGTTATTGCGTAAAATTAAAATCAAGGCAACTGACAAAAAGCTTATGCCAATATACTGCGTAGAATATAAACTAAAAAATAAAAACCAAATCTGTTTGGGGAGATTTTTGATCTTTTTATGGGTCATTTTAATACAAACCTTATCGTGACAACGGTTAATTATGTTTAGAAGTTGCTATTTTTAATCCCGTAGACAGCGGGATTAAGCATATCAATACCAAGATAGCTGAAAAAATAAAGGGGTAGCCATCGCTATTAGGTAAGGGCAGACTCACCGTAAAGTAATACATACTGGTCGCACAAACTGGTCCTAATACAGCCCAGAAATTGGTAATAGACGATAATGCCCCCATTAACTGCCCTTGCTCAGAATCAGCAACCTGCGATGAAAAGATACTTACTATGGAGGAGTTACTGATGCTTGAAAAACTATAAATCATCATCGACATATATATAGCTAAAGTAGTGTTAGAAAGAGCAATACATGTCAACCCCAGCGCAAATAAAATGAAACCTAACAGAGGAACTTGACGATCGCTTAGCACATAGCGAACCAACTTAAGCAAAACTGTTTGGGCAAATAAGGCTCCGAGCCCAAGGATGACAAAAGAGGTTGCGATTTGACTATCATTCCATGTAAAACGATATTTTGTAAAAAATGGCCACAGGGTAATAGAAAACTGAGTCGCAAACATAAAGAGAATTTGCACAATAAACAGGTGATATAAACCTTTATACTTAAGAAAATAGGCTACTGAAGAGAATGGATTATCAAGTTTGAAAGCCCTTCTCTTCTCTTTAGGCAGTGTCTCTTTAAAAAAGAAAATAATACACAGCAACCCCAGCAAGCTAAAGATGGCGGCAACATAAAAAGGCACTCTTATCCCCGACTGAACAGCAACTGCTGAGATAGCCGGACCAATAACTAAGCCCAAACTCATCACACCAAAAATAAACCCATAATTCTGCATTTTACTTTTTTCATCGCTCATATCCGCGACGCTTGCCAGAGAAACAATGACTGAAGATCCAGCAACACCTGCGATAATTCGGGCTAAAAACAAAAGGTATAGATTTTGGCTAATGGCATATAAAAAATAATCAAGGGTAAATGCCGCAAAGCAAACAATTAAAACGGGTTTGCGACCAAATTTATCGGAAATAGCCCCCATCACTGGCGCAAAGATAAACTGCATAATACCAAAGGTCGCTAACAGCCACCCACCGATAAGTGCATTATCAACGACACTCTCGTGAGTTACCGATTCCAACAAAGAGGGAATAATCGGGTAGATAAGAAATAAACCGATTTGGTCTAAAAAAACGGTTATCAACAAACAAATAAACGATAAAGACAATGTCTTCTTTTGCATATCAACCTCACAATAAGGAATTTGCTAAAAACTTACTACCCAATTTCAAAGACGCAAAGCAAACGACTAAGAATGTTGCAATACATTAAGCTGCCTACCCTTTGTAACTCGCAGTGGGCAACAACATTAATGCGGCTGATGGGTTTAATTTTGCTGGAGATGCCAAAACTCTTTATAAATCCCATCTCGCTGCAATAACTGCTGATGAGTACCACTTTCCACAATTTCGCCTTTATCAATAACCACAATTTGCTCAGCGCCGATGATAGTTGAAAGTCGATGGGCGATGACTAATACCGTTTTCCCTTGCACGAGCTTATTAATCACCTTTTGCACTGCCAGTTCATTCTGAGTATCGAGTGCGGCAGTTGGCTCATCGAGGATAAGAATAGGCGCGTTTTTCAAAATGGCTCTGGCAATAGAGATACGCTGTCTTTCCCCACCAGAGAGACTTTTACCAATGTCATTGAGTTGTGTTTGATAACCATCGCGTAAATTCTGGATAAATTCGTGGCAATTCGCCTGTTTACAAACTTCGATGACTTCCTCGTCGCTAGCGGATAATTTTGCCATTCTAATGTTATTAATAATGGTGTCCTGAAACAAATAAACATCCTGAAATACGACAGAGACTAGACTCATTAACTGCCTCTGAGACATATCTCGAATATCGATACCACCAATTTTAATACTGCCTGATATTACATCAGCAAACCGAAGAATAAGCTTGGTTATCGTAGTCTTACCGCAGCCGCTGACACCGACCAAAGCGGTTAATGCTTTTTCTGGAATCTGAAGGGATATATCCTTAAGCACGTACTTGTCTTGACCCCGGTACGAAAAGTTAACTCGTTCAAATTCAATATCGTAGTGCTCAGGCATAATCTCTGCCTTTTTTTCAGGTAATGACGGTGCATTTAACAGTTCCTGCAACTTTTCATACCCGATAACCAATGATTCAAGCATCGATGACAATTGTACAAAAGAGTTTAATACATCCGTGGAACGAGCAACAATTAATAACACAGTGGCTAACAATAGGTAGGAAATGGTCGCAGCATTTACCAAATACGCACCTAACGAGATGATAAGGATCAAACCAACTTGAATCACGATAGTAATTATTAAGTTAGGTTTTTCCCCTTTTTTTGTGCCAATGTGCAGTATATTCGCCACATCTGTTGCCACCTTAATAAAATCTGTCATCTTCTCTTCGGTTTGACCTGTCGATTTCAATACATCAAGCCCTTGTACAAACTCGACAGCTTCACCTTTTAATTTTGCATTGGCTTCTGCCAGAATGCTAAAACCTCTGCGATAGGCCCTTCTACGCCACAGGTAGAGTGGAATTGCCATTGGAAAGACAAAGAGCATCATCAAAGAAAGTTGCCAACTGTAAAATAACAAGGCGATTGCAGCTGACAATGGTATAACCACGCCGGTAATGATGATATTGAGTAGCATAAAGGTAAATACTGCCGCTTCATTTACGCTTTGCATCATAAGGTAATTTATTTCGCCTGATCTAAACTGACTTAAATAATCTAAGGAAATATGCCGTAGCTTGTTGCCTAATTTTTCCCTTAGCTCGGTAACTGCCAGAGTCGAATAACCATCCGCATCATAGCGTTCACAAAGTACCTTAAAAATAAAGCTACCAACCAGCAGAACAACAACAATAATTAAATGAGTGACTGTTGCAGTAACACTTTTGGCTTCTAGCGCAACAAATAAAGGATAGAGAAAAACCAACGAAACGCCAAATAGAGAAGAGGAAATCACAGTATAAATCAGACTGCAGATCAATATTTTCTTTTGCTTACCTGCCGCATTGATTAAGCCAATATACGTTGTCAGCAATGATTTTGTTGTGCGTGTATGTGTATTAATATACTCTTTCATCACTTTTCTCCATCAGCCAAATTATTGGCTGGAATCGACCAACTTTGGGCTTTGTTATACTCTTGCCATAACAATTTATAATCACTTGAATTTTCGATTAAATCATTATGTGTCCCATGAGTTTTAATCATCCCTTTATCCAATAATATTATTTGGTCGGCATTGACAACAGTCGATAAGCGGTGGGTTACCATAATGACAGTTTTATTTTTATCAATTAAACGGTTAAAAGCTTTTAACAGCAACGCTTCATTTCGAGCATCCGAAAAAGCCGTCGGTTCATCTAAAATAACGATCGGTCGATTTTGTAGAAAAACCCGGGCAATGGTGATCCTCTGTTTCTGACCGCCTGATAATAGCTGCCCTCTTTCTCCAACCTGCGTGTTATACTGTTCAGGCAGTGTCATAATAAAGTCATGTATTTCAGCTTTTTTGGCGGCTTCAATGATATCCTCATCAGAGATAGCGTTTAACCCATAGCGTATGTTATCTGCGATTGAACATGAAAATAAAAAGTTATCCTGAAAAACAAATGAAATTCTCGACATAAGTTCAGCGTATTGAATATCTTTTATATTCACTCCACCTAAAGTTATCGTTCCAGAGGTGGTATCAAGAAAGCGTGGAATGAGATTTGTCAGTGTTGTCTTGCCAGAACCAGATGTACCAATAAGAGCAGTAAATGAATTCTCAGGAATTTTGAGATTGATATTGGATAAAACAGTGCCAGAATTCTGGTAAGAAAACCCAACGTTTTTGAAAATGATCTCATTACTGTCAGGTAATAGCGGGTTGGAGGGAGCCGTTAAAATTGGCAGGTTTTCAACTTCAAATATCCTTTCTATTGCTACCTTTGACTTTTGTAATATCTGGAACAGATTCATCACTGGATGAACACTTTCTGCAATACCGATCGCCAGCAATAAAAAACAGAACGTCGTGATAAAAGAGATTTGGTCATTTAGCTGGGCTACGCTCAATCCAACGACTAATATGATACTCATCGGCATAGCAGAAAAAAGGCTGCGGGCAATTTTTGAAGACAATCGCATAGATTGCAACCAATGGAAGACCACCTGACAATAGTTTTCCAGCGCTTTTTGATATTGACCGAATGCCCCCTCCCCAGCATCAAATGTTCTTACCGCACTCATTCCCTGAATATATTCAATGATTTTACCGTTGATTTGAATAGTTGCATTGTTATAGCTTTCCTTTAAAAGCTTGCCTTTTTTCATGATAAAACTCAGCAGCAGAAAAGTAACTAAAGTGATGGCGAATACAATGCTTGCAAAGACCCAATTAAAGATAAATAAAACGAGTAAGGTAAAAATTGGGGTAACGAATGCCTCAGCTTTTAAGGGCGGAGCATCAGCCACAAAAGCATGTAATTCTTTAATATCATCAATTAATGTTTTAACAAGATTCCCGCTGCCCATGTTTCTAACCGTTTCAATTGGCAATTGATTGATCTTTTTGATAAGCCTAGTTCGTAATATTTTTTCTAGTTCAAATGCCGCATAGTGAGACTTATCATGGGCATAAGTTCTCAGCGTATAAAAAAGAATGCTCAGAATAAGCAAAGAAACAATCGGCAGTCCCGGGAAGACACTGGCATCCAACATCAATTGGTGTAGAACCCAAATCAACATTAGCCAGATACTCAGTTTAAGCACCTGAGCAATTGATGCCAAAAATATAGAATAAGATACTTTTTTCTTTACGGGCAGAAATATATCCGTGTAATTCATAATTAAGTGTCTCCTTAGCCTATATCTATCATGCAATGAAAAAGTCCAATGGCTATTACAGTTGACCATCTGTCAACAACCTACTTATATCAACTATCTTTTCCAGTAAATCCTGACGCGCACTTTTATCATTTAAGTAAAAATGTCCGCCTAGATATATGACTACCCAGCCATTGCGTAGTATAGGTCAACCATTTCTCTACTGCCGCCTGTGACACAATCTTTACGTCATTGCGGCCAAACATAACCATTAATTGCTAAATAATTTTCGCCCAGATATCTTTCCTTATGCTCTCCTTCGGCAAGATTAATAACCTCTTGTGTAGTATAGTGCCAAGAGTATCAGACATAGGGAATCGAGTATTATTTGAGTGGCTCATATACTTTAAATCACATTGATAATAATACAGTAACTATCATTCTTAGAATCTCAGCTCTGTAGAAATACCCACCAAACGAGGTTGTTGATAAGTTGTATATCCACCGTCGATAATTTTAGTTTTTTCATTAGAGTTGAATGCATTTTCGGTATAGAGCGTTATACCGCCATGTTTGAAGTTATAGGTTATATGCGCGTTTGCCTGTGAGTATCCGTTGGTTTTCGAATTTTTACTATTGGATACCGATGAGTAATAAGAGTCGGTGTAATTTACATTTGCGCCGATTTCAAAGCCCGCTGGCAATGTATAATTCCCCCCTATATTGAATGTATAACCGGGAGAACGACTGAGTTTATTATTTTCATAACTCGGATTCCCCTTATATTCTTTAATTTTAGTTTTCAGCAACCCAACGCCTGCAAAAAGATTTAAATCATCCGTTGCTTGCCAATTAAGATTAAACTCTACACCATAAGTCACTGCTTTATCGGCATTATCAATTACCGGACTACCAAAAATATTATAATAAGGAAGCTGTAAATTTTTATAGTCATTATAAAAGAGATTGGTTCTCAGTTTCAGGCGATTATTTGGTGAAATCCAGCGATGATACAACTCATAACTCCACACATACTCAGTATCATATTCATATGTTGCAAAGGGTGGAATAAATGAGATTCCGGCACCTCCTGGGTTATAACCTCGCGCTACCTTAGCACCAATGCGATGAGCGTCGCTAAAGAGATAGGCTAGGTCAAGTTTAGGCAGGAATTCCTTTTCTTTACTTTTGTAGTTCACAACAAAGAGATTACCGCCATTGCGTTTATGATCCTCCTGCTCATATCGAGCAGACATATTTACTTCAATATATTCTAAGGGGTTAAATGTCACTTCGCCATATATCGCTTTAGTTTCAGTTTTATCGTGATAATTGTTTTTATTAATTAAAAACACCGCTTCATCTTGCGGTGAGGTGTAGTAAAACAAACCAAATAAACCGCGATAGTCGCCAGTATTAAATCTCAATATCGGTTCAACCTGAACTTCATGGCCTTCTACACGAGCGGGTCCACCGGATCGAAGCGCATAGCGATCCTGAATATAGTTTGAATAAATAACTTTATTTTCAAATTCTAAAACATCATTTATTTGATAACCAATATCCCAAATATTGCTCGCTGAACGTACTTGGAATACTGAACGGTAAGTTTCAGACTTATTACGTGGCTTAAACTCGCCCTGAGGAGCCTGCGAGTCAATATGAGAAAACGTATAGCGACTATAGAAATCAGGGAGTGTTGATGGTAACCAATAAAGCTTGCCTCTCACTGTAGTCGCTTCAAATTTACGCGAGTTACCGGCCGGAGAATAATTAGCAAGATGTTCATATGACTGTCTCTCTTGTCGATCCATGCTCAGCCGAAATAATAATTCATCTTTGAGCACTGGCCCCGAAAGCATCGCTGCGTACTGGCGACGATTTTGATTACCGTAATCAAACTTTACTGCACTTTCGTATTCATTGACTGGGTCGTTACTTTGCATAACCACAGATCCGGCAATAGAATTACGGCCCTGCGCATAGCTTTGCGGACCGCGATACACTTCGATCTGCTTGATATCCCATAGTGATTTAATACCAAACGCCACTTCGTTATAGTTTGAGGTACGGCCATCGATTGAAATGTTAAAGCGAGGACGCGCGCCGGTAAAGAACGCCGTAGAACCGTGCGCGTTCGATCCCTCAATACCACGGATTGTCGGTAATTCATTTCCCAACCCTGTATCTATGATATTGGGTGTTTCCTTTAATACCTGAGTTAAAGAGTGGAGATCTGGACGGCGCTCCAGCTCTTTATTGGTAATAATGTTAACACTTGAGCCGGTTTCAACCTCGCTGCGGTCAACTCTTTCGCCGGAGACAATAATCGTATCGTCAGGTTGTTCTGTTTTATTACTGACCTCATTTGCCATACTAACCGCGCTGTAGCCACTAATCATGCACAAGCTAAATAAACTTAATTTAGACTTTAAACTTTTCATGTACAAATCCTATTATTATTATGTTATTCACATATTGCGGCATATTAATGACCAGCTAGTACCAAATCCAAAATTCCGATTTCTGGTTTGTTAGTGTGTTCGTTTTATTGAATAAAACAGGATAACCGTAGACTCCAATCAGTCGAAAATAAGTGTGAAACTCTCGCTGAAATATTTTAGTCAATTCTGAATTATCACCAACTTCCCAAAAACATCATCCTCAAAGGTTTGATTTGTCGTTTTTATGCAATAACATTCTGTTAAACAGCCATTTTTACTTTTTAAACAAAATTTTATTTACTCATACATAGATAAAATTGACTATCGATGATATTGATAATCATTATCAGTTAATGATCTTATATCATATTGCAAACTTATTGTCAAAACTATCAATTGTTTACTTTTTAATCACGTTAAATTAATTTAATACATTGATATTAAATAAATTAATTCAAAAAACATTTATATTGGCCGATTTTCTAAAAGATATGCATTCCCTTTATTACCCAAGGTTAAGATTGTTTTTTGCGCAAAATTGAATTATTAATGGGAATACTAAATATTTTGATCACTTATTTGCATATTTCCGTCCATAAATCTGTTGATGCAGGACGTACTGTCAAAAACGTTTGTCGTGAGGCAGGTATATTAGAGGCCTGTTATTACAACTGGAAAGCCAAGTACGGCTGGATGGAAACCTTTGATATCAAAAGGCTTAAAGAATTTGAAGATGAAAATCGCCGCCTGAAGCCATGCAAAACCATCATCAGACACCTGAATATGTGTCATATTCATATTTGGAAATACCTTGCATGTTTTTGATAAGTTAGCGCTTCCACCATGGATTATAAATATTAATCAATTAGTTACAATTCAAAAATTAATAAATTATTCTTCTTAAACTATATTACTTAAAATTAGCTTAGAACATACAGTTAGAATAAATTGTAACTTTTAAACTTATTACCTCACCCAACATATTAGATTATTATAGATAAAAACGAATAACCTTAAAGTGATTATAATAAACTCTACCAATACCTACTTGTATACTTAGTGCCTATTCAACAAGTCTGACACTAAATTAATGGTATCTTGTTCAATCTGATCATTAAGATCCCTATCATTTTTATACACTACACTAATATTAATTAATCCTTCAAAAATCACCATCAGTTTATTTGTCAAAGACTCTTTATCTGAATAATCTTCAAGTTTTGAATAAATTAGATGTCTAACAAATTCTTTATGCTCCATAAGTATATCTGATACGCAAGGCAAGGTTTCACGCATTTCCTCAACTGCTCGCATGAATAAACAGCCATTATAATCCACTTCAGAAAACCAATTTTTATGCCATTTGAATATTTCCAAAATAGCATTTTTTCCATTGAGTCCTTTAATAGAATCCTCAAGCTTTGAACGAAATATTGAGTCTCTATGTTTTAACACTTCTACGATAAGTTTATCTTTGCTTCCAAAGTGATTGTATAAAGTTGTTTTAGAACATCCTGATATATCCCTAATATCATCTACTCCTACACTAGAAAAACCAGTTCGATAAAACAGTTTTTCTGCTGTCTTAATAATTAATTCATTTGTTTTTTTCAAAATAAATCACCTAAATAAATTGCAAAGTGAACAGATCTGTACTACTATCAATTTTGTGTACAGATCTGTTCATATTTTCTATTCATATATTATAACTTATAAGGAAAACAATTAATGAAATTCTTTCTTTGGGGTAGTGAAAAACTACCTAATAGACCTAAATTACTTGATTTATTTCAAGGACTGTTAGGCGGAACTTTGGCAATTTTAACTCTGGAATATCTGACTATCTATTCTGGTAGCTATTTTATTATGGCTCCGTTTGGAGCTTCATGTGTCATCTTATTTGCTGTTTCTCAGTCTCCTCTTGCACAACCAAGGAATGTAATTTTTGGGCATCTTATATCAGCATTTATTGGTCTTATATTTTTGAAATTATTTGGTGATTCAATTTTTATTACTGCTTTAGCGGTGGGTTGTGCTATTGCAGCAATGCAATTCTTAAGATGTGTACATCCACCAGCAGGTGCTAATCCGTTGGTTATATTATTAACAGCAAGTCAGGTTAATTACGATTTCAGCTTTTTATTGTTTCCCGTGCTTTCAGGCTCCATCTCTCTGGTAATAATAGCCTATGCTGTTAACAATCTACTATCTAAAAACCAGTGGCCAATTTATTGGTTAGCATTTTTTAATGATAAAAAGGAGAAGTGATTAAATTAGATGCAAAGTAATAATTTTATGAGAACATTCAAAATGTGTTGCTATATGAAATAGTGTTGAACATTGTGTTATGATTTACAGTCACATCCATAAAAAAAGCCATTAAACAACGATATAAAAAATCAATATTATTGAATTAACTTGTTTCTTATTAGAATTGAATAACTAATATTCATAATGAAATTTGAGAGATATAAGAGAAAAAACCCTAGATAATCTAGGGTTTGATAGTAGAGTTGATAAGTTAATCAGTATGATTATCTATTTTTTATTAGCTTTACCTTGGTACTCTGCATAATACTCTTGTGCCAGTTTACGCATAGATAAACCAATCGCTGCATATTGATATTCATTTAAGTTAGCTAATGAAGCCCGAGCAGATGGATGTTGCACTGCAAACCCTTTACCTGGTAATAAAACTACACCAGCTTCATCAGCAATTCTAAATAACATTTCAGACGGATTTTTATTTTTTAAGATCCATTTAGCAAACTTATCATCATAAAGTTCACGACAAATATGTTCTAGATCAATTAAGGTATAATAATCGACACTATTTTCATCAGTATGATGCTCAAGTCCTAAATGTTGATACAGTGATGCTGCTCGGCGACGAATTAACGATTTTAATGCGGCTTTATAACTTTGATCGGTATCCATCATCTCACATAATGCAAATAACACCATTTGAACCTGTTGTGGCGTAGAAAGACCAGCGGTGTGATTTAACGCAACCGCACGGCTATCTGCTACTAAACGATCGATAAATTTAAGATTTTCAGGATCGGTCACAATTGAGCTGTAACGTTTATCTAAAATCTGTCTAGCCTTGCTTGGTAATGCTTTAATTTTGTTATCTAAAATATTATCGTGTGCTATTGCAATCACACCTAAACGCCAACCTGTTGCACCAAAATACTTAGAGAATGAATAAACTAAAATCGTATTTTTAGGGCAAATAGCAAATAAGGATTGGAAATCATCAGCAAATGTACCGTAAACATCATCAGTTAAAATAATTAAATCTGGACGTTTTTTCACAATATCAGCAATGATTTTCAAACTTTTATCATCAATTTTTACTGATGGTGGATTAGATGGGTTAACTAAATAAAATGCTTTGATGGAAGGATCTTCTAATTTGCGCAATTCGGCTTCTGGATATTGCCAATTTTTATCAGGATCAGAATTAACTAACACTTCAACCAATTGATAATCATTAAGCTCTGGAATTTCCAAATACGGCGTAAAAATAGGTGCACCAATTGCAATTTTATCACCTTTTTGGATTAAGTTATTTTCTTTCATTGAATTGAAAATATAAGCCATTGCAGCAGTACCACCTTCAACAGCAAATAGATCAAGATCATCTCGTCTTAAATATTGCGCACCCATTTGAGAAAGAACATAGGCTTTAACCACCTCTTCACTAAAATGCAGCATTCTATCAGGTACTGGATAGTTACAGCCCAAAATACCTTCCACCATCTCTTGTAAGAAGGCATTTTCATCTAGACCAAGTTGATCGCGAATATATGAAAACGCTTTACCTAAAAATGACACGCCAGGAGTTTGATAATTTTGACGGACAAAATGTTCAAAACGACCTGTTAAACCAGCCTTAATTGGCATTCCTCCTATACCTTCATTCATATATGAAAAAGACATTTCAGACTCTTGCAAAGCAAAAACACCAAGTTGGAAAAAAGCTTGTCGTGGCCATGTTGCCAAGAAATTAGGATTACCACGCCCCGCATTTAACATTACACGGTCAGTATGGCTTTGTGCTAGTTTAATTAAATTATCTTTCAATTCAAAAGGACTTAAATTCGCATATTTTGCATATTCATTATTACTTTTCATAACCATGTATCCTTAATTTGAGATGTCAATTAAACAAAAGCAACAACTAATGGCCCTAATAAAGTTAGGAAAACATTAGCTAAAGCATAGGTAATAGCAAAAGAGTTAGTAGGTGTTGAGTTACCCGCTTTATTTAGTACTTCACCAAAAGCTGGATTTGCACTACGAGAACCCGCCAAAGCACCAGCGAATACTGCAGAATTTTTATAACCCAGCACATACTTACCAAAGTAAATACCAAGCAACATAGGCAATAAAGTAACTACAACGCCAATTAGAAATAAAGAAATACCTTGATCTTTAATGGTATCAATAGCTTGCAATCCAGAGCTTAAACCAACTACTGCTACGAAGCCAGCTAGACCAAAATCTTTAAGTAATTGCACCGCACCCGTTGGGATGTTTCCAACAGTTTGATGCAAAGATCGATACCATCCAAATAATAAGCCTGATAACAAAGCACCACCACCAGCACCTAAGGTAATTGGAATACCACTAACACGAATTACAATAAGACCAATAATAAGGCCAACGACAAGACCTAAACCATGGAATATCCAGTCAGTTTTTTCGCTCTTTGTTATCGGCGCACCAATTTTATCAACTACTCGCCTTAAGTCACCATCAGTACCATAAACCGTAATAATGTCACCTAATTTGAACACCATATCATTATTTAATGGCAATGGTTGCCCATCGCGATGGACAGCAATTAAATAAATACCATGTTTTAGTTTCATTACTTCATCAGATGAAAGCACTTGCGTTAAGTTTTGACCAACATAACGTGTATTGCGCATTTCGACATCTTGAGTATTCATAACCACATCCATACCCTGTGCCGAATTCACCTCTTCACCTAATAAATCAGTGGCTTTAATCATGGCATCACGATGGCCGACAACTAAAATAATATCTTTGGCCTTTAATAAAGTTTCTGGTCCAGCTTCAATAATACGATTACCACGTTTGATTCGTTCAATGCTTATACCGTTAATCACCTTTTCTAAACTTTCAACGGTCTGATTAACTTTATTGGTAATACGATATAAACGACCAGTTACATCTGATAAGGCAAAGTTCTGACCACTACCTAATAAAAGTGAACCATGTAATTGTTCTGCTTCTGCCTGAATTGCATCATCGTTAATTTCACGACCCATAATTTTAGGTAAAATATTAACACAGACAATTATGGCTCCGAGTGAACCAAAAATATAAGTTACGGCATATCCAATAGTCACATTACCTTGTAATCGGCTTAACTCTTCAGGGCTTAAACCTAACTGAGTAAGAGCATCTGATGCCGTCCCCATTATTGCTGATTGGGTTAATCCTCCTGCAGCTAAACCAGCAGCAAGACCTTTATCTAAATGGAATAATTTGGCTAAAACGAGCACTGTAACAAAGCCAGCAACGGCAATAAATAATGCTAAAAAGATTTCACGAAGGGTTTTAACCCCCAATGAACGAAAGAATTGTGGTCCACTTTCGAACCCTACTGCATAAATAAATAAAGCAAAAAGTACAGCTTTGACACCAGCATCAACCGTAACACCAAACACGCTTAATGCGACAGCAACTAGTAGGGAACCAGCCACTCCACCTAATTGAAATTTACCAATTCGAATACCACCAATCAAATACCCTAAGCTCAGTGAGAGAAATAAAAGTATTTCTGGTGAATGTTTAAGTCCATCTAAAATCCAATTTGAAAGCCATTGAAACATAATAATTGTCCTCAAGTGCTAAAATTTATGAAATAGAAAAAGATAGAAAAGAAAAGATTGGAACTTGAACTTTAATATTCATCACATTTTATGAATACTGTTATATATTAAACTTCAATGCAAAGAATAGATAGTTAATTTTAACGATTAATACTATTGTTAGGAGATAACAAATTATTAAAAAAGTAACATATTGTCATATTACAATATCTATAAATTGTTCTTAAAAAGAAGCCCAAACAATTTTTGGGCTTAAAGGTGGTTTAATTAAAAAATAAATTTCATTAAGTTCAAAGCGTTATTTTGCTCTGAAAATATTTTCTCTAATTTTAGCATCAAGATTATTTATCCAACGATTGTAGTTGCGATGAACTTTTCCATTACTACCTTGTAAGTTTGAACTAACTGAAACATACTTAATTGAATACCCTGTTGCAGAGTAAGGGATATCAACAACAACTTCAAATTTACGATTGAATAATTGACCTCGGATAGTATCATTATTTAATGCTTGCATTTTCCAAGTACCAAATGCTGCTCTACCTTTAGTACCACTATCTAAAATAGCTTGTTTAACTTGTGCTTTAGTCAAACCATTAACTGGGGTACTAATACTATTTGGCGCTTGATATTTACTTGCACAACCAAATAATATTGAAACTAAAAAGAATGCTGCAATATATTTAAAAAATCTCATTGTTTACTCCTTAAGGATAATTTTAATTAACGTTTTTTACATATTAATAAAGTGTGTCCAAATCCAATCCCATCAATATCTTCCTCAACGTGAAACCCTGCTTCATTTAGACATTGATAAAATACTTTTGAATGGTAAAAACGGCTATTACCATTTGCTAAACAAGTAAAATAGAGAGAAGAAGCATTTAAACTTAATGCTCCTGCCTCAAAGTTTTGGCGATCCCAAAAAAGATCCATAATACAAACAGAAGCATCATCATTCATACTACGGTGTATTGTTTTCAAAATATGGACAATTTGATCTGAACTAAAACAATCTAAAAACTGGCTCATCCACCAGATATCAGCTTGGTTAGGGAAAATATCAGTTTCCAGTACATTTACACCAATACCATCAATACGATCTTCAAAGCCCGATTTTTTAATATTTTCTTTTGCAACTGAGATTTGTTCAGGTAAATCTAAGATTGTCACTTGAATTTCAGGTAAATGTTTAGCCGAAAAAATTGCCCATTTACCTGTATTACCGCCTATATCATAAACATGTTTAGGGTTCAATTTCATGATGTGAGGTAAAACAGCAGGAAAAGCGTGATCTGAATAAAAATGGTCGAAATCAAACCAACTTTTTTTTGCTTGTTCAGGCAGAGACTGCAACATGGGGTAAATCGTTTTACCATCACCAAAAACTTTGAGGCCACTCGGTTCGCCTTTTTCAAGTGCTTCTTGAAGAAAAAACATACTTTGGTAGCAGATATCTTGGGAAAAATTAAGGTTAACTTCTGTCATTTTATCATGCAATAAAAAATGACCAATTTTACCTAAAATATAGTTGGAGTCTTGCTGATAAATGACACGCATACTAAGTGCAACATCCAGCAGAAGTTCAATTGCATAAGGTGATAAAGAAACTTTTTTAGTTAAATCCTCTAAATTAATACCAATCTTACCAGACTGATCAATAGAAGATAAAATTCCTTTGTTTTTCATGCACATTATGGCTTGGAATAATATAGGAGCAAAGGCAATTTTTTGAGCTTCAGTAATTGCTTCTAATGCTGTATAAATTTCCTTATTGAATCCATACTTGATGTTTTCTTGTCCAGTCAATGTATTGCCTTTTTATTGTTTTACTGTATTGTATAAATAAATCAGATTTTTTCAGTATTATCGAATTAATAATATTACAAAAAGTTGCTAAGTAAAGAATTAATTAAAAAATATTAATATGAGACTTTCTTTTTCAATCGAAAATTGGTTTGCTTTATCTGCTGGTTTATCCTCCAAATCTGACTGGCAATTATGGTCAAAACAGATTAATCACAATTGGGATTTACACATACCCAAACTCAATAAACTGCCTATGATGCAAGCAAGAAGAATGAGCATTTCTTCACGCCTTGCTGTTGAAGTTGCTTTAGAGCTCATAGAAAATAATAATGTGGATTTAGCGATTTTTTCAAGCCAACATGGTGAACTTGAAAAAACATATAAAATACTAGTTTCACTTAATCAAGCTAATGACATTTCACCAACCGATTTTGCATTATCGGTCCATAATACTGCTTCAGGTTTATTCACAATTATTGCCAAGCAAGCTATCCCTATCACATCGATTAGTGCAAATAATGATGGTTTTCAACAAAGTTTGATTGAGGCACTACCAACACTACAACAAAAAGATAAAAAAGTACTATTGATTGATTTTGATGGAATGGTTCCTGAATCTTACCAAACAGAAATTCATCAAATAATTCCATATTATGCGATAGGTTATATCTTAACAAATGGCAATCAGTTAACATGCCAAAGTATTAATAAAACATCACAGAAAAATCCAATCAATTATCCTCAATCATTGGCTTTTTTACATGCTTATCTAAATAAAAAACAAAATTTCATCATACAAGGATTATCTCAAGACTGGCAATGGACGATAAATACATAAATAAACAAAAATTCTATACTATAAACCAGTGGTGGCGATTATTTGCAACCGCACTGGGTTTTATTATATTTGGTCTTTTTGGATTATTCGTTTTATCGTTGATATGGTTTAGTTTATTGAGATTATTTGTTTGGAAGAAACAAAAAAGAATTATTATTGCTCAATACAGCATAAGTATTAGCTTTAAAGTGTTTTTATGGATCGTAAAACTATTATGTATTTTCAACTATCAATTTAATGAAGTTGAAAAATTAAAGCACGATGACGGATGTTTAATTGTTGCTAACCACCCATCTTTGCTAGATGTTGTTCTTCTCGTTTCAGTTATGCGTCGATGTGATTGCTTAGTTAAGGGTGCGTTACTCAATAACCTTTTTATTAGTCGTATTATAAAAACAGCAGGTTATATACTAAACGGTGAATCAGGCCAAATACTACCACAATGTAATGAAATCTTATCAAACAAAGGAAGAATTTTGATATTTCCCGAAGGAACTAGAAGCATACCTAATCATCCTATAACGTTACAAAGAGGAGCTGCTAACATAGCATTAAGGTGTCATGCTGATATCCGAATAATACATATTCAATGTAATCCACCATGGTTGATAAAAAAACAAAAATGGTATGACATCCCTGAAAAAAAGGCATTGTTTAATATTACAGTAGGTGAAAAAATCAAAATAGATGATTTTCTAGAAGAAAATACAACTGTTGCAGCGAGAAAACTTACCAGGCATCTCACAACATTATTAACGCTGGAACCATAAAAAAGAATAATAGATAAAAGGGAAATTAAATGGAAAAATTACATCATGATATAAAATCATTAATAATCGAAGTGCTTAATTTAGAAGATATCACATCTGAAGATATCGATACCCAAGCTCCATTATTTGGTGATGGTTTAGGTTTAGACTCAATAGATGCATTAGAACTAGGTCTTGCTATCAAAAATCAATATGGTATTGTTTTATCGTCAGAAAGTGAAGAAACCAAAAAAGCATTTTACTCAGTTAAAACGCTAGCTGATTTTATTAATTCTCAACAGTAATAAGGAAGATTTTTAATGGATAAGCAACAAATTTTTCAACAAGTACAATCAGCACTAGTTCAGCTTTTTGAATTATCTGCCGATGAGATTAAGCCAGAATCTAAACTTTTTGAAGAATTAGACTTAGATAGTATTGATGCAGTAGATTTAGTTGTACATTTACAAAAAAAGATAGGCAAAAAAGTTGATCCTGAAACGTTTAAAGCAGTAAGAACTGTTCAAGACGTGGTTGATGCAGTGTACAATTTGCTAAATGCTAAATAGCATAATGAATAAATTTAAGTTAATAATAAAAGCAATGACAGGAATAATCCTGTTTTGCTATCCGATAGTTATTTACTTATCTTTAAAATATCAAATTATTAATATCGCTGTTTTATGCATTGCTGCATTATTAGTGTTAAGGCTAATCGCCTTACCTAATTTATTTTCAAATATTGGTTGGTTAGCAAAAGTAACAACTTGCTTTGGTTTGCTTTTAGCATTAACCAGCTGGATATTTAACAAATTTCAATTTTTGCTCTATTACCCCGTTGCAACAAATCTTCTATTCTTAATATTTTTTGGATATTCATTGTATCAGCCACAAAATATTATCGAAAGATTCGCCAGATTAAAACATGATAATTTACCAGCAAGTGCAATTAACTATACAAGAAAAGTAACTATATGTTGGTGTCTATTTTTCATACTAAATGGTTTAATCGCACTAATAACTTGTCTTATTAATAATATTTATTGGTGGACAATGTATAACGGATTAATAAGTTATATTCTTATCGGATTATTAATGGGGGGAGAATGGATTGTTCGTCAAAAAGCAAAACATTAGTTTTATTATCCGAGCAATTATTACGACCAGATAATGAAATAATTGCATTCAGAAAGCAACTAGCTTTAACTGTTGGAGATCTAAAACAACAAATTAGCATAATTGTTAATGAATTAGACAATCATACTGAAGAAAATTGGGTTTTATTCATGGATGATAGTTTTAATTTTGTTGCAGGATTTCTCGCTCTCTTATATTCAGGAAAGCATCCACTTTTACTAAATCCTAGGCATGTCGAATTATTACACTATTATCAAGCTGTATTAACCGATACACATCTTACAAATATTAATTTGCCAACTAATTTGCCAATTATAAACATCAGCAATATTAATCAACATCAATCAGTTAAATCAGTAAAAAATAATCCGGATTTTAAACAAACATCATTTACATTATTCACCTCTGGCTCAACAGGTTTGCCAAAACCAATTAAAAAATCTATTTCTCAACTTGAGCGAGAAATTAATATATTAATAGATAATTTAAAAGTTTCACCTTGTGACTTACTTATTGCTTCTGTGTCACATGAGCACATGTATGGATTAACCTTTAAAATAATGCTTTCTTTAAGCTCCAAAATACCTTTTGTTTGTGAAACAATACTCTATCAAGAACAATTAGCAACTTACCAATCTAAAAACATTACTTACATCACAACGCCATCAATTATCAAAAATTTAGATCATAATTTATCTACTATTAACTGTACTTGTGTATTTTCATCTGGTGGTGAGCTTAGTTTTGAAAATGCCCAATTTTGTTTACAGAATTTCAAAGTGTTACCTTATGAAATTTACGGTTCAAGTGAGACAGGTATTATAGCCAAAAGACAACAAAAATCGCTTAATACACCTTGGGAACTCTTTTACCCATTACAATTAAAATATACCCCCAATCAACAATCATTATTAATATCACCTTTATTACCACAAGCTGAATTACTAAATGATAAATTACAAAAAATAGATGACATTAAATTTTATTTAAAAGGCCGGATGGATAAAATAGTCAAAATTGCAGAACAACGCCTATCTTTAACCTATATAGAGAACCAGATCAATAAAATTACAGCCGTTGAAAAAGCAATTGTTATTCCCTTAGAAAAAAACAATAGAACAATATTGGCCGCCATCATTAAAATAAAACCATCTCATAGTAAGGAAATAGATAACTTTAATTATTTCAAACTTACACAATATTTTCGACATTTACTTAAAGATACATTATCATTAGTTGAAATACCTAAGAAATGGCGTTTTATTGAAAGTTTTCCGGAAAATTTGCAAGGAAAATGCACATATACTGACTTAAAAGCATTATTCGATACTCCAAATAAGATATGAAAAAAGAGTTTCCCAACGAAATAAGCATTAGTAAAACTGAAACAGAAGCTAATATTGAAATCACAATACCGCCAGATCTTTTTTGGTTTAAAGGACATTTTCCTACACAACCAGTGTTACCAGGTGTGACTCAGGTTAATTGGGTAATTGGTTATGCCCAAAAATTAATTAATCCAAACTTATCAATATCGTCCATCGAGGTGGTAAAATTTCAATCGCCAATATTACCTAATGATCGCCTAAAACTAACGCTACTCTGGAATGAAAATAAGCTAAAATTCACTTATAGTTTTATTACACAGCATGGCAACATAGCAAGTACAGGAAAGCTTACACTATGTCAGTAATTGAGCCTTCGCTATCAAAAAACTATTGCTTTATTATACCTTGTTACAATCATAGTGACGCTTTACCGCGTGTTTTACAAAATATTGAACATTATCAATTGACTTGTTTTCTAATTGATGATGGTAGCTCGTATGAACATGTACAAAAACTGACAGAAATAGCAAAACAATATGCATGGGTCAATTTAGTGCGTTTAACTAAAAATGAAGGTAAAGGTGCGGCAGTAATGTGTGGTTTTAGTCACGCATTAGATCATGGTTTTGCTTATGCCATTCAGATAGATGCTGATGGCCAACATGATAGCCAAATTGTCAAACAGCTTATTGAACAATCACAATTAAATCCCAACACTTTAATATCTGGTTGTCCTATCTATGATGATTCAGTTCCTAAACACCGACTTATTGCGCGATATATTACCCATTTTTGGGTATGGATTGAAACCTTAAGTTTTAATATTAAGGACAGCATGTGTGGGCTTCGTGTCTATCCATTAAAACAGACTTGTCACCTCATCAGTCAACAACAAATTGGTAAAAAAATGGATTTTGACACCGACATAATGGTTCGACTATATTGGCAAGGTACTGATTCTATTTTTGTACCAACACATGTCACTTATCCCGCTGATGGTGTTTCTCACTTTAACGCATTCAAAGATAACCTATTAATTACTTGGATGCATACTCGACTATTTTTTGGCATGTTGCCACGAATTCCAGCATTAATAAAACAAAACCGACGTAAGAAAAATAAAGATAGTCACTGGTCTCAAACTGACGAACGCAAAGGTTTAATGGGGATCAAGTTAATTTTAATGCTTTATCGCCTTCTAGGAAGACGTGTTGCTCAAATGTTCATGTTCCCAGTTATCAGTTATTTCTGGTTAACAGGGAAAAAACAACGACAAGCATCCAAAGCATATTTAGAAAAAATCCTTAAACAATATCCTAATGTGCCATTGATTGAAAAGAAAAAATTAACCTCTTTCCGACACTTTCAACAATTTGGTGAGTCACTGTTAGATAAACTAGCCAGTTGGCAAGGCGATATTAAGCTTGATGATATCTATTCACCAAACAAAGGCGAATATTTAAGACTAATTTCTGAAAAAAAGGGGATTATCTTAATTTGTTCACATTTAGGTGATATTGAAATGTGTCGAGCACTAGCAGAATTATCCCATAATGTGACAATAAATGCTTTAGTGCATAAAGGTAATGCTGTACGATTTAACAAAGTATTAAAACAGGTTAATCAAAATTCAATAATCAATCTAATAGAAGTTGCTACATTAGGAGCGGATACTGCCATAATACTGCAACAAAAGCTAGAAGCTGGTGAATGGGTAGCTATCATTGCTGACAGAACATCAATTAATCCTTACCAAAGAGTGCCAGAAAATGCTATTGTTTGGGCCAATTTCCTTGGTAAACCTGCACCTTTTCCTAAAGGGCCATTTATACTATCTTCTGCATTAAAGTTCCCCGTTTACTTTTGTTGGGGATTAAAACCCAATGGTCGATTCCAAATATATCTAGAACATTTTACTGATGAGCTAAAGTTATCTAGAAAAAATAGACAAGCGGAACTAGAACAAACTATTGAGTATTATGCCAATCGATTAGAATATTATTGTTTACAATCACCACTTGATTGGTTCAATTTTTTCGATTTTTGGCAATTTAATCCACCTGAAATAACGAATAATAAAAATGAATAATTTTAATCACTGTCATATCACCATCGACTATAAACCATCTTTCCATGACACAGACGCCATGGGCGTGGTTTGGCATGGTAATTATCTTAAATTTTTTGAAAAAGCTCGCGAAGCATTATTTCGAAAATTTAATTATGGTTATAAAGAAATGGTTGATTCGGGTTATATTTGGCCTATTGTCGATGCAAGAATAAAATATACAGCACCCGCCCTTGCAGAACAAACTTTAGAAATCTTTGCCAAACTAGAAGAATATGAGCATCGCATAAAAATTAGCTACCTAATAAAAGATAAAAAAACTGGTAAAAAAACAACTTCTGGCTACACAACTCAAGTTGCGGTCTCTACAGATACCAAGGAAATGTGTTTTGTTACACCTGATATATTTTTGAATTGCTTTGGATTAATTAAATGAACAAATGCCTAGTTGCTTTCGCAACAACACTATTATTAACTTTCTCAACAATAACGAGTGCAATCACGCTAAGTGATATACAGCTGCTATTTAGCAAAAACCAAGTTGTTCGAGCTGATTTTACCCAAGATCGCTATATTAATGGTTTAACATCACCCATCCATTCAACGGGAAAGATGATAATATCTAAGGAATTAGGTCTATGGTGGCAACAAAATACACCATTTGCTATGACATTGAAAATGAATCAACAGCGAATGGAACAACGCATAGAAGACCAAACTCCAGAAATAATAACTGCAGAAAAACAACCTCAGCTATTTCAGTTCAATCATTTATTAACGGCAATTTTCACTGCAGATAAAGAGATGCTTGAAAATAATTTTGATATAACAGTCACCGAACAAAATAATATTTGGACATTAACGCTAAAACCTAAATTAGCACCGCTAAATAAAATTTTTAAACAAATTATTCTTAGTGGAAAATCCTATTTAGAAAAAGTCACTATTAATGATATGCAAAATGACAAAACAGAGCTTACATTCAAAAATCATAAAACGACAAAATTAAATCAAGATGAACAATTGCTATTCAGATAATCAATTAACATTAAAAAGAAGAGCAATCTTATGGTTGATGATGGTCGCTTGTCTGATTCTTGCTGCTTATTACCTTTTAGCTAATAGTAAAATCAACAGTAGTGTTTTATCTCTATTACCTAAAGAGCAAACCAACAATGTTCCTACTGAACTTATTGATGGTTTTCAAAAACGATTAGATAGGCAACTTGTCTGGTTGATTAAGCCCACTAATGGCGAATTAGAACCAGTTAATTGGTGGTATCAAACCCTAAAAAAACAATCTTTTATTAGCCAAGTAAACGGTTATTTTGATGAAACATTTCAAAAAAATTGGGGAAGGTTTGCTTTTCAATATCGTTATCAGCTACTGGACTCAAAAACTAGTGAAAGATTAAAAAATGGCACTCAGCTGAATTGGATAAAAAGCCAGCTATATTCTCCTTTTAGCGGAATAAGTGCAACTGAATTGGAAAATGATCCATTATTATTAACTCGTTCATCTCAATTAAATCAACTGGCTAACTCAGGTGGGTTGACCATTCAAAATAATTGGTTATCAGGACAAGATAACCAAGGCAATCAATGGTACATGATTTTTGCTGAGTTAAATAATTCATCATTTAACATGAGCCAATCTCACCAAATTACCACACAATTAAATGAACTTACCAAACAATTACATGAAAAGTGGCCAAATGTTGAAATTTTAAAACGAGGCGTGCTTTTTTATAGTGATTACGCAAGCAGTGAAGCTATAGATGATATAACAACCATCGGTAGCTTATCAATTATAGGCATTATCATATTGATAATTAGTGTATTTCGATCGATAAGACCAATTATTTTATCGATACTATCAATTTTTGTTGGAATTATTTGTGGTTTAGTGGCTGTTTTAAGCCTATTTGGTGAAATTCACATAATGACAATTGTTATGAGTACTAGTGTAATAGGAATAACTGTCGACTATTCACTGCATTACTTAACTGAACGACTGCTACATGGTAATCAAGAATCACCTTATGCAAGTTTAAAAAAACTCATTTCAACTTTGACGTTAGCGTTATGCACAAGTTTTATTGCTTATCTAATCTTATTAATTGCGCCGTTCCCGGGCTTAAAGCAATTATCAATATTTGCAGTTTTTGGTCTACTCGGTGCTTTTTTAACTGTAATATGCTGGTATCCTCTGCTCGTTAACAAATTACCAGTACGTGAAGATGTTGGTTATAAGTTACTAAGTAGCTGGCTAAATTTATGGAAAAATAAACAGATGCAATTGATAATGGTATCAATCGCTCTATTATTTATCGGTTATGGGTTTATTAATTTAAAAGTTGATGACGATATTGCCAAACTACAAGCATTGCCAGAACAATTACAACTACAAGAACAAAAAATTATCAGTATTACCCGTCAAACAACAGATCAAAAATGGTTTGTTGTTTTTGGTGATACAGCTGAACAAACCTTACAACGACTTGAACACTTTTTACCTAAACTTGAACATGCAAAATCAGAAGGTTATTTTGAACAATATCAGAGCATAAACTTACCTTCATGCCAAAAACAGCAAGAAAATATCGAATTTGTTAAACAATATAGTCCTGAAATTATATCCTCTTTAACACAAATGGGAATTAAGGCTAACTTACCTACTTTTGAACAACCAATTATTACACCAGAACTATGGCAACAAAGTGAACTTAGCCAAGGTCGAAAACTACTTTGGTTAACCTTACCAACGGGAAAAAGCGCGACTTTAATTCCAATAAATGGAATTAAAAATATCATTGAAATAAAAAAATTATCGGAAGTAGATAAAGGAATCTATTGGCTTGATCGCCGTGAAGAATTTAACACTATGTTTGCCCATTACCGAATACAATTATCCCAGCTGATTGCTGGTGCTGTGATTCTTATTTGCTCTTGCTTTATCTTCTATCATCGCAAATATGGTTTAAAAGCTGCATTAAAAAGCACATTACCTACATTATTATCAACAGGTATAGCATTAGCTATTAATGGCATAACCAATCAAACTCTTAATTTATTCTCAATGTTAGCACTAATTCTTGTTATTGGTATTGGTATCGACTATAGTCTATTTTTGAGCAACAATAAAAGCCAAAACCAAAGTGCATTATTAGCAGTAAGCATGGCGGCATTGACTACTATATTATCTTTTGGGTTATTAATAATAAGCCATACCGTTGCCATAAAAGGATTTGGATTAGTATTAACTGGCGGTATTTTTACAGCATTTTTATTTGCACCACTAGTCATCAATAATAGACAAGAAATATTAGGGACAAAAGGATGAAGAAATATTTATATTTAACTTTTTTATTATTAAGTATGTTGATTTCAGCCTGCTCGTCCCAACCTAAATCAGAAGCTTGGTTAACCAAAGAAACCAAAGTTAACTTGCCTAAGATAAATCTAACTCAAGACTATCACGATCAACAACTATTAACCTTTAAATATAACAATCAAGAAAACTCGGTAATAGTAATCGTTGATATCAAAGATAACCAATTGAAAGTAATTGGGTTATCCACTATAGGTATTCGTTTGTTTGAAATTGAATACGACGGTAGTAAAGTTAAAGCAAAACAACATATATTTGTTAAGCAACTTCCTCCTCCTGAGCAAGTATTATCAGACATAATGCTAAGCATATTACCAACAATTTCATGGCAAAACGTATTACCGGCAAATTGGCAACTCATTGATAACGACTTACTTAGGACCCTTGTCAATGATAAAAAACAAACAATCATTAAGATAACTTATAACCAAAAATCTTCAACAGACATTAGAAAACCAATTAAAATTCAACATGCTATATTTGGTTATCAAATTACAATTAAGAGTATGGAATAGATGATTTATGTTGCTGCGCTTGGCGCGATAAACACATTAGGACACGACAAACAACAGATAATCGATAATTTATCCCAAAATTATTGTGCAAAGCACTACTTGACTCAAGAAAAGGGTTGGTTATTAAATGGCCAAAATACTTGGTTAGGTAAAGTAACGGGGGAGCTTCCCTCCATTCCTCACAATTTGACGCAATATGCGACAAGAAATAATCAATTACTTTATGCTGCATATTTACAAATTAAACAGCAGATACAACAAGTTATCGAAAAATATGGACCAAAAAGAATTGCGGTTATAATGGGTACTAGTACTTCTGGAATACACGAAGGCGACGTTAACATTGAGCACTATTTAAAGACACATCATTGTCAACCCCATTTCTATTATCACCAACAAGAACTTGGTAATCCATCGTGTTTTTTAACAGAATTACTCAATTTACAAGGTCCTAGCTATACCATTTCCACTGCTTGTACATCTAGTGCAAAAGCCGTAATAAGTGGCCAACGACTGATTGAATCAGGATTAGTTGATGCTGCCATTGTCGGTGGTGCTGACAGTTTAAGCAGAATGCCAATAAATGGTTTTAATGCGCTTGAAGCACTATCGAATAATCCCTGCATGCCATTTGCACAAGACCGTAACGGCATAAACATTGGTGAAGCCAGTGGATTAATGTTAATAACTAAAGAAGAATCAAGTGATATTGCATTATTAGGTGTAGGTGAATCATCCGATGCTTATCATATCTCCTCCCCTCATCCAGAAGGAATAGGAGCACAAGTTGCGATGGAAATGGCATTAGAAAATGCAAACTTAAAACCAAATCAGATTGGCTATCTTAATTTACATGGCACGGCAACGGTGCTTAACGACCAAGCTGAAAGTAGAGCTGTTTATCGATTATTTCAGCAAAACTTACCTTATTGTAGTTCAACAAAACATTTAACAGGACATACATTAGGTAGCGCAGCTATTACTGAATTGGCAATTAGTTACTTATTACTTAAACAAAATATTAATTTACCCCAGCAAGATTTTTCAGTATCACCTTATGATAAAAATCTAGATAAAATTAATATTGTTACAGAAAAAATGATGCTACAAACACCAATCATTATGTCAAACTCTTTTGCTTTTGGTGGCAATAATGCATCTCTTATTATTGGAAAAGTATAATGCAATATCAATCAGCAAGTTACTATTTGCCACACAGAACTCCCATGATCATGATTGAGAAAGTTCATTTAGTCGATGAAAAACAATGCATTTGCAGTGTTCAAGTTACCAAAGATGGCATACTTTCTCCATTTTTAACTGATAATTATCAGCTACCCAATTTTTATGCTATCGAATTAATGGCACAAACTATTGGTGTTTGGAATGGATATCATGATTCCAAAAAAAATCACTCACCACAATTAGGCATGTTACTTGGAGGGCGAGCAATAAAAACCAATTTACCTTCATTTGAGCTTAATAGTGAATTAATTATAACCGCCAATTTAGTTCTTTTTGATTCTAAACTGGCTAACTTTGATTGTGATATCAGTATAAATCAACAATGTGTTGCATCAGGTAAATTAAATGTTTATGAACCTGATCCTAGTGAATTAGAACAACTTTTTGGTTCCCAGCGATTAAAAGGATAACAATTATGAGTCGAACAGTACTTGTAACTGGAGCAAGCAAAGGAATTGGTAAAGCAATTGCCTGTAAACTAGCGTCCGATGGTTTTGATATCGTCATACATTATCATAGTGACAAAAAAGGGGCGATTGAAACTCAAAAAATTATCGAACAAACCGCCCAAAAAGCTAGACTAATTCAATTTGATGTAAGCAACACTGAGCAATGTCAGCAAATGATAGAAGCAGATACTGAACAATATGGAGCTTATTACGGTGTTGTTAATAACGCAGGTATTATCCGTGATGGTGCTTTCCCTGCTTTAACACAAGATGATTGGAAAGCTGTAATTCATACCGATCTTGATAGTTTTTACAATGTATTACATCCTTGTATTATGCCCATGATTGGACTACGTAATGGTGGAAGAATTATAGTTATATCATCAGTTTCTGGCATCGTTGGAAATCGTGGTCAAGTCAATTACAGCGCGGCCAAAGCAGGCGTAATTGGTGCAACCAAAGCGTTGGCACTTGAATTAGCTAAACGAAAAATTACCGTCAATTGCATTGCCCCGGGTCTAATAGACACGGGTATTTTAGATATGGAACCAATCGCTTTAAAAGAAGCAATGAACATGATCCCTCTTAAACGAATGGGACACGTTGACGAAGTCGCAGGACTTGCAAGTTATTTAATGTCAGATAATGCGGGATATATAACAAGACAAGTCATTTCTATTAATGGAGGAATGGTATGACAAAACGAGTAGTCATAACTGGCGCAGGTGGCGTCACCGCATTTGGTAATGAATGGGATGATGTTGAGCTCAAACTAAAACAACTTCAAAATGCTGTTCGATATATGCCAGAATGGGAAATTTACGATGGATTACATACCAAACTTGGTGCCCCAATTGATGATTTTGTTTTACCAGATCACTATACACGGAAGAAGATTCGCTCAATGGGAAGAGTATCATTACTCTCAACTAAAGCAACTGAAATCGCATTAGAAAAAGCAGGATTACTAGATGAGCCTGAGCTAACCAATGGTGATACAGGTATTGCGTTTGGGTCATCAACAGGTAGTACTCAACCCGTTGCATCATTTGCAACCATGTTAAATGAAAAGCATACTAACAACATCACCGCAACGACCTATATTCAAATGATGCCACATACAACTGCAGTTAATACAGGTTTATTTTTTGGTTTAAAAGGTCGATTAATTACCACATCAAGTGCTTGTACATCTGGAAGTCAAGCTATAGGTTATGCATATGAAGCTATAAAATACGGTATGCAAAAAATTATGGTAGCAGGTGGAGCCGAAGAGTTATGCCCTTCGGAAGCAGCTGTTTTCGATACCTTATTTGCTACAAGCCAACTTAATGACACACCAAAGTTATCACCAAGACCATACGATCGGGATCGCGATGGGTTAGTTATTGGTGAAGGAGCCGGTGCATTAATTTTAGAGGAATATGAACACGCCATGGCTCGAGGAGCAAAAATTTATGGTGAGATTATAGGCTTTAAAACTAACTGTGATGCGAGTCATATTACCCAACCAAGGCAAGAAACAATCCAATATTGCATTGAACAATCACTCAAAGATGCAGGTTTAGATCCAAGCCAAATTGGTTACATCAGTGCTCACGGTACCGCAACTGCTCGTGGAGATATTGCTGAAAGTAATGCTGTTGCCAATATCTACGGTAATAAAACCCCAATATCATCTTTAAAAAGCTATTTTGGTCATACTCTTGGTGCATGTGGCGCGATAGAGGCATGGTTAACATTAGAAATGATGCATACTGGCTGGTTTAATCCAACTATCAACTTAAATAATGTCGATCCTCAATGTGGTGATTTGGATTATATCGTTGGTTCAGGACGAAATTTAGATATTGAATATTTTCAAACTAATAACTTTGCTTTTGGCGGAATTAACACCTCAATTGTGATTAAAAGAGTATAATTTTTGTCATCAGAATAACTAAAAAAAGTTGAGGAACGGGGTTTTTTAAGCTCTAAAAGCTTTTTTGTGGTTTGAAAATAACCTCAAAAACCCCTCTCCTCAACTTTTTTTGACTTAATGGTGGATAAAAAAATAGCGCTATATAGCGCTATTTTTGTGAAATTTATTTATTTTTTTCGCGTTCAATAGCTCGATAGCCAATATCATGACGATAGTAACAACCATGCCAATAGATACTTTTAATTTGTTCATACGCACGTTTTTGAGCGTCTGAAACACTATCGCCTAAAGCTGTAACACATAGAACTCTCCCACCATTGGTATAGACTTGACCGTTTTCTAAACAGGTGCCGGCATGGAAGATTTTGCAATTAGTATCTGTTTCAGTAGGTAGACCTAATATAACATCTTTGGTGTTGTAATCGCCTGGATATCCGCCAGCAGCAAGAACTACACCTAAAGCAGGCCTTATATCCCATTTTGATTTTACTGTATTTAGTTCGCCCTTTGTGGCAGCCAAGCAGAGCTCAACTAGGTCTGATTGCATTCGCATCATGATTGGTTGAGTTTCAGGATCGCCAAATCGACAATTGAATTCGATTACTTTAGGATTTCCTTGTTTATCAATCATTAATCCGGCATAAAGAAAACCAACATATACATTGCCTTCTTTTGCCATGCCATTGACGGTTGGGTAAATGATTTCTTCCATAACTTTATTGAAGACGTCATCGGTTACTACTGGCGCTGGAGAGTAAGCGCCCATTCCACCAGTATTCAAACCAGTATCACCATCACCAACACGTTTATGATCTTGGCTGGTTGCCATTGGTTCGACATGTTTACCATCGACCATTACGATAAAACTGGCTTCTTCGCCATCAAGGAACTCTTCAATTACGACTCGATGACCGGCATCACCAAAGGCATTTCCCGCTAACATATCGTGTACTGCCTCTTCGGCTTCCTTTTGTGTCATGGCAACAATCACGCCCTTTCCTGCCGCTAAACCATCAGCTTTTATCACAATTGGTGCACCTTTTTGACGAATATAAGCAATGGCTGGCTCAATTTCTGTGAAGTTTTGGTATTCAGCAGTTGGGATGTTATGTCGAGCTAAAAAATCTTTAGTGAAAGCTTTTGATCCTTCTAGCTGAGCAGCCGCTTTTGAAGGACCAAAGATAGTTAATCCAGCTTTTTGAAAACTATCGACAATACCAATCACTAATGGCGCTTCTGGTCCAACAATAGTTAAGTCTATTTGTTGCTCTTGAGCAAAGTTGAGTAGACCAGCAATATCTGTTGCTTTGATGTTGATATTTTCTAAATTTGGCTCAAGTGCGGTACCTGCATTACCTGGTGCAACAAACACTTTAGAAACTAATGGCGATTGTGCTGCTTTCCAAGCTAAAGCATGTTCGCGCCCACCATTACCAATTACTAATACTTTCATACAAGGTCCTTTCAATACTTTTATAATTAATGCCTAAAATGACGCATATTGGTGAAGATCATGGCAATATTATGCTCATTAGCGGCTTGAATTACTTCGTCATCACGGATTGAACCACCCGGCTGAATAACACAAGTGACACCAACCGCAGCCGCGGCATCAACACCATCTCTAAACGGGAAGAATGCATCAGAAGCCACCACTGAACCAGCAACTTCTAGATTCTCATCTTGTGCTTTTATTCCAGCAATTTTGGCCGAATAAACACGACTCATTTGCCCTGCACCAATGCCAATAGTCATCTTATCTTTAGCGTAAACAATAGCATTAGATTTCACAAATTTTGCCACTTTCCAACAAAATAGTGCATCAGATAACTCTTTTTCAGTCGGTTGTCGTTTGGTAACTACCGTTAATTGGTCTTTGGTTACCATACCTAAATCACGATCTTGTACAAGCAATCCGCCATTAACGCGTTTTAAATCTAAACTGGCTTTTGTGCTCGCTGGCCATTCGCCACATTCTAATACTCGAACATTTTTTTTCGTTTGTGTAATGGCCAAAGCGTTTTGATCAACCGATGGTGCAATAATTACTTCAACAAATTGTTTATCAACAATAGTTTGGGCTGTTTTAGCATCTAATGGGCGATTAAAAGCAATAATGCCCCCAAAGGCAGAAGTTGGGTCGGTTTTAAAAGCATTAAGATAGGCATTTAAGATGTTATCACTCACCGCAACACCACATGGGTTAGCGTGTTTAACTATTACACAAGCTGGTTCATCAAATGATTTTACACATTCTAATGCAGCATCGGTATCGGCAATATTGTTATAAGATAGCTCTTTACCTTGTATTTGTTTGGCAGTAGCAATAGAACCTTGCTCAAGATGTTCTTCCACATAAAAAGCTGCATGTTGATGTGAGTTTTCGCCATATCGCATATCTTGTTTTTTAACAAATTGTAGATTTAAAGTGCGAGGGAATTCACCAGCAGGCTTTTCAGTATCGCCATAATATGGAGGTACAAGTTTACCAAAATAGTTAGCGATCATACCGTCATATTGAGCAGTATGTTCAAATGCTTTTATTGCTAAGCTAAATCGATACTTGAAAGAGAGGCAATTTTGCTGTTTATCTAACATATCAATGATTGTGCTATAGTCCTGACAATCAACAACAATGGCGACATCTTTATTATTTTTAGCTGCAGATCGCACCATAGTTGGTCCGCCAATATCAATGTTTTCTATCGCATCTTCTAAACTACAATTTGGGTCAGCTACCGTTTTCGCGAAAGGATATAAGTTGACAACCACCATATCAATCGGTGCGATCTGATGTTGTTGCATCACTTCGTCATCAATCCCTCGACGCCCTAAAATACCACCGTGTATTTTAGGATGTAACGTTTTGACTCGACCATCCATCATTTCAGGGAATCCCGTATAATTCGATACTTCGGTAACAGGAATGTGGTTGTCGATTAAAAGTTTGGCGGTGCCACCAGTAGAAAGGAGTTCAATATTACGTTCAGATAAAGCTTTAGCAAATTCAATGATTCCTGTTTTATCAGAAACACTGAGTAAAGCACGACGGATAGGACGAAACTGCTGCATGAAAAAGCTCCGAAATTGATATTCTAAATCCAAGTCTGTGAGCGGCTATTATATATAAAACGAGGAGCGATGTTTAGTATTAACTTTCTGAAAAAATAATTACCTAATAATTTGTATTTATTCAATGATATGGTCATTTTGCTTATCATAAAAGTAAAGCGAGTTGACACTTTGGATTTTTCTTTCATTTTGTTCTCGAGTGCTATTGCGATATTTTTGAGGACATAGACCAATTCTTTTTTTGAAGATTCGCGAAAAATAAAGTTGATCATCAAATCCGATTGAACGGCTAATTTCTGCGATACTCATATTAGTGGTTTGCAATAACAGTTTTGCACGATTTACCCGTTGCTCTTGTCGCCATTCTCCAATAGACATACCAATCTGGTCTTTAAATATATGAGCAATTCGTGATGTCGACAAACACACTTTCTGCGATACGATATCAAGCGTAAAATTATTTTCATCCAGAGTATCAATTAAATAGTTGCAAACTTGTAGTACTCGGGTATCTATTTTAGGAGGATTAGTGCAAGAAGTCTCTTGTGCGCAACGTATCAAGAATTGCTCTAACATGCTCATAGCTAAATTTTCAGAATATATCGTATTTGATTGCCCTACCTCGACAATTTTTATAAATAGCTGTTCTAGTTCATCTTTTACTTGGGTATTAGGGCGATAAAATCCCGTTTCTTTTAATCGGTTTTCCCAACTTAATAAATATTTCCATGTTGATTTTGGTCTGAAATATACCCAAAAATGAAACCAATTATTCTCATCTTCTTTACGTCCGTATAAATGGGGTTCTTTGGGAGGAAAAAGAACAAAGTCACCGGGATAACAATTAAATGATTCATCATCACGATAAATAGTACCTTGGCCTGCATAAGTGAGGTTAATAATGTAACCATTTAATCCATTAGGACGATCAATGAAAAAATCAAATTTTCCTTCTTTTTCGATCGGTGTTAAACCAGATACAAGATGGACATTAAATGAATAACCAGGTAACAAAGGGTTATTTTGTTGTTTATTGCTCATTTGTCATCACCAATTTTTTGAAACTATTTTATTTTTACATAAAAATATTTTTTGAATAGTGATAATTGTGAGATCTACATCACAAAACAAATTAGGTGTGCAGAATCGTCTATATTTATAGCAACAACATACCTACTTGTTTTATCGATAATTATTTATTCTTCCCAAAAACTCCATTTAATTAGTCTTTGAGGTGTTAGCGGATGAATAAAAAAATAACCATTGGATTGGATTTTGGTAGTGATTCTGTCAGAGCTTTAGCGGTCGACTGTCAAAATGGGAAAGAGTTAGCTACAGCAGTAGTTTATTACCCACGCTGGTCTAAGGGCCAGTTTTGTGATCCGCAAAAAAATCAGTTCAGGCATCATCCCCTTGATTACATTGAGTCAATGACTCAATCAATACAATCTGTTGTCAATCAACTTAGATCTGATGCACAAAATATAGTTGCTATTGGTGTGGACTCAACAGGTTCTACCCCAGCACCTATTGATGAAAATGGCGATGTGTTAGCTTTAAAACCAGAATTTATGAACAATCCTAATGCAATGTTTATTTTATGGAAAGATCATACCTCGGTACACGAAGCTGAAGAAATTAATAGAGTGTGCAAAACTGAACCATACTCTAAATATTTGGAATATTGTGGTGGAGTTTATTCTTCAGAATGGTTTTGGGCGAAGATTATGCATATTTTTCGTCAAGACAGTGCTGTAAAAAATGCTTCGGCTTCTTGGATTGAACTCTGTGATTGGGTACCCGCTTTACTTTCAGGAACGACAGCGCCAAATGCAATAAAGCATGGTCGATGCGCTGCCGGTCACAAATGTTTTTGGAGCGAAGAATGGAATGGTTTACCCCCTTATGAGTTTTTTGAAAAACTCGACCCAAGTTTAGTTAATAACTTACCTTATCCTTTATTTGAAAAGACTTATACCGCAAATCATAAAGTGGGCACTATTACCCAAGAGTGGGCAGAAAAATTAGGATTACCAACATCGACCGTAATTTCTGGTGGTGCATTTGATTGTCACATGGGTGCGGTTGGTGCAGGCGCAAAACCTTATACATTAGTTAAAGTAATTGGCACCTCTACCTGCGATATTTTATTGGCAGAACAAAACGTTATAAATAATCGTTCAATTAAAGGCATTTGTGGTCAAGTAGATGGTAGTGTAATACCAAACTTTATAGGCCTTGAAGCCGGGCAATCAGCTTTTGGAGACATCTATGCATGGTATAAAAAACTCTTGTGTTGGCCTCTTGAAAAGTTAGTTTCAATCTCACCAGAATCTCAACCAATAGTGAAGGAGTTAAAACATAAATTATTAAATGATATTGCTCAAGCTTGGGCAGAAAATCCAAATCTAGACACAATCCCTATAACGCTTGATTGGTTTAATGGTAGACGAACCCCTTATGCCAATCAACGAATCAAAGGTGTTATAACCAATTTAACGATTTCAACGGATGCTGCAACATTATTTGGAAGCTTGGTTTTATCAACGGCCTTTGGTGCTAGAGCAATTATGGAATGCTTTATTAATCAAGATGTGCCCGTTAATGAAATTGTCGCTTTAGGAGGAATAGCTAAAAAATCCCCGGTTATTATGCAAGCTTGTGCAGATGTAATGAATAAACCGCTGACCGTTGTGAGTTCAGAACAATGTTGTGCATTAGGTGCAGCAATCTTTGCAGCTGTTGCAGCAGATGTTTATGCCGATATTTCCACCGCTCAAAGTAGTATGTCTAGTAAGCTTGAAACCACCTTTATCCCTGATGATAACAAGGTCCCTATATATGAAGAATTATATAAAAAGTATTTAGTTTGGTCAGCCTCTAGTGAACCCAACTATAACGCTTAATTTAATTTACAAAATATGAATAAATTATAAAGGAGTCCATTATGTTTGTTTATTCAGAAGCTGAAATTTGGTTTGTTGCAGGTAGTCAACACCTTTATGGGCCAGAAGCACTTGAACAAATTAAAAGAAATATTCAAGAGGTAACAGATTATTTTAATCATGAAGCAAATCTACCCGTTAAAATTGTTCTTAAACCACTCGCAACAAAACCTGAAGATATATATGACCTTTGTCAGGAAGTAAATTATTCTTCAAAATGTGTTGGATTAATTACATGGTTACATACATTTTCACCAGCTAAGATGTGGATTAATGGATTAACTCATCTACAAAAACCTCTTCTACAACTTCATACTCAATTTAATAAAGTCGTTCCGTGGGATTCAATGGATATGGATTTTATGAATCTTAACCAAACTGCACATGGAGGACGTGAATTTGGTTTTATCGGTTCTCGTATGCGCCAACCTCATTCTCTGGTAACTGGTTACTGGAAAGATAAAGATGTTCATGAGCAAATTGGGAAATGGATGCGAGTTTGTGTGGCAATTAATGCAGAAAAAACCATGAAAATCGTTAGATTTGGCGACAACATGCGCGAAGTTGCTGTAACAGAAGGGAATAAAGTTTCTGCACAAATTAAATTTGGTTATTCAGTCAACACTCATGCAGGTGGTGATTTGGTTTCAGTCATTAACTCAATTGCTGAAGGTGATGTCAATCAGCTAATTGATGAATATGAAACACTTTATAAACTTGCTCCCGTCGCCCAAATTGGTGGAGAGAAAAGACAAAACTTAATTGACGCAGCGAGAATCGAATTAGGTATTGAGCAATTCCTTAAACAAGGTAATTATGGCGGATTTACCACAACATTTGAAGATCTATACGGTATGGCACAATTACCAGGACTTGCTGTCCAACGATTAATGGCTAAAGGTTATGGCTTTGCTGGTGAAGGTGATTGGAAAACCGCAGCATTACTAAGCACCATGAAATTAATGGCCAAAGGGCTTTCAGGTGGTACCGCTTTCATGGAAGATTATACCTATGATTTTACTGAAGGTAATGAATTAGTTGTCGGCTCACATATGTTAGAAGTTTGCCCATCTATTATAGACGATGACATCAAACCTTTACTTGATATTCAACATTTGGGCATTGGTGGTAAAGCCGATCCTGCTCGACTTATTTTCCCTGCAAAACCTGGTTTAGCAATCAATGCCAGTTTAATTGATATTGGTAACCGCTTTAGACTAGTTGCGAATGAACTCGAGACAATCAAACAGCCTTATGCACTACCAAAACTACCTGTAGCATGTGCAGTTTGGAAACCAAAACCATCGTTAAAAGTATCAGCTGAAGCCTGGATTCTTGCTGGTGCTGCACATCATTCTGTTTATACCCAAGCACTTTCTATGGATTATTTCAGACTTTATGCACAACTGCATAACATTGAGTTGTTAGTTATTGATGAAAGTACCCAAATTAATGATTTCAGGAATGAATTGCGTTGGAATGAGATTGCGTATTGTAATCCTTATGCTTGATAAATTTATTTTAGTTCAATAATTGGAAATATTATTTCCAATTATTATCAAAATTACAGAATAAAGGGAATAAAGAGGTGGATATGAATACGTCTTTAACAACGAATAAAATGGAAATAAATTCTGCAAAAAAAATGACCTTTCTAATCGGCTTTTCAGCTGCAATGGCCGGTCTACTATTCGGTCTAGATATAGGTGTAATTGCGGGAGCTTTACCGTTTATTACTATTCAGTTTGAACTAACTACTCAGCTACAAGAATGGGTAGTGAGTTCAATGATGTTAGGAGCTGCTTTGGGGGCTCTATCCAATGGTTGGTTATCTTTTTATTTAGGTAGAAAATATAGCTTATTAGCGGGCGCCTTATTTTTTATTATAAGTTGCTTTGGATCAGCTTTAGCACCTAATGTAGAAGTTCTTTTAGTCTGGCGAGTTATTTTGGGGTTTGCTGTTGGTATTGCATCCTATACGGCGCCACTTTATCTTTCTGAAATGGCGCCAGAAAACATTCGCGGTAAGATGATTGCTGCTTACCAACTTTTAGTCACAATTGGTATTTTAGTTGCATTTTTATCAGATACTTATTTTAGCTATACAGGTGATTGGCGAATGATGCTTGGTATCATTTCTATACCTGCAATCATATTGTTTATAGTAGTGATTTTCCTGCCTAATAGTCCTAGGTGGTTGGCATCAAAAGGACGATTAAATGAAACTAAGAAAGTTTTAAAATCAATTCGTAGCGATCCTGTAAAAATTCAACAAGAATTTAATGATATCAAGGATAGTTTACAGGAAAAACAGGAAGGCTGGACACTGTTTAAAGCAAACAAAAATGTACGCAGAACAGTTTATCTTGGTATGGCATTACAAGCGATGCAACAATTTACCGGTATGAATATTATTATGTACTATGCACCAAAAATCTTTAGCCTTGCAGGATTTGAAAGTACCCAGCAACAAATGATTGCTACAATTATTGTTGGTCTTACTTTTGTGTTAGCTACATTTATTGCAATTTTTACTGTTGATAAATTAGGACGAAAACCAATTCTAAAAGTTGGTTTTGGTATTATGGCTTTAGGTACATTAGTACTAGGTATTTGTTTGCAACTTATCGAAAATGGTAATCCATCATCATTTACATCCTATGCAGCAGTTGGAATGGCAATTATGTGTATTGGTGGTTATGCAATGAGTGCAGCACCAGTGGTGTGGATTTTATGTTCTGAAATTCAACCTTTAAAAAGCCGTGATTTTGGTGTGACTTGTTCAACTGCGACCAATTGGATTTCAAATATGATAATTGGTGCAACATTCCTTACATTATTAAATCATATAGGTGTTGCTCAAACATTTTGGTTATATACCGGCATGAATGTTTTATTTATCTTCATTGTAATTTTCTTTGTACCTGAAACCAAAAATATTTCATTGGAACGTATCGAAAAAAATCTGATGTTAGGTAAAAAACTTCGTCATATTGGAGATGATCATTGAGGTTTATATTAGAACAATTGATATTGTTTTATGTTTATTCCTGATGTTTTATTTATTATCAAACAGGATGTTAATATGTTTACTGAATTAAAAGAACATGTTTTAGCAGCAAATTTATTATTACCTTATTATCAGCTTGTGACATTTACTTGGGGGAATGTATCTGCAATTGACAGAAGTAACGGTGTTATTGCTATCAAACCGTCAGGAGTCGCTTATGATAAGTTGCAAGTGAATGATATTGTTATTGTCGATCTTGATGGTAAAAAAGTCGAAGGTAAACTTAATCCTTCAAGCGACACACAAACGCATATTGAGCTTTATAAGGCTTTTGAACAAATTGGTGGAGTTATTCATACTCATTCAAGAAACGCAACAATTTGGTCTCAAGCAGGGTTAGATATTCCAGCTTTAGGTACAACTCATGCAGATTATTTTTATGGAGATATTCCTTGCACTCGCCAGTTAACACCAACTGAAATAATTAACAATTATGAACTCAATACAGGTAAAGTGATTATTGAAGAGTTTACTAAACGATCCATTGATGTATTGGCAATACCTAGTGTATTGGTATCCGGACATGGTCCTTTTAGTTGGGGAAAAAATGCAGATGATGCTGTTCATAATGCTGTTGTCTTAGAAGAAGTCGCTGCTATGGCATTAGCTACACGCAATCTAAATGTCGGCATAAAAATCCAACAAGAATTATTGGATAAACACTATTTCCGTAAGCATGGACAAAATGCTTATTATGGGCAGGGTTAGATATTTTTGGATAATATCAATCTACTGCAAGTAGATAAAAAAAATCAGGCAAACTTTTGCCTGATTTTTTAGAGAGTTAGATTAATCGTCACTATAACCTAAACTACGTAATGCTCGCTCATCATCAGCCCAACCAGCTTTGACTTTAACCCATAATTCTAAATGCACCTTGTTATCAAAGAAAAGTTGCATATCTTTACGGGCTTCAATACCGATTTTTTTGATTTTTTCACCTTTGTTGCCAATGACCATTTTCTTTTGTCCATCGCGTTCAACTAGGATTAAGCCATTAATGCGGTACATGCCAGTACGTTCATCAACTTTAAATTGTTCAATTTCAACCGTAACCGAGTAAGGTAATTCATCACCTAAAAAACGCATTAGTTTTTCTCGGATGATTTCTGAAGCCATAAATCGTTGTGATCGGTCAGTGATATAATCTTCAGGAAAATGGTGTTCACCAACGGGTAAATGTTTTTTGACAATATCTTTGATGATGTCAATCCCTTCACCTTTTTCTGCACTAATTGGCACAACATCTAAAAAGTTAATTTTTTGGCTAATTTCTTGGATATGTGGTAACAGTTGGGTTTTATCTGTTACATTATCAATTTTGTTTATAACTAACAGTATAGGTGCCTTGCAATCTTTGAGTTTGCCTGCAACCATTTCGTCATCTTCAGTCCAGTGGGTTCCTTCCACGACAAAAATAACTAATTCAACATCACCAATTGAACTGCTAGCAGCACGATTCATTAAGCGATTAATCGCTCTTTTTTCTTCAATATGTAAACCTGGTGTATCAATATAGATAATTTGATCATCGCCTTGGGTATCAATTCCGACAATACGGTGACGCGTTGTTTGCGCTTTACGTGAGGTGATTGATACTTTTTGACCAAGTAGTTGGTTTAATAGTGTTGATTTGCCGACATTTGGTCTACCGACTATGGCAACAAATCCACAATGTTGTTTTGATTCTGTCATTTTATTCCTAATTGGTTTAATGCTTCTTGAGCTGCGGCTTGTTCAGCTTTGCGACGGCTTAAACCTCGCCCTAAGTATTGGTGATCATCGTTTTCAATTTTACATTGAATTAAGAACTCTTGCTCATGATTGTCGCCAGTAACTTCAAGAATTAAATAACATGGTCTTTCATGTCGTATACCTTGCAAATATTCTTGTAAACGTGTCTTAGCATCTTTTTGCTTAATACCAGGTTGAATTTCATCTAAGCGTTTTTGATACCAAGATAAAATTATGCGGCGAATGTTTTCAATATCACTATCTAGATAAATAGCACCAATGATAGCCTCTACTGCATCAGAGATAATGGATTCACGGCGAAAACCACCACTTTTTAATTCACCTTGACCTAAAATTAGGTAATCACCTAATTTGAATTCTTTACCCATTTCAGCAAGTGTTTGTCCACATACTAAACTTGCTCGCATTTGACTAAGATCACCCTCATCTTGCTTGAGAAATCGATGATAAAGTTCATCAGCAATGACAAAACTTAATATCGAATCACCTAAAAATTCAAGGCGTTCATTATGCATTTTATTAGCACTACGATGAGTTAGTGCTAACTGAAGTAAAGATGTGTTTTTAAACTGATATCCAATAGCTTGTTGTAGTTGATTCAAATTTTTCATCACAGTTAGTGGATTCCACCTATACGGCTAAAACGAATTCCTGTTGGCCATTTATCAGGTTGTTTTTCAAAACTGATCCAAATAGTTGTAGCTCGACCAACAAAGTTTTTTTCAGGGACAAAGCCAAAATATCGACTGTCACCGCTGTTATCACGGTTATCACCCATCATAAAATAGTTATCTTGTGGAACAACCCATGTTGCTATCGGTTGACCATTTTGATGATAAAAATAACTTGTATCTTCCATTTTTCCAGGCGTTGTTAGAACATCGTGAGTAATTTCACCTAAGGTTTCTTGTTGAATTTTCATATCTAATGTAATTCTAGAGTTAGAATCAACAATACCTTTGTCTTTATATTGTTCTATTGTATAAAAGCCTGGGTTTTTCCCCATTTCGTTCACTTCTTTCCAATTACTTGGTTGTGGTTGAGTGTAATGTAAATCTAATGGTTCAGAACGCTGACCAACACAATTATTATCGGTTGATTGGCAAGCTGGATAAATGAGAATTTTCTTTTCATTAGACAAATAGACAATTTTATCGCCAGGTAAACCTACAACGCGTTTAATAATATCTATATTAGATCCATTGGGGTGTTTGAAAACCGCAATTTCACCACGTTTTGGATGACCGGTTGAAATTAAGACAGTATTGGTGATCGGATCACGTAATCCATATGAAAACTTTTGAACAGCAATAAAATCACCAACTAATAGTGTTTGCATCATTGACCCAGAAGGAATTTGAAATGGTTCATATATAAATGATCGAATAACAAAAACCACAAAAAGAACAGGGAAAAACGATGCTAAATTTTCAATCCAGCCTTTAGGTTTTCCAACTTCTGCCAAAATTTTACCATCAATTTCACCATTAGCTTGCTTACGAATCTCTTCAACTTTACGTTGTCTAGCAGGTTTCCATCGGTACTTCTCTAAAAACCAAAAGATCGCAGTAATGAATGTTGCTATTGTTAATATGATGGCGAATAAGTTAGCCATTTTTTATCCTCTTTAACTGATTAATCTTTACCAACATGTAGAATAGCTAAAAACGCTTCTTGCGGTAATTCTACATTACCTACTTGTTTCATGCGCTTTTTACCTTCTTTTTGTTTTTGTAAAAGTTTTTTCTTACGACTTACATCACCACCATAGCATTTAGCTAAAACATTTTTACGAAGTTGTTTAACTGTTGAACGAGCTATGACGTGGTTGCCAATTGCAGCTTGAATCGCGATATCAAATTGCTGACGCGGAATAAGATCTTTCATCTTTTCGACTAGTTCACGCCCACGGTATGGTGCATTGTCTTTATGGGTAATGAGTGCTAATGCATCAACACGCTCACCATTAATTAATACATCAAGCCTAACCATGTCTGCGACTTGGAAACGTTTGAAGCTGTAATCTAAAGAGGCATAACCACGTGAAGTTGATTTCAGTTTGTCAAAGAAATCTAAAACAACTTCAGTCATTGGAATTTCGTAAGTTAATGCAACTTGATTACCATGATAAACCATATTGGTTTGTACACCGCGCTTTTCAACACATAGAGTAATTACATTACCTAAATACGTTTGTGGAACTAATATGTTACATTCAGCTATAGGTTCACGAAGTTCTTGAATGTTATTCACCGCAGGTAATTTTGCTGGGCTATCAACATAGATAATTTCATTTTGAGTAGTCAAAACCTCATAAACTACTGTTGGTGCAGTAGTAATTAAATCAAGATTATACTCTCTTTCTAATCGTTCTTGAATGATTTCCATATGCAATAAACCAAGGAAACCACAACGGAAACCAAATCCTAACGCACCTGAATTTTCAGGTTCATAAAAAAGCGAGGCATCGTTAAGGCTTAGTTTTCCTAATGCATCACGAAATGCTTCGTAATCATCAGAACTAGTTGGAAATAATCCTGCATATACTTGAGGTTTAACTTTTTTAAATCCTGGTAGTGGCTTGTCTGCTGGAGATTTTGCTAAAGTTAACGTGTCCCCTACAGGTGCTCCTAATATATCTTTGATTGCACAAACAACCCAACCTACTTCACCACAATGCAAGCAGTCTTTATCTATTTGTTTTGGAGTAAAGATCCCTAGGCGATCAACATTATAAGTCATTCCTGTACTCATAACTTTGATTTTATCACCTTTATTTAACTCACCATTCTTGATACGAATTAGTGATACAACACCTAAATAGTTATCAAACCATGAATCAATAATTAGTGCTTGTAGTGGTGCATTCGAATCACCTTCTGGCGCAGGGATATCATGAACGAGTTGTTCAAGCACATCAACCACACCTACTCCGGTTTTAGCCGAGCATCTTACTGCATTGCTAGCATCAATACCAACAATGTCTTCAATCTCTTCTGCCACTCTTTCAGGTTCGGCTGCCGGTAAGTCGATTTTATTAAGTACTGGTACAACCTCAAGGTCCATATCAAGTGCTGTATAACAGTTTGCAAGAGTTTGCGCTTCAACACCTTGCCCTGCATCAACAACAAGTAATGCACCTTCACATGCAGCAAGTGAACGAGAAACTTCATATGAAAAATCCACATGTCCTGGTGTATCGATGAAGTTTAGCTGATATGTTTGGCCATCTTTAGCATGATAATCTAAAGTAACACTTTGTGCTTTAATTGTAATACCACGTTCACGTTCCAGATCCATTGAGTCTAAAACTTGAGCTTCCATTTCACGATCAGAAAGTCCTCCACAGATTTGGATAATACGATCAGAAAGCGTTGATTTACCATGGTCAATATGAGCAATAATTGAAAAATTGCGGATATTTTTATTCATATCAATAAGTTATATTTTAGTTATGTACTGTTAATTATCGTTAGTGTTATTGGCTATAAATAACAAGTCAAATAATCACGAAAATAGAAGCAAACATTCTACACATTAATGGTCAGTAAGCATAGTGTTATCGAGAGGTTTACGGCGATTTCTCAACAATATTTTGGGCAATTCTTTCAATTGTCCCTTCAGGTAAATTACCAATAATAATAATATTTTTGTTACCCAGATTAGTTGAGAATATTGTTCTTCCGCCCTGCTGAATAAGTTGATTAGGTTGACTTGCTTGCTCTAAAGAGACATTCACTGTAAAAGAAAATACGCCATCAGAAAACAATTTAGTTGCAATATCAGAACTATAAAAATTGACATTATACGCTGCTATTTCTTTAAATCCTTTTGGCAACCATGCTAAGCGCCAAGCATCAAGTAAATTATTCTGTTTTTCAATTGATAATAAAATTGGGTAAGTTCGATTATCAATATAATTTTTGAATTTTTTAACATCGAAATCAACATCGATATCAACAACTTTTAATTGATTAACAATATCATTATCATCATCAATTAAGTCTATTCGTAATGGTAAGAAAGTCTCATCATCGATCCATATAACATAGCTATAGCGATCTTTGTCTTTTGCAATTATTTTAACTAATTGAGCACCACGATTTGCCGTTCTAGTTTTACCTAATAAAATAAAATCATAAATATTCGCTAATGAATTAAAGTCATTATAAATTACATCAGGAAATGCCTCTGTTATGCGAGAACTAGCAATCGAAAATGAAGGGCTATCAGGTTGAAAATAACTGGTGGTGTTGTTATGCAAGATAATCTCTTTTGCTGGACCTTCAAGATAAAGCAATTGCGCATTAATATTTTCTTTTTTAGCTGCGCCTAAGTGATTATATTCAAAAGTTGAGCCAAATTGTTCTCTATCTTGTGATACAAAATGAATTTGATAATCATTGATTTGTACCGCTTTACTCATTTTATTTAATAAATTTAACGCTTCATTTGTTTCTGTTGCCATGGTTGAGGCAGAAAACAATATAAAAAACAGAGTAATAATAAAATTATTACTCTGTTTTAGCTTTATTTTTATTAAAGAAAATAGAAAATTCATTTTTATTTAACGGGCATTTAACCTTTTTTGTAATTCATAATCTTGAACGAGCAATCTAATTTTATCGTATTGTCTTTTTTCAAGTAATTGCTTGTCATTATGTTGTATTCCACCAACAGGTGCTACATTAACACCCATAGGAACAGTATTAAGCGTTGGAGCACCACTTGCATCGTCCGATTGACCTTGATGATATTGAACACCAGCAATAATTGCTAATGTAACACAAGCAGCAAGTCCAACTTGGCTAACTTTAGCCACAACATCTTTAATTCGCACCCAAAATAGATTTTCAGCTTTAGGAATTGAAATCTCATCTTGAGAAGGTTGCTCTGTTAATTGTGGGTATAAATCATCATCCGCAATCGCCATAGCAACTTGATTGCTAATATCTAATGTTAATGAACTACCGTGCAATTCTCCTCGCATTGCTTCTCTTGCGATATGATAGCGATGCCAGCAGGATTGCAAACTTTCATCATGGCTAACGACATCAACAAAGTTATCGTCTGTAAACTCACCATCCATCAATAATGAAAGTTGCTGCTTCTGTTCTATTTGCATAGTAGATACCTTAATTTCTTGCTACCTATTTTAATTTGTTCAAACCACTAACTAATTAATGGTTTTATTTTTTCATCAATAGCATCACGTGCTCTAAAAATACGTGATCTCACAGTTCCGACTGGTGTACCCATAATTTCAGCTATTTCCTCATAACTTAATCCATCAATTTCACGTAGTGTGATGGCGGTTCTTAAATCATCAGGTAATGCTTCAATTGCTTCAAATACTACTCTTTCAACTTCTTTAGAAAGAACTAAACTTTCAGGGTTATCGACATCTCTTAATGAGTCTGCACCTTCGTAACTTTCCGCTTCACTTGCATCAATATCCGAAGATGGTGGTCGCCTGCCTTGCGAAGTTAAGTAATTCTTTGCAGTATTAACCGCGATCCGATACAACCAAGTATAAAAAATACTTTCACCTTTAAAAGAGCTTAATGAACGATAAGCTTTAATAAAAGTTTCTTGCACAACATCAGGTATTTCAGAAGGTAAAACATAACGTGATACCAAATGAGCTAGCTTATTTTGATAACGTACCACAAGTAAATTAAACGCATTTTTATCTCCGTTTAAAACGCGATCTACTAAAACTTGGTCTGTTATTTGCTCCCCCATTAAAGGCCATCCCTCATTATATTATCACTATTAGTGTGGCCCAAAATTGTGCACTCTAACAGTTAGATTCGTAAATTTAAAAAAAGTTCCCATTATTTTAATAGAAATTTCATTTTCATTGCTAATTCTTTTATTTTTTATCATGTTGCATACTAAAAAAGTACGTTCCTCAACTTTTTTAATATACTTTTTGAACAAAACTAATTTAGTAAGAAGATTTCGCGTTCACCAGCATCGTTGTATGTAATTTGGTAAAATTGCGGTAAATTAAAATTAACAGAGCTACTGGTGGTAAACGTAAAGCGGTCATCAGATAATACATAAAAATCATTAATATCCTTGACCATGTTCTCTTTGGTACCGTTACAATTACGGTAAATTTCGATCTGATTATGCTCGTTTAAAATGTATAAATCAAATCCATTTGCGGTATCTTCAAAAAAGAATTGAATAATACCTTCATAAGCGACGCTATCTATCTCTTTAGGTAATTCATTACTTTCATCTAAAATATTTAGCGGTCTACCTTGAACTTTGTTGTTTGATACTGCACCATAAAAATCAATAGCACTTTCAAATTGATGGAATGACACGCCAAACCGTTCGAAGAATAGATACCAAGACGCCCCATCAATTCTCAATGGCTTAACTTGTGTTGAATTATTTTTAGTTGTCGATAATCTCAAATCAACACAATTGTACATCAACCTTTTCATTTGATTTTTAATTTCATTACTTAGCTGGTTACTATAACAAAAGATTTCGACCGAATTGGGTAAATCAGCATCTTTGTGCATACGATTGAGTAAAGCTTTTATAGCTTCTAGCACGCACAAAGTACCACTAAAATGCAAGACCCGAATTTCATTCCATGAATTACGATAAAGCAAATCAATTGAGCTAACCAAACTTAATTCTTGCTTACCATAGTTTAGAACATTAGTGCTGATTTCATCTTCTAACTTTAAATTAACCGTTGGATCGTTTTCTAAATTCAATATGATTGCTAAATGGCGTATTTCACACGGACCATATAATTGTTCTTCTGTTGCTGTTGGAACATCAATTGGAAAGTAATTTTTCAGATCTTTAATCAGTTTGGTGATTTTTTTGTTATCACGGTCATCACCATCATAATAGTAAAATTGAGTTGAATCTGAAATCAAACCATTAAAGTAACACCAACCAACTAATTTGACTAAGTATTTACTATATTCTAGATATTGATGTCCAACAATCGAATTGAGTTTAGGTTTTTGGTTATAAACATACCAACCAGCTCGGTTAATCCGGTCTTCTTTAACATGGATAAAAGTTAAAACATCTTCCTGTAAATTATCAGAAATATTCAATTTCAATGTAGAGATTTTACCAGGAAGAACTTCAAAAGATGCATATAATTTGCGAGTCAGTATTGCTAGATCTTGTGGGCTAATCAATGAATCTAAATTGTTACGACGGCCAAAATTGAGCAAATTTCGATAACCCGTCATCATAGTATGTAGTAATATTTCGTGTATTTCACGAACTTGTTCTATTTTCCAAGTTTTACTAGCATCTAATTTTTCCAATAATGATTGTTGCCACCCCCAATTTTGTACAAATTCATTTAATATGTCACGTCGCCATGACGATGAATTTGCTTTTTGTGACAATTTTTCATTCACTTTTAAATAAAAGCAATGTCTAACTAATTCCAGTCGTTGAAAATCTCTAATCTTTGTTAAATAGTTTGAGATCCTATCCAATAACATCGAGTATGAATCAAGATAGTGATGGGAATGGATTTCTCCTTTTTGAATTAATTCCCGCATATCAAACGCGATAGGCCTATTTTTTGGATAGATCGAAGAATAAGCTTCAAGTAATAATGTTTTTAATACTGCTTTGAATGGTGAATCGATACTTTTATACAGTTGCCATAAACTTGCACCAAAGTACTCTTCAGCAGATAAACCCGTCAAAGGTCCAAAATCAATCCATTCTTCGCGTTTGATGATATTCGATACAACTAATGCCTGGACACATTTTTCATAGGTTGGATAAGTGACGTCATTGACTGTAAAATCAGAAGGAATCGCAAACCATAACAGACGTTTACCTGCTAAAAGGTTGGCTGAACGGTAAAATTCTTCGAGTAGTAATATGTGCTGTGCAGATCCACAGTTTTCACCCATTAGACATTCATGATGTTGGTTAATAAACCGATCGACGTCAACAACAAATAAAGTAAGTTTAATGCCGAGATCTTTAGCCCAAGTTTCTATTAATCTGCACTTCTTTATTAATGCTTGCTTTTTAACATCAGATAAACTATTTTCGATACAGATCCATATATCAAGATCTGATGAGGTAGATTGCCCGATGGAACATGTGCTACCCATTGAATATAATGCTGAAATATTGGCGTGATTTTTTTTATTTACCTCACTGAAATTGAACTCATTTTTTAACTGTTCAACAATTTCATTGGATGGTTGATAATACGCAATACCTAATGGAGTCTCTTCGCCCGCATAACCTGGCAGATTGGGATGGTTAAAATGAAAAAGAACTGGCAATAATGAAAAGACACGCTGAAATTCCAGAGACATACCACTTTGAGCACGTTCGTGTTTTAGTATTGCAAGATCATCAAGTTCTTTTTTTATATTATTTATATCGTATTGCATAGCATTATTCAGGTGAAACAGATGTACTATTGACGAACAATTTCTCCAATAATTTTCTATTATAGCGTAAAAAGAATGTAAATTTACAAATAAATGAAATAAATATTATGATCACCCTAGAAAAAATATCACAATCTTTGAAAAATACCAAAAACCAATTTCAATTCATGAATAAAGCTGCCGTGTTAATCCCTATTATCACTATTGAAAACCAATTGCACCTGCTTTTTCAGGTACGTTCAAAAAAACTTAAATGGCAACCAGGGGATATTTGTTTTCCTGGAGGACGAGTTGAGTTATCGGATATCAGCCCTGAATATACCGCCAAACGTGAAACTTTCGAGGAGTTGGGTATTACGCTTGATCAAATTACCCTATTAGGACAATTACCTAAATTTTATGCCTCATTAGGCATGATAATTTATCCTTTTGTTGCAAAAATTGAGCATGTAGATAAATTGGATAATTTACAAATTAATCATGATGAAGTTGAGTCGGTTTTTACGGTTCCATTAGAATGGTTTATTGAGCATTCCCCCAAAAAAGCAACTATGTTTGTTGGCTTTAAACCTGATGATAATTTCCCTTTTGAATTAGTTCCAAATCGCACAGCAAATTGGCAAAAGAAATCGCAACATGATGTACACTTTTATCAGTATGGTGATTATGTCATTTGGGGATTAACTGCACAGATAATTAATTGTTTTATTAGCACCATAAATATAAATGCTTAGCTGTAATATGATGATTTATTACAAAAATACTATTTTTAATATCGTAATATTTCTTTAGCATAAAATGCTTAAAAATATATTCTTTACAAAAATTTAAAGTGATACCTACACAAATATTCTAATTGATATATACTATTTAACGGTTATTTTTCTTTTCCACAATTTCCACATTGTTTTATCTAGCTGTTTGAAAGAATTAGTAAAAGATAGATCCCGAGAGCGTTTTTCGTTTTCATACTCTCATGCAATACCCTCATAGAATAAGCGTTACAGATTGTTTTTTTATTTTTATAACATAAATACAAAGGACATTATTATGAAACGTTATAATAAATCATCTATTGCATTAGCTTTACTATTATCTCTACCTATTGCCAATATTTATGCGGCTTTACCATTAACAGCAGAAGAAAGTAATAATTTAATACCCTTCAAAGAAGTCTCTGTAACCGGTAGCTACTTACAAGCACAAAATGCAGCAGATGATATATCAAAAGCTGCGGACGAAGTTGGTGCTAAATATTATCATATAACTGGTATTGAACAACCTTCTACAGGCACATCAACTGATCGTGCAATTGTTTATGCCGATGTTTATAAATCAAATGCACCTATAGCGGTAAGCAAAGAAGAAGTTACTCACAACGGTGTTGTGCTTTATCCTCGTTCAAAAGCCCTTTATTATTTACCATTTGCAGTCGTAAAATTTAAAGGCGATTATAATAACACTTCTGAAATTTTAGATGCAGCGAGTAAAATCGCTTCTGAAAAAGATGCCTATGCGTTTTATGTTTACTCAATTATTGCTGATGATGTAAAAAATCGTGAACAAGATGTTGATGTTGCATTATACAAAAAAGAGGCGCCAGTTCGTGACTTTATCATTTCTAAAGCAATCGCAGGTCAAGATGCTTATGAAATTACTAGCGAAGCATTCAAAATCATGAAGCCATATAAAACAATCGTTTTCCATGGAACATTTAATAATACCAGCGAAGTTAGCGCAGCAGCACAAAAATATGCTATCGCTAACGATGCACACTTCTACTATGTAAAAGAAATATCTAATAACCGTGCTGAAACAGCGCAAACTGTTTATGTAAATTTATATAGATAATCATTTTTTCAAGGCTGTCCATGCGTAAAACTCTTTTTCCCGCATGGATAGTTTTTATTCAATTTTTGCATGTCAGTAATAAAAAATATCTTTATCAATAAATTAATTTTCCCACATTTTTAACATTGAAATAAGTATCAACTTAATTGAAACGTAATGATTGTATCTTTCTATTAAATTTAAGAATAATAAGGTAAGGTAACATGATGTTATTGAAAGGATTTAAATTTAAAAAGTTTTCTCAATTTTCAATAAGGTTTATAGTTTTATTAACAAGTTCGATATTTTTAATGAGTAATTTAGCTTTTGCACTGGTAGCAGTCACAGCACAATCTATTAATGGCAATCGCCCATATTTTATCGATCCTGATGCGGTTGGTGTTAATGGTTCCCGAGAGTATGATCAACAAAACTTCCAATATTTTGGGATAAAATTCCAATCTCAGGTTTTTACAGGAATCGATGACCTAAATCGTCAACTAAAAAATATCAATTTCCCTCAAGTTGATCCCAATGCCACCACTCCAAATCAATTATTGACATCGTTAAAATCTAATTATGGTCTTGATGGTACAATGATACCTTTTTCCATGTCTAATCCGGTTGACAGTCAATTGGTTGCTGATGATGATGGAGACAGTATAACTCAAATAACCCCACCCGATGGGGGATTTAAAATAGACTGGTTCTATCGCTATGATAATAAATCCTATTTATTACTTGAATCAGATAGAAACAGAACTTTTTGTGAGTTGGCAAGATTAGGTTGGAGCCCTTATATTAGAATTTCAGGCTCTATTGCTTTAGTAACGCAATATGGTGTTCCAAATTATAAAGTTTATCCCGAAGCTAAAAAAGATTTTTTGATTTACAATGCAATCAAACCAACTGTTTGTGCCAATCGTCCATCAATTGTGCATTCATTCCTCTTCGAAAATCGGGATTATACTGGTGATTGGGTCTATTTAACTTGGGGGGATGCTAATCAACACGTTATTGATTCTGGTTTCGTCAATAAAGTAAGTTCTGGTGGGTTTCCAACAACGGGATTTGATCAAGCCCGATTCCTTATGTTTATAGCTGGAGCACCATTTGATTTATCGACGATAACATCATCAAATAGTTCAAAAGGCGTGAATATAGAAATAAACCAAATTACCGTTGGTGATATAGATAGTCATCTAATTAATACAGGGCTTCAAGTAAAATTGACAGGTGAAGCAACGGATGTAAATCCTACCTTTACCATAAAATCTGATGGCGAAGATATATACACGTTTACGATTAAGAAATGGTTCACATCGCCAAGCCAAGATGTTTACCATTACAACCAAAGCGCAAGTGTTTGCAATGGTAAATATGTTGTTCCTACTATTGAGGATTTGACCAATAGCGACCAAAACCTTATAACCAATGGTCCATGTAAGTCAGATAATAATTCTGATAACTGTTTGGCTATTACAACTAATCACTATTATCGTAGGATTGGTAATAGCCTTCTAGGAGAATGGGGTAATGTAACAAACGAAGGAAAACTTTATCACCACACCTACCCAGGTAACCATTTTCCTAAAGGTCATCTATATTGGACATCTGATGAACGAGATGCTACCAACCAATATACTGTTGGTACAACTATAGGAGCGATTGAGTGGCAACCCAAAAATAATGAATTAAATTTCGTCTGTGTACTTAAATAATAATTGTTCTAATCATTGCGCTTGTAGATTAAAGTGCGATGATTATTACTTTTAAGTTTGACTGCACATTAATTCATTTCTCGACAGCAAACTAAAGTATTAAGTTAGGTCTTAATGGCTGGGGTACCAGGATTCGAACCTGGGCATGGCGGGATCAAAACCCGCTGCCTTACCGCTTGGCTATACCCCAATTATAAAGGAGAAAAGATATCTGGTACGGGTAGTGAGATTTGAACTCGCACACCTTTCGGAACTAGAATCTGAATCTAGCGCGTCTACCAATTCCGCCATACCCGTGAAAAGGAATAACTAAGAATGTAAAAAGCAAAACAGATTAGCTAATAGATATCAAAATTTGCAGATTGGAATGGCTGGGGTACCAGGATTCGAACCTGGGCGTGGCGGGATCAAAACCCGCTGCCTTACCGCTTGGCTATACCCCAATAAAGGATAGATATTAAGATTAAATGGTGCGGGTGAAGGGACTTGAACCCCCACGCCTCGCGGCGCCAGAACCTAAATCTGGTGCGTCTACCAATTTCGCCACACCCGCATAATATACTTTCGGTTAAAGTATAACTTAATCTTAATGGTGGCTACGACGGGATTCGAACCTGTGACCCCATCATTATGAGTGATGTGCTCTAACCAACTGAGCTACGTAGCCATTTCATTCGCAACGTCATAACCAACACTGCGAGGCGCATTATGCTTGTGTTACGGCAAATCGTCAACCCTTTTTTTTAGATATTTTGAAAAAAAGTGACAATTGATTAAGATGCAATCAAATACCGTTTAATAACGCTTCAATTCGCCTTTTTTGTAACTCATCTTGAATCAACTTTCCTTTATAACCTTCAGCAATAATATTTTGAACATTGACGCCATGAGCTAATTTATATGCCCTTTCTAGGTACTTTGCTTGTGGAAATGATTCTGTTTTAGCATAAGATTGGCTAGCAATAATTAATTGATTAAGATGATGAGGATTACGCCAAACATCTATTCGATTGAATAAATCAATAATTTGTTCAGCTGTTAATTGTGTCACGTTTTCAACTTTAAGACGGTATTGCTGCACCATTATCGCTAAATTTGTATATTGATTTGGTGCTTTAATTTGTGAACAAAGTTTTTCTGCTTCAGTTGTTAATTCACCAAATAATACTGCAAAACGAACCGTTAAATCATCGGTTAATAAAGTTGATTTCTTTAATGCATCTGCAACAGTATAAGAAAGAGTTAATGATGGAAATAATATCGCCAAAGCACCACATTGTTTTAACACTTGAAAATAAACTTGTGGATCGGAACTTGCTAATGCCTTCTCGGTCTCTTTCCAAACACGCTCTGGAGTTAGAGTATTTATTTCACCAGCTAAAACCATCTCTTCCATTAACTTTTGAGTTTCAGATGCGATTCTAAAACCTAAATGATAATAACGAGCAGCAAATCGAGCAACTCGTAACACTCGTAAAGGATCTTCTCTAAACGCAGGGGAAACATGACGCAATAATTTAAGTTTGATATCATCAATACCATGATAAGGATCGACAAGATTACCATCTTCATCCATGGCAATAGCATTAATAGTCAGGTCTCGGCGGATAAGATCTTGCTCTAAGGTAATATCCTTACTAAAGTCACAAATAAATCCAGTATAGCCTTTACCCGATTTTCGCTCGGTTCGAGCTAAGGCATATTCTTCTTTAGTTATGGGATGTAAAAAGACAGGGAAGTCTTTACCAACTTGTTGATAACCTAGAGCTAAAAGCTCATCGGGTGTAGAACCAACTACAACCCAATCTCGATCAACAAGAGGAAGATGTAATAATCTATCTCGAACAGAACCGCCAACAAGATAGAATTTGCTCATTTAGCGCATCCAGCGATCTTTTTTGCGGCGCCCCGGCATAATAGCTGGCAAAATTAAACCTAATAGGAATCCACCACCAGCTACTAAGCCACCATAAGTAAACCAAGTAACAATAAGGTCTCGTCGCTTATCATCAACTTGATTTAGCATTGATTCAAGTTTAGTGTCTTGTGATTTATTGATTTGTTCTAATTCTTTATTTCTAGCTTGTAGGCTTTCAATTGTTTGTTCGGCTTGTTTTAATTTTTCGGAATAATCATTGATAGCATTTTGTCTATACTGCTCTGCGTTATCAACCTTATCTTTATATTCCGCAAGTTTTGACTCTAACGTTGGGACAAGTACTTTAAGGCTAGGTTGATCTTTTAGTTTATTTGATTCAATCCAAGCCGAGCTACCGTTAGGAAGTTGTATCCGGGTGTATTTACCGTCAGCGCTTTTCTCTAGTTCTGCAACTTTTTCCCCTGCTTTAACTGCATTCGTATAGGCATATTGAGAACCTGGACCGCGGCGAAGATAAATATCAACATTTTCAGTCACATATTTATCTGCTGCTTCAACACTAAAAACCAGCGTAATTAAAGAAAATAAAGTAATAATATTTTTCATAAAATTTTAAAATTTCACCCATGATTAAAAATCATAATAACACAAAATACTGCCTTTTCGCACAACCATTTGCAATAAAAATTGCTTAATTAACCATTTTAGAAAAACAAAATGGAAACGATTACATTAATTGAGATCTTAATCACAAAATTAAAAATTAATCATATTAATTAATGAAAATTATTATTATTCTATATCGGAAAAGTGATTAACCTTTGGAGAGAATATGAATTGCCATCTTAGAACCCGCGATATAGATATTATCTTACGCACCCAACCTTATGCTGAACTATGCTATTTTGGTAAACGATTACAAAACGTAAATCTTGATGATATCGATATGCTTATACCTGCTGTACCCAATTCACGTATTGATATCGATGTCCCGTTCACCCTTTGTCCTGAGGAAGGAGTAGGAAACTTTAGCACTCCAGGACTAGAAGGTCATCGAAATGGTAAAGATTGGTCACCAGTTTTTGTTACCAAAAAAGTAACCAAGAAAAAAAATGATATAACTATAATTAGTGAAGATAGTATTGCAAAACTTCGTTTGACTAGTAAGCTGATTTTAGATGAAACCGGTGTATTACAATGTCAAAATAGTCTGACTAATCTAGGTAAAGAACCATATCAAGTCAACCGTTTATCTGTAACATTACCAATTCCTGAACGTGCACAAGAATTAATGGCATTTAGTGGTCGTTGGATTAAGGAGTTCTTCCCTCACAGAACAAAAATCGAACATTGTGGATACCTGCAAGAAAACCGCCGTGGTCGTACTTCACACGAATACTTTCCGGGTATGGTAGTTGGTACCGATGGATTTAAAGAACAAACTGGTGAAGTTTGGGGTATCCATTTAGGTTGGAGTGGTAATCATCGTATCCAAGTTGCAGTGAAAAGTAATGGTAAGCGCTTCATCCAAGCCGAAGCGCTTTATCTTGCTGGAGAAATATCATTAGCTAAAGGTGAAACTTTAAGTACTCCTTGGCTTTATGCAACCTATAGTAATGAAGGCTTAAATAAGATGAGCCAGCATTTCCATCAATTTTTACGCCAAAATATTATTCATTTCGCAAACGATAAACCTCGTCCTGTCCATCTTAATACTTGGGAAGGAATCTTCTTCGATCACAACCCAGATTACATCATGAAAATGGCGACAAAAGCAGCACAACTGGGTGTTGAACGTTTTATCATTGATGATGGTTGGTTTGGCAAACGTGATGATGATTATCAAGCATTAGGCGATTGGTATTTAGATAAACGCAAATATCCAAAAGGACTTGAACCAGTTATCAAACATGTAAAAAAACAAGGAATGGAATTTGGTATCTGGGTTGAGCCAGAAATGATCAGTAAAAACTCTGATCTTTATCGAGCACATCCTGATTGGTTACTTGAATTACCTGGCTACAATCAACCTGAAGGCCGTCATCAATACTTACTTGATTTACAAAATCCAGCGGTATTTGATTATCTACTCGAAAGATTAAATTGGCTACTCGGTAGTTATGATATTGACTATATTAAATGGGATATGAATAGAGAAATTGTTCAGGCAGGCCACGAAGGTCACCCAGCTGTAGTTGGACAAACTAATGCGGTTTATCGTTTAATGGATATTCTGCAAGAAAAATATCCTAATGTTGAAATTGAATCATGTTCTTCTGGTGGTGGTCGTATAGATTTTGAAGTGTTAAAACGTACTCAACGTTTTTGGGCCTCAGATTCGAATGATGCATTAGATAGACAAATCATACAACGAGGTATGAGCTACTTCTTCCCACCTGAGGTAATGGGTGCTCATATCGGCGGCAAAACTTGTCACACCACCTATCGTGAATTAGATATGAATTTACGAGGTTTAACAGCATTATTTGGACATATGGGTGTTGAGCTCGATCCCGTGAAAGAATCGGCAGAAGAACAAAAAGGTTTTACACATTATATCCGTTTACATAAACAGCTACGCCCATTATTGCATAGTGGTAATAGTGTTCGTTTAGATGTTGATGATAGCGCAGCTATGCAAAGCTATGGTGTGGTCAGTCAGGATAAAAAAGAAGCAGCATTTATTATAGCGCAATTGGCATTACCGACTTATGCATTAAGTGGTAACTTACGCTTAGTTGGATTATTAGCTGATAAGCAATACAAAATCGAAATTCTAGATCTACCTGATCACATTGATCCGAAAGTAAATAGTCACGCCATGAAATCATTTCCAAAATGGATGACAACCGATACCACACTGTCAGGAGATTGGTTAATGAATATCGGCTTACCATTACCTGTACTCGATCCTGCTACCGCAATGTTAATAAAAGTTACGGCAAAATAGTACGAACTGGTTAAAATTTAACTAATTTGAGGGGAATTTAGTCAATTAATCATTCCCCTTATTAATAAATTACAACTGAAACGATTCAGGCGTCAATGCTTTGTTGGCAAAGCCAAAATTTTGCTTTATTATCATACATTAAGTCATAAAAGTGAGCAGATATCTGTATCAACTATTTAAGATAAGTAAGAACGTATTCTGTAATATTTCATAACTTCATTATGAATCATTTTTGGCTTAGTTATTAACAGTTCTACTTAACTTGATACCAACACAAAACTAATAATAAACTTTAAAAAAGTTACGGTAATAATTTAAAAGGTTTTTTTTATGGCGACAATAAAAGATGTTGCACATTTAGCTAAAGTTTCTGTTGCGACAGTCTCGCGAGTGATTAACAACGCCGAAAACGTTAGTGATACCACACGCGAAACCGTAAAAAAAGCCATGGAAAAATTAAGTTATTATCCTGATGCTAATGCTCGTGCATTATCACAACAAAACTCTAATACTATTGGAATTGTTGTGGCTGACGTATCCGATCCATTTTTTGGTGCTATGGTTAGCACGGTAGAAAGAGTTGCATCCAAAACAGGACATTTTTTGCTAATTGGTAATGGTTACCATAATGAACAACAAGAATATAATGCAATAACTCACTTAATAGAGCATCGCTGCTCATCACTAGTTGTTCATGCAAAAATGTTACCCGATAGCAGATTGATAAAATTAATGGAGCAAGTGCCAGGGATGGTATTAATCAATCGGCTATTGAAAGGTTTTGAAAAGCGTTGTATTGCTCTAGATGACCGTTATGGTTCATATCTAGCCGTAAAACATTTAATCCAGCATGGACATACTAAAATTGGATATTTATGCTCTAACCATGAAATTTCTGACTCGTCCGATCGGTTACAAGGCTATAAAGATGCATTAATTGAACACAATATTGATGTTAATGAAAACTTTATTGCCTTCTCCTCACCTAATGAAGAAGGAGGAGAACAAGCAATGATGTCACTATTGGAACGTAATCGAGAAATTACCGCAATTGCCTGTTATAACGACTCAATGGCCGCTGGTGCAATGTCAGTGTTATATGATAACGACATAAAAATTCCAGCAGAAATTTCCATTATTGGATTTGATGATTTGCTACTTGCGCGCTATTTACATCCAAAATTAACCACCATCCGTTACCCACTTCATACAATGGCTGAACAAGCTGCGGAACTGGCATTATGCTTGGCAAAAGGCGAAGCACCTTCAGCAAATTTAATTAATATATATACGCCCACCCTCTCTAAACGGTATTCAGTCTATCCAATTGAATAATTGATACAAAATATAAATTAATCAAAGTATACCTACCAATGTAATCGCATACATAAAAAATTAAAAATATAAAAATAAAATCAATCAAATAAAAATGTATTCGATTACACAAATGTTAACTTGATCACTGTTTTCAATAATTGAATCATTATAATTAAAAAGTCAAAAAAGATTTTAGACATTATCAGATATACTTGAACAAATGGAGAGGCTTATGAATCCGTCCCTAGATGATATTATCAACAGACAAGATTGGAATAATCTATCTGTATTAAGCATGAACAAACTTGATACCCATCCAAAATTTCATAGTTGGCGAAACAAGCAAAATGCTAAAAATAATGCTGATTCAAGTGCCATTATTTCACTTAATGGTGACTGGTTTTTTAGTTATTACCAAAATCCTAAACAAGTACCTGTATCATGGTTAAAAAAAGAAATAGATAAAAATACTATTCCAGTTCCATCAAATTGGCAATTACATGGCTATGATGCGCCTGTTTATACTAATATCCGATATCCATTTCCTTATAATCCCCCATTTGTTCCTGAAGATAACCCAACTGGTTGCTATTCTCGCTATTTTAAAATTGATAAAAAATGGTTAAATAAAGGGGACACAAGAATTATATTTGATGGTGTCAGCTCAGCATTTCATCTTTGGTGTAACGGCAATTGGGTTGGCTATTCACAAGACAGTCGCATCGCTGCTGAATTTGATTTAACGCCTTTTTTAAAAGAAGGTGAAAATCGAATTGCTGTATTAGTATTGAAATGGTGTGATGGTAGTTATTTAGAAGATCAAGATATGTGGCGATTAAGTGGTATTTTCCGTGGAGTTTCACTACTTAACAAACCAAAATCACATTTGAGTGATATTCATGTTAAAACGGAGCTTGACGCTTGCTATCAAAATGCAATATTAACATTGCAAGTTAACGTAAAGCATGACAGTGAAATGGACATGCTAAATGTCGGTATTGAGTTATGGCAAAAAGACAAACTCATTCTTGAACAAACGCAACCAATCGGAGTATCTTTTGTTGATGAAAAAGGTGGATATAATGACCGAATGACATGCCATATCCCCGTCAATAAACCACAATTGTGGAGTGCCGAAACCCCAAATCTTTACCGACTAGTTGTTAGCTTAAATCATAAGAAAACCGGCTTGATTGAATCAGAGGCTTATAATATTGGTTTCCGAACTGTTGAAATCAAACATGGGCAACTCTGTTTAAACGGTAAACCACTTCTTATTAAAGGAACTAACCGTCACGAATTTTATCCTGATATGGGCTATGCTGTTACCGAACAAGCCATGTTGCACGATATAAAGTTAATTAAACAGCACAACTTCAACGCTGTACGTTGCAGCCATTACCCTAACGATCCTCGTTGGTATGAACTTTGTGATGAATTTGGACTATACGTAGTTGATGAAGCCAATATTGAATCGCACGGCATGTTTCCAATGTCTCGATTATCTGACGATCCTCGTTGGTTAGCAGCTTATAGTGAACGAGTAACTCGCATGGTTCAACGTGACCGAAATCATCCTGCCATAATTATTTGGTCATTAGGAAATGAATCAGGGCACGGGGCAAATCATGATGCACTATATTCATGGATAAAAAGCAATGACCCAACTCGTCCAGTGCAATATGAAGGTGGTGGTGCCAATACTAAAGCTACTGACATTATTTGCCCTATGTATGCCCGAGTTGAACAAGATCAATCTCATCCTAATGTGCCTAAATGGGCGATAAAAAAATGGATATCCATGCCAGATGAAGAACGGCCACTTATTTTATGTGAATATGCTCATGCAATGGGAAACAGTCTAGGTGCATTCTATAAATATTGGCAAGCCTTTAGACAATATCCTCGATTACAAGGAGGATTTATTTGGGAATGGGCTGATCATGGTATTCGTTGCCATACCAAATCTGGCGAAAGTTATTGGGCTTACGGTGGTGATTTTGGTGAAGCGTATCATGACAGACAATTTTGTTTAGACGGTTTAGTGTTTCCTGATCGCCAAGCACACCCAAGTTTAATTGAAGCTAAAAAAGTACAACAACCTTTCCAATTTAAACTTGTAAACCAAAAACCATTAGTTATTAAAGTAAAGAGTGAGTATTTATTCTATACTACTAACAATGAAACATTAGAATGGGAATTGTTGGTTGATGGTAAAATCCAACTGAGTGGTAAAGTTAAACTGACTATTTCACCTAATAACCCTATTGAACTCAAACTTATAGATGACATTGATAATAACTTTGATGGTGAAGACTTACACTTATCACTCAGAGTCATCCAAAATAGAGCTACTACTTGGTCTCCAGCAAAACACGTTGTGGCTTGGGAACAATTTAAATTAACCAATAGTTTTATTCCACAATTAGCATTTAGTAACAACAAAACATCACTAAAATTAACTGAAAATAAAACCGAATTTGTTGTTAATTGGAAGAACCAGAGTTGGCAAATCAACAAAAAAACTGGCCAACTTAGTCAATGGAGCAAAAACAAAAAACCACTATTAGCCAGCGCTATTGCAGATCAGTTTATACGAGCACCAATCGATAATGATATTGGAATTAGTGGTGACTTTGACAGTAATAACAATCCATATGCATGGGTCGAACAGTGGAAGGCGGCAGGTTACTTTGATTTAAGCCACAAATGTTTAGCAATAAGAGCATCACAAACTGAGAATTATGTGATCATTGAAGTTTTGCACAGCTACTCGGTAAAAAAACGCAAAGTTATTCAAAGTAAGTGGGTACATCAGTTTGATCAAGATGGTATCTTAACTATCTCAGTTGAAGTGGACATTGCCAATGACATGCCAGCACCAGCTCGTATAGGTTTGACGTATCAATTAAAAGGGATACCAAAACAGGTGAAATGGCTTGGCTTAGGACCACATGAAAATTATCCAGATCGAAAAACTTCAGCGATTTTTGGTGATTGGTCATTACCATTTTCTGAACTTTACACACCTTACATTTATCCATGTGAAAACGGCCTACGCTGTGATGTAAAACAATTAACACTTAATGAGATGACGATTACTGGTCATCATTTTAAATTTAACATCAATCAATATGGAACTAAACAATTGATGGAAAAAAGCCATAGACACTTATTAGAACCACAACAAGACGCCTATGTCAGTATTGATGCTTATCATATGGGAATAGGCGGTGATGATTCTTGGACACCAAATGTTCACAGTGAATATTTACTAACCGATAAACATTATCGATATCAACTAAAATTTAAATGTTGATTTACATAATTTCTTTAAAAAATTAAAGGCACAACTATTTGTGCCTTTTTTATTTAAGCTAAACTCTCACCATCAAACAATTTATCAAGCTTCTCAATAAACTCTTGTTTTGGTAGATGGTAAAAAACGCCTTTATCCGGAAGCCCACGTAAGAATAGATAGTAAACTCCGCCAAAATAAGTTTCATATCGATAGTCGGGTAAACGACTTCGCAAAAATCGATGCAACGCCAAACAATAAAGTTGATATTGCAATTCATAACGATGCTCACACATTACTTGATTTAATGCTTGCTCAGTATAGGCCTCTATACCATCACCTAACCAATTTGATTTATAGTCAACAATATAATATTTACCTTGATACTCAAACACTAAATCGATAAATCCCTTTAACATGCCTTGTACCGTTTCAAAATCTAAAGGTGGACACTGTTTAGATAAATCATCGTATTGTTTGCATAAACTATCTAGTTGCGAGCTAGTCACGGCATGGCGAATAGGAAAATAGAATTGTAGTTCATTAATGCATTTGCTATTTAAAATACTGGCTAATGTCGAACAATCTTGATGTAGCTTAGTTGTTAATACTTGTTGAAGCCAATCATTTAGTACCCTTAACCAAGGTTCATCTAAACCCAATTTTTTAATCGTAGTTGTACATAATTCATCGGCATTACTTGGCGTTAAATTTTCCATAATGGAATGTAACAATGTACCAACATAAGCACCTTTGGGGAAATGATGAATGTCATATTGCACCTCAGATAATAAAGAAGCATCTGGCGGTACACGACTCTCACTCCAATCACTAGCTAAATTAAAACCATTGTTATGTTTTTGTAACTCGGTATAGCTTGTCACTCGCCAACTATTAGATAATTTACGTTTAAATTCATTAGCAGCCAGTAACATATTAGGAGCTTCTGTGGCAGTATACTGCTCCCCCAATATAGGTAATTGTAGTTCAACCAAATCAGCAAATTTACCAATCGAGCGTAATTGGCCTTTTAATAAATAATCAATTGCTGATTGACTCTTTTTCAATGATGCTAAGCCAACACTACAATGATAGATTGAGCGCGTCATCGCCACATAAAGTAATCGTAGATCTTCAGCTAAACGTTCATCTTCAATTTGTTGTTTGACATCATCGGTTAATAACCAAGCATAAGTGGGTTGATAATCATTATTTTTATCATGATAAAACTGACTATCTGAATTACGAAATTGGGCAGCAAATGGTAACCATACAATAGGAAACTCTAAACCTTTTGATTTATGGATCGTAATAATTTTTACTAAATTTTCATCGCTTTCTAAGCGTTGTTCATGATTTTCTATATTAGAGTCAGGGCTGACAATTTGCCTAGATAACCAACGAACCAAAGCATGTGGGCTATCTAGTTCATCAGCGGCTTCTTGCAGCAATTCGCCTAAATGCATAAAGTTAGTTAATGTACGTTCACCATTTGGGCTAGCTAGGATATTTTCAGCTAACTTACGCTTTTTCATCATCCGCCGCAACATTACTAACACACCATAATATTGCCAAATAATCTGGTACTGTTTGAACTCCTCTATCAACCCTTCCCATTTATCTTGATCATCGATAATTTGCTCCAGCTCGGCCATTGTTTGCCCTAATAGTGTCGTCATTAAAGCTAAACGCAAAGCCGCTTCATTTTCGGGCATTAAAACAGCTTGTAATAGATAAAGAATCTCTTGTGCTTCTTTAGATAGAAATACGCTATTACGATTGGATAAATAAACGCTTTTAACCCCAAAAGCAGCCAATTTTTGTTGGATGATTTCGGCTTCGCGCCCAGTTCGGACTAAAATCGCAATATCAGCAGTGGTGATTGAACGATGCTCATCTTTATCCTTTATCAAAATTGTTGGATCTGTCAACCAAGTCACAATTTGCTTAGCGCAACAGCTAGCAATATGTTCTTGATAATCTGTTTTTGTGGTAACTTCATCAGGTAATAAATAGGCTGTTAACGCATTAACTTCACGTTGATTGATGATCAATCCTTTATGCTGATTTCTTTCAGCACTTTCCATTGGAAAAAAAGAAATATTTTCAAAAATAAAAGGATTATCATGATTGCTAAATAGTGCATTGACTGCATCAACCATAGACGATGAGGAGCGATGATTAACCTGCATAGTAAAATTATTTTCACCGGTTGATAATTTCGCTTTTAAATAAGTAAAAATATCCGCACCACGAAAACTATAAATAGCTTGCTTCGGATCACCAATAAACAGTAAACCGGTTGATTCAGGATAACGATCATAGATACGATCAAAGATTTTATATTGCACAGGATCAGTATCTTGAAATTCATCAATCAAAGCCACGCAATATTTTTGCGCAATACTTTGTGCTAATCGCTTTCCATTTCTAGCTCGTAAGGCGCGATTTAACTGGGTTAATAAATCGTCAAAACTCATCTTACCAAGTTTAACTTTTTGCGCATAAATACCTTTTTGAATGACGCTAACGATATCCATTAAAATTTCGCTACGTAAATCAATAGCACTATTGCATAACCGATCGATCTTTTCAAAAACAACATGAACAGGAGGATCTTTATCTTGCTTAGTTTTTTCAATTAAAATCGATTGGCTAAATTTAGTTAATTCACTAGGTATTTTGAATGATTGGGTGGGTAATTGGGCCCAAGCAGTCACTTTAGCAAACCAATTCGGTAAAAAGCGGTTATTATAAGATTGTTTATTAACTCCTGATCGAGCAATGATTTCAGGAAGATCTGCAACAGAATCTAACCACAGTTTTTTAACTAATTCGATCTGCTCAAGATGTTTTCGATAAAACTGCTCGATCTTTTTAGTAATGTCAAAATTCTCTTCTTGCGATTGATCAAATTCAAAATTTAAATAAGGATTAATATCTGATAATAATGATTTTGGATCTTGCCAATAATCAAGAATTAAATAAACTAACGCTCTATCAAGCGGAACAAAATAGTGACGCCAAAAATCTTGGACAACTTGTAACTTTAGGTCTTGCTCATCAGTAATTAGCGTCTGCTCAAACAGTACCCCAGATTCAAAAGCATGGCTAGTTAAAATGCGTTGACAAAAACCATGGATAGTATAAATCGCTGCATCATCCATTGATTGTTGAGCTTGAGTTAGTCTTTGGATAGCATCATCTGTATCTTCAACTAAATCAATTAGCTGTTGATAGATAGGATCTTCATGACGACCTTGTAAAAGTCCTAAACGCAGTTCTTGGATATTTTGTCTTATTCGCGATCTAAGTTCTTGAGTTGCAGCTTTTGTAAAAGTCACAACTAAAATTTGATTAACCTCGAGCGGTGTAGGATAGTTATTTTTACCAATCCCAAGTAATAACCGGAGATAAATGAATGCGAGCGAATAGGTTTTACCAGTCCCAGCCGACGCTTCGATCAGCGTTCGACCTGTTAACGGTAAATCAAAAAGATTAAGTTTTTTTATTCCACTACATGAAACCATTCTAACTTTCCTGCCGCATTGGATGATAGTTCAACACAAGCAATAGCAGCTGTAGGAAACATTGGTGGTGAAACATCTGGACATAATTCATTAACCAAATAACCAACTAAAGGAAGATGGGAAACAATAATTACATTCTCGATCCCACGAGCGGGAAGTGTCATTAATAAATCGGCAATATGGGAAGGACTTCCACCTGGCACCAAAAAATTATCAGTTTCAACTTTAGGTATGTGGCAGTATGAAGACAATTCAGAGAAAGTTTGTTGTGCTCTTAGATAAGGACTAACTAACCCTAAATCAAATTTGAAATCTTGCTGATTAAGCCATATACCAGCCAAACTGGCTTGTTTTCTACCAAAATCAGTCAATGATCGACTTGCATCAGATGAAGCAGAAAAACCTGCTTCACCATGCCTCATAATACAAATCTTCATAAAACAGGAATTAACGTAATTTTAATTGGAAGATCATACATTCTGCACCACAACAGAAAGTAAATTTAGCTGTCAATTTATAGCCATTTTCTACTTTATCGATGCTGCTATTGATTTCGCAAGGTTCTGTTTCAACATCTTTAGCTGCTTGTGTCAAAGAGGCTAATTTTGCTTTTGCTTCTGATTCAGTTGTGAAAATATTTTCATATTCTGCACTACAATCTTCATTATCAATAATTGTGCCGACATCAACACAACAACAAGCTGGTGTTTCATTAGCTTTACATTTATTTAGAGAATCTGTCATCCTATACCTCTGTTCACCGATTGAATTGGTATTAGTATACTCTGAATAAACACCAAGGGCAAAATGTAAAAAAGCTTTACCACGGCAAAAATTTTTAGCGTATATTAGTTCCTAATTTTTATATTTTTGAATTAATTTGTAATATTATGGAACACTATAATCACATTCGTAAAATGGCTATTTTAGTAGCGGCAACCTTCTTCATGGAAAATCTAGACGCTACGGTGATAACCACAGCAATTCCCGCAATGGCGAAATCATTTTTAACTAATCCACAAGATTTATCTATCGGTATTAGCGCCTATATGTTAGCACTTACAATTGGCCTTCCCGCGAGTGGCTGGATCGCAAATCGATTTACAGCTTATCGTGTCTTCTCGATTTCAATTATATTATTTATGTTGGCATCAATATTGTGTGCTTTATCAACTAACCTAACCATGTTTACTATCGCAAGATTGATTCAAGGTTTAGGGGGATCATTAATGGTGCCAGTAGGTAGAACAGTAGTACTAAGTCGAACTGAAAAACAGCATCTTGTTAGCACAATATCAATTCTCGTTTGGCCAGGTTTAATTGCACCATTGATGGGACCCATTATTGGTGGATTTTTTGCCCAATATCTCACTTGGCATTGGATATTTATCCTCAATATTCCATTAGGCTTTATTGCATTATTTTTCGCTCATCACCTATTACCTAAAGAACTACCTGAAAAACGCTCATTTGATATTGTTGGATTTATCGCTTGTGGCTTAGGCTTATTATTGTTTGTGTATGGACTTGAAATGGTTTCCCACTCAAATAGTCGTTTATGGCTAGCTCTCGGCACTTCCTTTGCAGGTTGCCTAATATTAATCTTCGCCTATTATCATCTCACGCACACACAATACCCATTAATTAGCTTATACGCATTTTCAAAACGCACATTTAGAATGACCTTCTTTGGAGGCTCACTAATACGGATGGGCTTGAACAGCGCTCCATTTATTTTACCACTAATGTTTCAAGTCGGTTTTGGATGGTCACCATTAACAGCTGGTTCCTTATTACTTTCACTATTCGCAGGAAATATCATTTTCAAAACCATTAATACACCTTTAATTCACAAGTTTGGGTTTCGTAAAATTCTAATCGTTAATGGTCTATTATTGTCATTTAGTTTTGTATTGTGTGCGCTCTTCACACCAAAAACACCAATCATTTGGATTATATTGGTTCTATTCTTTTCTGGTGGTACACGTTCGATCCAATTTACTACAATAACAACCTTAAGTTTTTCAGAAATTGAAAAAAACGAAATGCAAAGCGCTAATATTTTATCAACCCTTTTTCAACAACTAAACAACGTGCTAGGCATTGTTTTAAGTGCCTTATTTCTATTTATTGCGTCAAGCTATAATAAACATAATCAGATAATGATTGAAGATTTTCGGTTAGCATTATTTATGGTGGCAGGAATGACTTTATTGGCGATGATTGATTTTATCATGTTACCCAAAAATGCTGGCAACAATTTAAATGAAAAAAAACCTCTGCCATAAGATGCAGAGGTTTAAGATGAATTAAAGTTCTAAAACTTAGGTGCTGATGGGCGACCCCGTTTTTTCGCAAAACCTTTATCCTTAGACTCAGGTTTACTACTTCTACTTCCACGCTTAGCTTCAGATGGTTTACCTGTAACTAAACTCATTTTCATCGGTTGATTTAGCACTCTAACGCGCTCAAAGTGCTTAAGGATATCTTTAGGCATACCTTTTGGTAATTCTACTGTTGAATAAGTCTCGTAAAGTTTGATATTACCAATATAGCGACTACTAATATCAGCTTCATTGGCAATTGCACCAACAATATGGCGCACTTCAACACCGTTTTCTTTACCAATTTCAATACGGTACATATCCATCTCACCAACATCTCGACGCTCACGACGTTTTGGAGACTCACGATTATCGCCTCGTAAACGGCGCTCACCACTTCGACCATCACGATACTCTCTTGTTGGTTTAAAGACCGGATCAGGAGGAAGAATTAACGGACGATCACTTTGTGCTAAACGTAACAGTGCAGTTGCAATCGTTTCAAGATCTGCACCACTATCAGCTTGGATTTGAGTTAATAACGATTGATACTGATCTAAATCCGCACTCTCAAGTTGTTGTTGAACTTGCTGAGTAAATTTAGCCAAACGACGTTTTTCAAGCAATTCTTTAGATGGTAGTGCCACTTCCGGAATGGGTTTCTTGATAGTTTGCTCAATATTTTTTAGCAAACGACGCTCACGACTATCCACAAACAAAATCGCTCGCCCTGCTCGTCCAGCGCGCCCAGTTCGTCCGATACGATGAACATACGATTCAGAATCAAGTGTAATATCATAGTTAATTACTAAGCTAATACGCTCAACATCTAACCCTCGCGCTGCAACATCGGTTGCAATTAAAATATCTAACCGACCATTACGTAAACGATCGAGTGTTTGTTCTCGTAGTTGTTGCGTCATATCACCATTTAAGGCTGCACAACTATAACCGTGTTTTTCTAATACTTCTGCTACTTCTAAAGTTGCAGTTTTAGTACGCACAAAAACAATCGCAGCATCAAAATCTTCAGCTTCTAAGAAGCGCACAATTGCTTCATTCTTACGCATACCGCGTACTAACCAATAGCTTTGATCAATATCAGGAGCCGTTTGATTAGTCCCTTTGATTTGCACTTCTTTTGGATTATGCATAAAACGTTTAGTAATCCGACGAATTGGGGCTGGCATAGTTGCTGAAAACAGCGCCGTTTGATGATCTTCTGGAATTGAAGCCATAATGCTTTCAACATCATCAATAAAGCCCATTCTTAGCATTTCATCAGCTTCATCTAATACTAAACCTTTAAGATTAGAAAGATCTAAAGTCTTACGGTTTAAATGATCTAATAAACGACCAGGCGTCCCCACAACAATTTGAGGGCCTTGTTTTAATGCACGCAATTGCACATCATAACGTTGACCACCATAAAGAGCTAATACTTTAACCCCTTTTACATATTTAGAATACTCAGCACAAGCATCAGCAACTTGAATAGCTAGCTCACGTGTTGGTGCTAAAACCAATAATTGTGGCGCTTTCAAATTAGCATCAATATTCATTAAAAAAGGGATTGAAAAGGCTGCAGTCTTACCACTACCTGTTTGAGCCATACCTAATACATCATTACCCTCTAAGAGTAAGGGAATACATTCAGCTTGGATTGGTGATGGTTTGGTAAAACCAAGATCATTTAATGCATTAAGGATTTCCTCAGATAAACCAAGGTCAATAAAAGATATTTCTTTTGTCATGTAAACTCGCTTATAAATTTGCCTATATACGCTTAATATTTGGTTAGGATTACATTTGATCGTTATTAATCAAGATAATTCATGAGGATTACTGCATACATCACAAATTATGACTATACCAAAATAAAGAAGCCTATATAAATTTATGCCAGCTCACTAAATTGAAAATTTACAACTCACCCCAATAACTAACAACCAATACTTACTCAATCAAATAGCCATTTATTCTAATACAATTGATATTTGAAAAAATACAATTGATAAGAAACATGTAAAGAATCGAGAATATATTTTGGGCAAATCAGAACTACGCTATAACAATATTTTCACTTTTAAACTGGCATGACCCTTGTTACTTTTCGTCAAGTAACTTAATTTCATAGAGCGCCTGTTGATGTTCAACAAAGTTATAAATATTATTTGCTAAAGCATATTTAAATAACATTTTGGCACGCTCACTGTTACCTTTACTTTGGTAATATTTACCTAAATAAAAGTAAGCTTCACAAAGGCGCTCGGCTAATTGCCGATCATTTTCAACACCTTGTTGAAGGTTTTGCATTAATTTAGATTCGCTTATCTTACCTAAATAAAATGCAATGATATTACTGCCATAACTCGATTTATCGTTAATAAGATCGTAACGTTTTTGTAGCTGAGTTAAGGCAGCTTGTTTATCTATTTCTTTTTCAATCAAATAAAGCCATAAAATCCGAATAGGCTCATTGACATCATATTTATAAAATTTTTCTGCATCAAGCTTTGCAGCTTGATAATGCCCTGTACGATACAGAGTTACTGCACGATTGAAATAGGCATAAGCATAAGATGAATCCAGCTCTAATGTTGTATTAAAAGCCATCATCGCATTATCGAAATCACCGTCTCTTAACGCATAAGTACCCAGAAAATTATATACATCTGGAATTTCTGGGTTAAAGCTTAAAAGATGGTTAAAATCGCTTTGTGCAAATGCTTTAAAACCTAATGAATCGTAAATAATTCCTCGTTCAAAAATAAGCTGCATCCTAGATGGGGTATCAAGATCGCGACTTGATAACTGCTGACTAATTTGCGCTATTTTCAATTCATCGTCATAGGTAACTTGCTCAGGAACAACAAGTAACGGCTGAGAATTTGAACAACCTGACAAAATAATGACTGCAAGAATACAGCACAACATCCTCAGGTTGAATAATCTCATTTTTTAACTCCTGGTGAATAATATCTTATTCAGCTGCTGGCTCAACATCAGAATTCGGCTCAACAGCATCTTTCATACTTAAACGAATTCGACCTTGGCGATCAATTTCAAGTACTTTAACATTCACTTCTTGACCTACTTTCAAGTAGTCTGCAACTTTCTCAACACGGTGATCAGCAATTTGAGAAACATGAACAAGTCCCTCTTTACCACCAATAATTGATACAAAAGCACCAAAATCAACAATACGGGTTACCTTACCAGTATAGATTTTACCAATTTCAACATCAGCAACTAAATTATTAATACGTTCGATTGCATCTTTAGCCTTATTGCCATCAGTTGCCGCAATTTTAACTGTACCATCATCAGTAATTTCAATGGTAGTACCAGTCTCTTCAGTTAGTGCACGAATCGTAGCACCACCTTTACCGATAATATCGCGTATTTTATCTGGATTAACATTCATCGTATAGATACGAGGAGCAAATTCAGAAATTTCCTGACGAGGTTTATTAATTGCTTGTTCCATCACCCCTAAAATATGCAAGCGAGCACCTTTAGCTTGATTTAATGCAACTTGCATAATTTCTTTAGTGATACCTTCAATTTTGATATCCATTTGAAGCGCACTCACACCTTCACGGGTACCGGCTACTTTGAAGTCCATATCACCTAGATGATCTTCATCACCTAAAATATCAGATAACACCACAAAGTTATCGCCTTCTTTCACAAGCCCCATTGCGATACCTGCAACAGAAGACTTAATTGGCACACCAGCATCCATAAGCGCTAACGAAGCACCACAAACTGAAGCCATTGAAGAAGAACCATTAGATTCAGTAATCTCTGATACCACACGAACAGTATATGGGAACTCTTCTTTACTTGGCATTACAGCAGCAACACCACGCTTAGCTAAACGACCATGACCAATTTCACGACGTTTTGGCGAACCAACCATGCCAGTTTCACCTACTGAGTATGGAGGGAAGTTGTAGTGTAATAAGAATCGCTCAGTATACTCACCTGTTAACTCATCAATAATCTGAGCGTCACGTTCAGTTCCCAATGTTGCTGTCACTAGTGCTTGAGTTTCACCACGCGTAAATAAAGCACTACCATGCGTTCTTGGTAATACATTGGTACGAATATCAAGCGCACGAATCATATCTTTTTCACGACCATCAATGCGTGGCTCACCAGCAATAACACGTTGACGAACGATTTGACTTTCTAAATCAACAATAATATTGATAACTTCGTTTTCATCAAGCTCTTCGTCTTTCTCTTTAAGTACCGCTAACACTTCTTCTTTAATCAAATCGATTTGTGCATAACGAGCTTGTTTTTCAGTGATACGATAAGCCTCACCTAAACGAGCTTTAGCTAAGTCAGAAACAGCATTAAACAGCTCTTCATTTTTAGCTGGTGCAACCCAATCCCATTTTTCACAGTTCGCTTTCGCTACAAACTCATTAATATTATCAATAACAACTTGTTGTTGATCATGACCAAAAACCACCGCAGCTAACATCTGATCTTCAGTTAACAAATCAGCTTCTGATTCAACCATTAACACGGCACTTTTGGTACCTGCAACAACCAAATCTAAACGGCTTGATGCTAGCTCTTTAACTGATGGATTTAGCACAAACTCATCATTGATAAAACCAACACGTGCTGCACCAATTGGACCATGGAACGGTACGCCAGATAAACAAAGCGCAGCCGATGCACCAATCATCGCCACCAAATCAGGGCTAACATCTGGATTTACAGACACCACAGTTGCAATGATTTGAATCTCATTAACAAAACCTTCTGGGAATAAAGGACGAAGTGGACGGTCAATTAAACGAGCAATTAACGTTTCGCCTTCGCTCGGACGACCTTCTCGTTTAAAGAAACCACCAGGAATACGGCCTGCTGCATAAGTACGTTCTTGATAGTTAACGGTTAAAGGAAAGAAGTCTTGCCCTTCTTTCACTTTCTTATTAGCTACTACAGTCACAAAAACCGCAGTATCGTCCATATTGACCATAACCGCAGCTGTTGCTTGACGCGCCATAATACCCGTTTCTAATGTAACTGTATGACGACCATATTGAAATTTTTGATATGTCGGATTAAACAAAATAAATTCCTCTTGTTATAAATCATGTTGAAGTTTGATATTTCGACAGGAAGCAGCACAATGCTGGAACATATTGATACACACTTCAACCATGTGGGGGATACTCAACAAAAAATTATTTCACTGTCACGACTAATGACAAATCTATAAATTATAGAGCTCTCATTAGTCGCGCGAAACATGAGACATAATCTTCTATTTTTATTAATTTTTCTCTACAAAGCAATTAAACATGCTTTTCGAGCTCAGCATTATAGCAAAGCCCTAAATTTATACAACGAAAAAGAGGCCTAAGCCTCTTTTCAAGTAGATAAATATTAGCGACGTAAACCTAGTTTTTGAATCAATTGGTTATAACGGTCAAAGTCTGTACGACGTAAATAATCTAATAATTTACGTCGGCTAGAAACCATACGTAATAAACCACGACGGCTATGGTGATCTTTCTTATGCTCAGAAAAATGACCTTGTAAATCATTAATACGCGCAGTTAAAAGAGCGACTTGAACTTCAGTTGAACCAGTGTCGTTAGTACCACGACCATATTCAGCAACGATTTTCGCTTTTGCTTCTACAGTTAGAGACATAATAAACCTCTTAAAATAAATAAAAAAATGGAATGACCGATCTCTAATTCAGACATTCCTCGGTATTCATATAATCAATATATGAATTGTGCGCAATTATACTGGAATTTATTGAAATAGCAATTTGATTTAGTAATTTAAAACGCTTATTTAAGTTTAAAACCATATTCTTCTTGGATAAGCTTTTTCAACGCTTCAATATAATTTTGCGCCGACAAACTTAATTGCGCTTTTTGCGAAGTTATCCAACCGATTAAAATCTTCTCATCAACGGCTAAAGGAATAGACAAAATATCCGAACCATTCAAATCAGTACTGAGCACACCAGTACTAATTGTATAACCATTTAACCCATGCAATAAATTAAACAACGTCGCTCTATCACTTACATGAATACTTTTCTTATGATAGACGGTACTTAAAATCTCTTCCGAAAAATAAAAAGAGTTATATTCACCCTGTTCAAAAGAGAGATATGGAAAATCCTCCAAATCTTCAAGCGTCAACGACTTCATAGCAGCTAAAGGATGATGAGTGCTAATAAACACATGAGGATCGGCTTCAAACAAAGGATTAAAAGTAAGACGATGCTCTTTAAGCAGTCGCAAAATAACCTTTTGATTAAAATCGGTCAGATACAAAATACCCACTTCACTACGCAAATTGGCAACATCAGTAATAATGTCGTAAGTCCGCGTTTCACGTAAGGTAAACTCATATTCATCTGTATGATTCTTCTTGATTAAATTAACAAACGCATTAACTGCAAACGCATAATGTTGCGTTGAAATACTGCATAACTGCTTAGAGGGTTCTTTTTTTGAAAAATGTTGCTCCAACAATTGAGCTTGATCTAAAACCTGCTTAGCATACCCCAAAAATTCCACACCATCAGCCGAAAGTGAAACCCCTTTTGATGTTCTTACAAAAATCTCGATACCGAATTCGGCTTCCAAATCCTTAACCGCAGTTGAAAGACTAGGCTGAGTAATATAAAGATTCTTAGCAGCCTCATTAATCGAGCCTGAGCGAGCTATTTCTAAAATGTAACGTAATTGTTGAAGTTTCATGGCATCACTTAATGGATTGTTATAAGCAAATCATTTTGCAATATAAATTTAACTATATATTAAATATAATTATATGTGCAGTAAAAACTATAGCTCAAAAAACCAATTTAACAAAATAGATAGACTAGTTTAATTTAATATAGCACTTTGTTTACAGTATAATTCATTGCTGTTATTCACCTTTGGATCGTCGATAATTATCATACTCATCAATTATCTAGTATCAATATATCTTACCAGTTTCCTATATAGATACCACAATGATAACAAATCACTTCTTCAATTTAGTAACTAAATAAATTTTTACTGAATTTTGTACGATTTATCCCTATGTATATAGGGAACACTCTTATTATAACCAATTGTTTTATAATTAAAATATTAACCTGGATTTTTCTACCAACTTTTTTGTGTTTTTTTATGTCTAAGATAATAATCATAACAACAAAGATATAGTGCTACAGTTTTGTACAAGAAATTTAATAAATATTTATGGTTTAGAAGAAGATAGTTAATATGAAATTATTCAATATCAAATAATTTTTGTAAAAAAGATTGAGGAGTGTATACCGTTTCATTTTTGTAGTCTTTTAACTTCAACTACAAAACAACAACAAGTTTGTTATGAAAATCCTACTTATTAGTATAAAACGGAATAACTAAAAGAAGTTTTCATAGATGAGTTTGATACTCATAATAGTGGAAACGGTAATAAGCATTGGCCTTATCAATTTTCGCCCTTTAGCGATAACCATTTTTGCCCCTAATCTTGCGCCAATAAATTGACCAACAAGCATAACGAGACCAATTGACCATACCACTTCTCCACCAACAATAAAAAAGATTAAGCCCGCTAAGTTAGAAGTAAAATTGAGTACTTTGGTATGTACAGTGGCTTTGGTTAAATTAAAACCGGCAAGGGTGATATAGGCAAGCGCGTAAAATGAGCCAGCTCCGGGCCCAAAAAAACCGTCATAAAATCCGATAGCTAATGCTGGTAATAAGGCGAATTGGATTATGGTTAGGCGACTTTTACGGTCATTTTCCCCAATGGTCGGGGAGAGTAAGAAATAGAGCCCAACACTAATAGTTAAGATCGGTAAGAGTAATTTTAAGAAGTCAGCTTGTATATGCATGACGGATAATGTGCCAAGCGCCGAGCCAATAAAGGCACAGGTAATTGCGAATTTTTGCTGTTTTAAATCAACCATGCGTTCACGAATAAAGTAAAGGCTGGCAGAAAAAGATCCCCCAGTACTTTGTAATTTATTGGTGGCTAAAGCGCTGGCTGGCGGTAAGCCTACCGCCAAAAGTGCCGGTACTGTTAATAGCCCACCGCCACCAGCAATAGAATCAATAAAACCAGCCAACATGGCAATAAAAAAAAGTAAAGCCAGTAATTCGTAACTCATGATTATTTTACATCACTACATTGTGCTCGATGTCGAAGATAATGATCCATTAAAACAATTGCAACCATTGCTTCAGCAATTGGTACTGCTCGGATCCCCACACAAGGATCATGTCGACCATGCGTCGATACTTCAACGCTATCACCATTAACATTAATCGACTGCCCGGCAATTTCAATACTTGGCGTAGGTTTTAAAGCAATACTTGCCAAAATGGTTTGCCCGGAGCTAATACCGCCTAAAATACCGCCAGCATGATTAGATAAAAAACCTTCAGGGGTAATTTCATCACGATTTTCACTTCCGCGTTTGTTGACAGTAGCAAATCCGTCGCCTATTTCAACGCCTTTGACAGCATTGATGCTCATTAGCGCATGGGCAAGATCGGCGTCGAGTTTGTCAAAGACTGGTTCACCTAACCCTACTGGCACATGCTCAGCCACTATACAAACTTTAGCACCGATAGAATCACCCTCTTTTTTTAGTTTTCTTAGTAATTCATCAAGAGCTTCCAATTTGCTTTCATCAGGGCAAAAGAAAGGATTTTGGTCTACTTGTTGCCAATCTTTTAGTTGGCACTCGATATCACCCATTTGAGCTAAATAGCCGCGAATAGTGATACCCAGTTTTTCATGTAAATATTTTTTAGCAATAGCACCTGCAGCAACTCGCATGGCGGTTTCACGAGCTGATGATCGACCACCGCCACGATAATCACGAATTCCGTATTTTTTTTGGTAGGTGTAGTCAGCATGACTAGGTCTGAAGATATCTTTTATTTTGCTATAATCTTGCGAACGTTGGTCAGTATTTTCAATAAGTAATCCAATGCTGGTTCCTGTAGTTACCCCTTCAAATACGCCTGAAAGAATTTTTACTTGATCCGCTTCGCGACGCTGAGTTGTGTAGCGAGATGATCCTGGGCGACGACGATCAAGGTCATGTTGCATATCGGATTCGTTTAAACTCATTCCTGGTGGTACACCATCGACAATGCATCCTAATGCAATGCCATGTGATTCACCAAAGGTAGTGACTTTAAATAATTTACCAATTGAATTTCCTGCCATAGTTCTCTATTCCGATTTTTTTATATTTAATTTATTTAAAATAGTGTTGATAAGATTTTAGGTCATTATAGTTCAGTGAAAATACACCAAGTCCACCATGTTCAAAAGTTATCCAGTTAAATGGTACGTCTGGATACTGTTCTTGTAAAGATACCCAGCTGTTGCCGACTTCACAAATTAATAAGCCTTCTGGTGTTAAATAGTTACTTGCATCATGTAAAATTCTTTTCACTAAATCTAACCCATCAAACCCAGCTTCAAGCGCCAATTTTGGTTCATATAAAAATTCATCTGGAAGATCATTCATGTCTTCATCATCGACATAAGGCGGATTAGTGACGATTAAGTCATATTTGTTATCAGGTAATCCATTAAATAGATCAGATAGAATTGGGGTGACTTGATATTGCATATCGTGCATTTCAATATTGGTTTGAGCAACATCAAGAGCTTCAAGTGAGATATCGGTAATATCAACTTGCGCCTCAGGGAAGGCATAAGCACAGGCAATCCCAATACAGCCACTACCGGTACAAAGATCTAAGATTTTCTTTGGTTGACTAATAATTAAGTCTTTAAATTGATTGTTAATCAATTCGCCTATCGGAGAGCGAGGTATTAATACTCTTTCATCAACATAAAAGCAGTGACCACAAAACCATGCTTGATTGGTTAAGTAAGGTGTTGGTAAGCGATCAGTAATTCGCTTATTGATGATCGCATTTAATTGTTGTTTTTCATCGCTAGTTAGATTTGATGCATAAAACTCAGGGGGAATAAATAATGATAAGCCTAACGTTGCTAAGATAAGTTGTTTAGCTTCATCTATAGGATTATCTGTTCCATGCCCTAGAAAGATATCTGATTGACTAAGTTGTGACGTGGTCCAGCGTATATAATCCTGAACGGTGCGTAAATTTTCCATATTAACTCCGGAAGATCAAGGAGAAGATGAGGTTACTCGTCAGGTCATTAACCTTGTGCGAATATGTCACCAGTAATGAGATAGAACCTCTGGGTTCTTTGCTGCAATGACTAAATAAATTTTAATGGCGGTGAGGAAGGGATTCGAACCCTTGATACGTTGCCGTATACACACTTTCCAGGCGTGCTCCTTCAACCACTCGGACACCTCACCTTAATTTAGCACCCGCTTTAAAAAAGCAGGGTGCATACTATAATTATCTGGACCAAATTAATCAAGTCTTAATTCATGCAAACAACAACGCCAAAAGCTGCAATAATGGATAAAATTAATACGGTTGCAACTAAAGCATATTTTAAGTCAGTACACATAGTCTTTTCTCCTTACTTTCGTTTTAACACTATTCAATTGGTTTATCTAAAGATAAAAATCCACCTAAGTTTTTGCTTTCTTCAATACTTGGATAATTAGGTATTAAGTCAAACAAGATCTCTACCGATTCATCTAAGAATGGATCTGGCTGTTTATAATCTTTAGGAAGTTCCTTTAAATTTTTAATAGGTGCTAGACCTGCACGGTTTAAGCGTTCATTCATACGCTTAAGGTCTCGCTCTTCTTTAGTTTTTTGCTCTGTTTCACGTTCATTTTTATTTAATGAGACAGTGAGATTGTCATTTTTTTTGCTATTAAATTCTTTAATGTCTTCTTCGATATAGTTGAATTCTGGGTTTTTAGCAATTCGAGCTTCATGTTGCGATTTTAAGTTTGCTAATAGTGGTTTGATGTTTGCTACAGTTAAATAGTCTGCAGAAGGAATTTTATCCCATGGCATAGCATTATCTAAGAATCGTTCACCAGTTTCATCAACATATTGGCTTTTGGTCATTTCAATATCAGGATCAACACCCTTTAATTGGGTACTGCCACCATTAATACGATAGAATTTTTGGACAGTATATTGAGCACCACCAAGTTCAGGCCAGCTTGGGTGTAAACGGGCATCAACTGGGTATGAGATACCTCGTGAAGTTTGTACTGTTCCCTTGCCATAGGTGGTTTCACCAACAATTACTGCCCGACCATAATCTTGCATTGCTGCTGAGAAAATTTCTGATGCTGAAGCACTATAACGGTTAATCATCACAACAATTGGACCACTGTAGTCAATACCTTTATTTTTGTCATCATAAGTCGTGATTTTTTGAAGATTATCACGCACTTGTACGACTGGACCATTGTCAATAAATAAACCTGTTAACTCAATAACTTCAGCTAAGGAACCACCACCATTATTGCGCAAATCAATAACTAGACCTTGTAATTTTTCGCTGTTAGCTTCCATTAATAATGATTGAACCTTTTTGCTTAACCCAATATAAAAGCTTGGTATTTCAATAATACCGACTTTGCCTCGGCTATTATTGATAACTTTTAATTTTGCTTCTCGATCTTCAAAATGAATTTTGTCACGTTTAAGTTCAATGATTTTAGGTTTGCTGTTGTTGCCCGCTGGTAAAATTTCTAATTTTACTATGGTGTTTTTAGGACCGCGTATTTTGTCAACAATATCCTCTAATCGCCAACCGATTACATCTTCTATAGGAGAATTGCTTTGCCCTACCCCGATAATTTTATCGCCAACTGTTAATAATTTACTTTTTTCGGCTGGACCGCCTGTTACAAATGACATGATTACGGTATAATCATCTTGTTGACTAAGTGTGGCACCGATTCCTTCGAAAGATAAACTCATTTCAGAATCAAAATCCCGTTTTTTACGCGGCGCTAAATAGCTAGTATGAGGGTCAATTTCGCGTGCAAATGCATTCATAAAGACTTGGAAACAATCTTCATTATTAGATTGTTCAATAGTTTTTAATACGCGTTTATATCGTTTAGTTAATACTTCACGAATCTGAGTCTCGTTTTTACCCGTTAATGCTAAATTTAGCTCGTCATATTTAACGCGTTTTTCCCAATAGTCATCAAGTTCTTTTTCATTAGTTGCCCATGCTAGGTCTTCACGCTTAAAATTAATTTCGTCTTTAGCGCTAAAGTCCATTGGACGTTGCAATACTTCAAGCGCATATTGATATCGGTTGTAGCGTTTTTGTAAAAAAAGGTTGTAGATATCGTAAGCTGTTTTTAGATCGCCATCTCTTAATTCTTGACCTAATTGTTCTTGGTAATTACGGAATTTGTTTACATCATCTTGAAGAAAGATAGTTTTATTACCATCTAATAATTTGAAATAGCGATCGAAAATTTTAGCTGAAAATGCACCATCTAAGGAAAAATCACGATAATGTGATTGAGTAAAGAAATTAGTTACTCGTTTGGCGACGACTTGATGAACTTCATCTTGTTTTAAAACTGGAATTTGTTCCGTTGCAGGAGCTTTGGCCTGAGCCGTTGTACTAATAATACATATAATGAGACCGAATTTAACAAAACCTTTCAGTAACTTATTCATATAAATTCTCTATCGATTAATAATATGCTCAGGTTTGACTGTTAGTTCCATTCCTGTTCCTACTTTGACTTTGATGTGCTCTTTTTCAATAGTAATGATCTGTCCTTTAACTGGTTTTTGACCAACATTGACTCGAACAAAATCACCAATTTTCAAAGCTCTAGGTTTTCGAGAAGGTTTAGGGGCTGCTTTACGTTTTTGTTTTGCCCTTTCCTTAGCTTGCTCCTTGCTTTCTTTTAATTGTTGCTGAGCATGTTCCATTTGTTCTTTGGTAATAACTTCAGTTGGGTTACCATCTAAGTCAACGCGATTTGCACCTTCCTTTATGCAATATAGATAGCGCCAACCCATGGTGTAGGCTCTAAGTGCAATGCGAAGTTTGGTTTTGCTCAATAATTCACTATTTTCTAGGCGAGAGATAATATCTTGAAAGATGCCAATTTTTAAAGGCTTTGCTTCCCCTTCAATAGTAAAACAATTAGGAAACTGCTGGTTTAAATAATTAATAATCTCTTTAGTATTTGTTAATTGAAACTGATTTTCCATTGATTATTCCATTGCTACTAAAAATTTTCTGACGATAAAGTATATCTCAGCTTGTACAATAACACTAATTATCTTTTTTGTGTTTGTTAATAAAAGAAACAAAATCTTTGATACCATTTCGCATTATCCATGAACTGACAATCGTTTGTTCTTCTGCAGATAATTGTTCAAATGCTGTCATCCACAGTTGTAGTGGATTAATTGGCGAAACAACATAAGTTGCACTCTCTTCCTCAAGATACAAAGCTTTTTTAACTTCTATTGACAAGCTGCTAATGTGATACTCAATAGCTTTACCACGAACGCCTGAACGTTTACGAGAAGTCCAGTTTTCAGATCTTGCTTTACGATTTATACCTTGTGTTGTTGATGGCATCCCTGCAATACTTAATAGTTCTTTTGGTGAGAACCACTCTTTCATTCTAATAATCCTATTTTTAAGAAACAAGAAAAAGTTATAGAAATTAAAGAAACTTTGTTACAATACTAAGAAACTACCTACCATTGTTATTTAAAGTTAAATTATAAACTTACTGGTTTTGATAACTAGAAAGCATAACATAGATATTTAAGGTTATAAACTAAGAAGGAAGAAAAAAATGGAGATTAAATCTAATGATTGGCATAAAGCAGACATTATTGCCGCATTAAAAAAGAAAGGGACAACTCTCGCTGAACTATCTCGTCAATCCGGACTAAGTTCTTCAACACTTAGCAATGCGCTTGTTAGACCTTGGACAAAAGGAGAGTCAATTATCGCTAAAGCACTCAATTTAAAACCCTCGCAAATTTGGCCAAGCCGTTATATAAATTCAATGACAAGACAGCCAATTAAGCGAGTTTTGAGAAAAAGTTCAGATAATACATCTTCAAATCATTAACTGACAACAATCTAATTAACACTTTTTTACAAACATATGGAAACATATAGAAACGCTTGTTTTCATGTGTTCGTTTTTGCTTTATTCTTTTATCAATTCAATTCATCTATTTTCTTTATTTAAACTAACTTGATTATTTTCATCAATATTAATCCTATGCTATGATTAGCCATCTTTTGATATAAATCATAGTTTAATAGGCAATTATTATGAAAAATCTTAGTAAAATTTTGGTGCTTTTATTTTCAGTATTAGCATTATCCGCATGTTCACAAAAAAATTATTTAGAACAAGGTACCCCACTAAGTCATGAGAAAGTGGATAAAATTGTTGAAGGCTCAACCACTGAGGCACAACTGCTGCATATTTTTGGTCAACCAGCAAGTAAGGTTAGCATTAATGCTAACGAATCAAAATGGACTTATACATATCTTAAAAAAAGTTCAACCAAAAATGCAATTTTTGGGGAAACTCAATACGACATTCTTGAAGGTACGTTAGAAGTAGTGGTAAACCAAGGTGTTGTAACTTGGTTTAACTATTCGCAAAACAATAAACAGAAGAAGTGGTAATTATCATTTGATTATTAAGCACATCAATTAGATGTGCTTTTTTATCTATTTGCTTAATGATTGTTCTTACCGTTAAATCCCCTTATTCTCAGATTTTAATTTCATATTTTGTTTAGATTCCATTCATATACTTTATTCCGCTCTGGACAAAAGTCTTTATTACGTTATACTCATTTGCGAAATTAACCAGACAATCGCTGCTTTGTTGTAGTCCCTTGTAAAAGGGAGACAAACAGAGGGGAGGAAAGTCCGGGCTCCATAGGGCAGAGTGCCAGGTAACGCCTGGGGGTGTTGGCGAGAGCGAACATTCACGACTAGTGCAACAGAGAGTATACCGCCGATGGCTTAGCAATAAGATCAGGTAAGGGTGAAAGGGTGCGGTAAGAGCGCACCGCGCAGCTGGTAACAGTTGTGGCACGGTAAACTCCACTCGGAGCAAGGTCAAATAGGGATTCATTGGCGCGGCCCGCGTTGAATCCGGGTAGACTGCTTGAGCTAATGCGTGAGTATTAGCCTAGAGGAATGATTGTCCACGACAGAACCCGGCTTATCGGTTAATTTCACCTTTTTATTCTTTACGGTTTTGCTTTGCTTGTTTTTTATTACTCAACCAACGCTTTACTGCTAACCAAATCGAAAATACTAATCCTAATACCAATAAAAATACTGGTATTAACATTAATAAAGACATAATCTGTTTTTCGTATGTTTTAAAAATTGGTGATAAACCAAATAAATAGCCTAATGTAACAATCAAAAATATCCATAATGTTGCACTTACCCAATTGTAGATGTGAAATTTACGGCTATGCAAACCTGATAACCCCGCCATCATTGGTAATAATGTGCGAACAAATGCAATAAATCGTCCAATAAATAGTGCTTGTAAGCCATATTTGTGGAATAATACCTCTGATTTATGGTGATATTTTTCTGGCAAATGTGCCATCCAATTCTGTACAGTTTTGGTATTACCCAACCACCGGCCTTGTGCATAACCGAGCCATGTGCCGAAGGCAGCACCAGCAATTAGAATTAAGTTTATAAGACCAAAATGAAAAACATCAAGACTTATCAATACGCCAGTTAGAAACAGTAAACTATCACCCGGTAAAAAAGCAGCGGGTAATACACCGTTTTCTAATAGAATGATGACAAATAGCATTCCATATAATATCCATAACACATCTGGGTTTGAGAGTGTTTTTATATCCATATGAACAAATGCTTGATATAGTGTAATGATTGTATCCATTTAGCTTATTTTCTCATTAATGTATTATTATTAGTGGTTAATAGTACCACCTACGGTTAAATTATTCACTTTTAAAGTCGGTTGACCAACTCCAACAGGAACGCTTTGCCCTGCTTTACCACAAACACCAACACCTGGATCAAGTTCGAGATCATTGCCTACCATTGAAATCTGTTGCATCGTTTCAATACCTGATCCAATAAGCGTTGCACCTGTGACCGCTGTAGTAATTTTACCTTTTTCAATTAAATAGGCTTCTGAAGTTGAGAAGACAAATTTTCCTGAAGTTATATCGACTTGCCCACCTGCAAAATTAGGTGCATATAGTCCATAATCTACACTTTGGATTATTTCATCAAAACTCGATGTTCCCGCTAGCATGTAGGTATTGGTCATTCTAGGCATTGGTAAACAGGCGTACCCTTCACGGCGACCATTGCCAGTCGAATGGCAATTCATTAATTTTGCGTTTAGCTTATCAAACATGTAGCCTTTTAAAACACCGTTTTCGATTAATACCGTTTTTTGACTTGGCGTACCTTCATCATCAATAGAGAGTGAACCGCGACGATTTTCAATGGTTCCATCATCAACGATAGTACAAAGCTCTGAGGTAACTTGTTCGCCAATTTTTCCTGAAAACACAGAACTATTTTTACGATTAAAGTCTCCCTCTAACCCGTGTCCTACTGCTTCGTGAAGTAACACACCTGGCCAACCTGCACCTAAAACAACTGGCATGGTGCCTGCTGGAGCCGGTTTGGCTGAGAGCAAAACTAAAGCTTGACGCACTGCTTCTCGGGTATAACTATCTACATGACTTTCACCTGTTTTCGCGTTAGTCGTTAAAAAATAGTCATAACTAAATCGACCACCACCGCCACTACTCCCTCGTTCACGTTTACCATCTTGTTCGACAAGAACGGATACTGATAAGCGAACTAAAGGCCTAACATCTGCACATAAGGTACCATCAGTGCCAGCGATTAAAATGTCTTCATAACTACCAATTAAGCTTGCTGAAACTTCAATGACTCTTGGATCAATTGAACGTGCTAACTTATCAACTTGGTGTAATAAGGCAATTTTTTGCTCTTGAGAAAAGCTATTTATCGGATTAAGCGATGGATACTTGATGATATTGTTAGCCGTTTTAAATGGAGTAACCATAATGGGTGTTTGATTTTTAGTAATAGAGTTTGCGGCTAATACACTTTGCTCTAATCGAGCTAAAGAAAGCTGATCAGTATAGGCAAATCCTGTTTTTTCACCAATAATCGCTCTAACACCAACACCTTGATCGCGATGAAAAGAGGCATTTTTAATAATGCTATCTTCAAGAGACCAACTTTCGTAATAACCAGATAAAAAATATAAATCACCAAAATCAATTTGCCTTGAACTAAGCATATCAAGCAAATTTACTATATCTTGCTGATTTAAGTTATTTGGATTGAGTAACCGTTCACTCACTTGGGCTACGTTCATAAATTCCTTAATCTAATGATTATCAATATAAAAACTGTAAAATTTATTATTACATAAGTACTACATCATATTGTTCTTGAATATAAAGTGGTTCAACTTTTACTTCAACACGTTTGCCAACAAACACTTCAACTTCTGCTAGCGCATGTGATTCATCCGTCGTTAATGCATTAGCCACTGCAGCTGAGGCATAAACCAAAAAGTATTCAGAGCGGTGAGCTTTGTATATACGAACAATTTCACGGAGTATTTCATTACAAACCGTTTCTACTGATTTAACAATCCCTCGACCTTTACATGCAGGACACTCTTCACAAAGTATATGACCAATACTTTCTCGAGTCCGCTTACGTGTCATTTCAACTAACCCCAAACCAGAGAAAGTGTTCACGGATGTTCGTGCTCGGTCTTTGGCTAAAAAGTCTTGTAAAGATAGTAACACTCGTTCACGGTGAATATCTTCTTGCATATCAATAAAATCGATAATGATAATACCGCCTAAATTGCGTAATCGTAATTGACGCGCAATCGCAATGGTTGCTTCGATATTGGTGTTGAAAATAGTTTCTTCTAAATTACGATGACCTACAAATGCACCAGTATTAATATCAATGGTCGTCATAGCTTCGGTTTGATCAATAATTAAATAACCACCCGATTTTAATTTGACTTTACGGTCTAACGCTCGTTGAATTTCGTTTTCAATATCATACAGATCGAAAATAGGGATATTACCGCGATAATGGGTTAATTTGTTGGTAACTTCTGGCATAAATTCCTGTGTAAACTCAACCAACAAATCATAAGTAAGTTTAGAGTCAACCAAAATTCGTTCAATTGGGTCGCCAACAAAATCCCGTAATACTCGCTGAGATAAAGCAAGCTCACCATAGACTAAATATTTGCTGATTGGACGCGCCATTCGTTCTTGAATTTTTGCCCATAAACGTTTTAAAAAATTGGCATCTTGTTCAAGTTCGTGAGCATTTGCTCCTTCGGCAGCAGTTCTAACAATAAAACCACTTTCATCGGTAACATATTGTTCAACAATTTTTTTTAGCCTTTCACGCTCTTCTTCCGATTCAATTCGTTGCGATGTCGCTACATGAGCAGAGTTTGGACCAGGCATTAAAACTAAATAACGCGAAGGTAAAGTTATATCTGTAGTAAGTCTGGCACCTTTAGTCCCCAAAGGATCTTTAACAACTTGTACCATTAAATCTTGGCCTTGACGTACCAATTCAGAAATATCTTTAACTTGAAACTGTTCTTGTTCACTGTCCGATACGCATTCGGTATGCGGCATGATATCCGAAGCGTGCAAAAAAGCAGCTTTTTCAAGACCGATATCAACAAACGCAGCTTGCATACCCGGTAAAATACGAATGATTTTGCCTTTATAGATATTACCGACAATACCACGACGTGATTCACGATCTACGTGGATTTCTTGTAATATCCCATCTTCAATATATGCCACCCGAGTTTCTGATGGCGTTACGTTCATTAATAATTCGACAGACATAATGATCCCTTATTAATTAATAGCAAAGTTCCGTCTTATTAGTCGTAAGAATAGATAAATCACTATCCATAATACCCCATCAACAAAACTAGATACTAAAATTAAAGGTGAAATCGTTATGGTATGATAAATACTAACTTGAAACAGAAATACTAATATATTATAACAAAGCGAAACGGCAAAAATAATAATTGATTGTTGCCATAAAGCTAAATTACGGATTAACTGGAATTTAAACATTAACAAATAAGCCAGGCATGAAAAAATAAATGCGTGAATACCTAAAAGCGATCCTGAGAATAGATCTAAAATGATACCTAATAAAAATGCCATGCCCATACCAATTCGGTGCGGTAATGCTATTAACCAATAGGCCATAATTAACATTAATAAATGTGGCTTAAACATATTATATTCAGGTGACCACGGTATGATTTGTACACATAAGCCAATTAGCAACGTTAACCAAATAACCAGTATACTAATTCGATTATTACCCCTCATGTTTTACTCCTTGATCGCCCCACAATAACAGTAGATAACGTAAACGTTTTAAATCTGCGGTTGGCGTAGCAGAAATAATGGGGGTGGAATCACTTATATCAAGCTTTACTGAACTAACGACAGCCACTGGGTACCCTTCTGGGAAGCGACCATCAAGCCCAGAAGTGACTAAAACATCACCAACTTTGACATCAACATTGTTAGGTAAAAAATCAAGCGTTAAATCGTTACTGCATCCATTACCAACAGCTACCATTGAAATATCATTTCTTAATACTTGTACTGGAATTGCATGTTGATAATCACAAACTAAGATCGCTCGGCTTGTTGATTGAGCGGTTTGATAAATTTGTCCAACGATACCTTTTTCATCTACTACCGGCTGACCTATATATACACCGTCATTTTTACCTTTATTAATTACCACCTGATAAACGTAAGGATCAGTATCTGCTAATAATACTTGAGCAGCCATTTTATGTTCATCGTGTCTTAAAGGTGAACCTAATAGCCCTCTTAGGCGGTCATTTTCATGCTTTAAATGTTCAAGTAATAATAGATTACTTTTTTGTTGCATTAAGGTTTCTTGCAGTTCTGCATTTTCTTTAATTAGTGTCTCTTGTGTTTTCGACATTTCATACAGCGAATCAAATGATGATTTTGGTGCATTTGAAACATGATAAAGTGGCGAAATTAAGGTATCTAAATAATAACGAACCTCTTTAAAAGGACGATAATTGATATCTAGCACTATTAACGTCAAAGCGAGTGCCAGTGATATAAATAATTGAACACTCAGAGGCGAACGTTTAGAAAAAAGTAATTTCATTGTCCAGTATTTACCTGTTATATATCTAGAATTTAACTATTTTAAGATATGACTCCGCCGACAATGTCGGCGGAAAAAATGAAATATTCGTTACTTGCTAGTAATATTATTACTCTTCACTGAAGAGATCACCACCATGCATATCTACCATATCAAGAGCCTTACCACCACCACGAGCTACGCAAGTAAGTGGGTCTTCAGCTACAACAACGTGAATCCCTGTTTCAGCAGATAATAATTTATCAATATTACGTAATAATGCACCACCACCAGTTAATACCATACCATGTTCTGAAATATCAGAAGCTAGTTCTGGAGGACACTGTTCTAGAGCAACTTTAACAGCACTAACAATACCACTTAATGGCTCTTGTAATGCTTCTAAGATTTCATTCGAATTTAGTGTAAAACTACGTGGCACACCTTCAGCTAAGTTACGACCACGTACTTCGATTTCAAGGACTTCATCACCTGGATAAGCACTTCCAATGAAGTGTTTAATTTTTTCTGCGGTCGCTTCACCAATTAATGCACCATAATTGCGACGAACATAATTGATTATTGCTTCATCAAAACGGTCTCCACCAATGCGTGCAGAAGCGGAATAAACTACACCATTTAATGAAATAACAGCAACTTCTGTTGTACCGCCACCGATATCAACAACCATTGAACCAGTTGGTGCAGAAACTGGTAAATCAGCACCAATTGCCGCAGCCATTGGCTCTTCAATTAAATAAACTTCACGAGCACCAGCACCTAATGCTGATTCACGAATAGCACGACGTTCCACTTGTGTTGCGCCAACTGGCACACAAACCAATACACGAGGGCTTGGTCTTAAGAAGCTATGGCTGTGAACTTGTCGAATAAAATACTGTAACATTTTTTCAGTGACGGAAAAGTCTGCAATCACACCGTCTTTCATTGGTCTGATAGCTGCAATATTACCAGGTGTTCGCCCTAGCATCTGTTTCGCAGCATGGCCAACGGCAGCAACACTTTTAGGTGTTCCTGAGCGATCTTGACGAATGGCAACAACTGAAGGTTCGTTAAGCACAATGCCTTGCCCTTTTACATAAATAAGCGTGTTGGCTGTACCTAAATCAATCGATAAATCATTTGAAAACAAGCCGCGAACTTTTTTGAACATAATAAAAACTCTTCCTAGAATTAATCTTGTTTAAATATATTTGAGTATTAGAAGCAAACTTAGGCGTCTACAAAATATATATTTTAATTTTATCCGACAAATAATAGTTCATTTAGCAGATAAAAACCACAGCCAGCCTCAATAATAATTAAGGGTTATATTGTATCGCAATTTAAAAATAATACCTAGAAAATAGTATAACAAGTGTTTGTAAAGGAGATATATAATGACAAATTATGATTTACAGTGTATCCTTCCGCGTTAATGTTGAGTTACTATTTTTAGTATCGAATTAAAAGATTACTTTTAAGATATTAAAGGTACATTAAAATAATTGTTATTTATATCAAATAAACACGGTGTAATTCATGGATATACGTAAAATTAAAAAGTTAATTGAATTAGTAGAAGAATCAGGTATTTCTGAGCTTGAAATTTCTGAGGGTGAAGAATCGGTTCGAATTAGTCGGTCGACACCTACCTATACAGCTCCAGTGCAAAACATTCAAATTCCCCAACCGGTTGCTGTTCCTGCTCCAACAGTCACTGCGGCTACAGTTGAAGCAGAAGTCATCACAGAAACTAATAGTGGCACAACCATAAAATCACCAATGGTTGGTACGTTCTATCGAACTCCAAGCCCAGAATCTAAAGCATTTGTTGAAGTCGGTCAGTCTGTAAATGTTGGTGATGTGCTTTGCATTGTTGAAGCAATGAAAATGATGAACCAAATTGAATCAGAAAAAGCAGGGACTATTAAAGCTATCTTAGTTGAAAATGGTCAACCAGTTGAATTCGATCAACCACTATTCATTATTGAATAATCAGAATTATTTGTTAACTTAGACGATTAAGAGATTGAATATGCTTGATAAAATTCTTATTGCTAACCGCGGAGAAATCGCTCTTCGTATTTTAAGAGCATGTAAAGAACTTGGAATTAAAACTGTCGCTGTTCACTCTTCGGCAGATAAAGACTTAAAACATGTGCTACTTGCAGACGAAACCGTTTGTATAGGTCCAGCAGCTTCAGCCAAAAGTTATCTTAATATCCCTGCATTAATCTCTGCTGCCGAAGTAACCGGCGCAGCAGCTATTCATCCTGGATATGGATTTTTATCAGAAAATGCGGATTTTGCTGAACAAGTTGAACGTTCAGGCTTTATATTTATCGGTCCAAAACCTGATACTATTCGTTTAATGGGTGATAAAGTTTCAGCCATTGAAGCAATGAAAAAAGCAGGCGTACCTTGTGTTCCTGGTTCTGATGGTCCTCTTGGCAGTAATATGGACCTTAATAAGCAAATTGCTAAAAAAATTGGTTATCCAGTTATTATTAAAGCGTCCGGCGGCGGCGGTGGTCGTGGAATGCGTATTGTTCGTGAAGAAAAAGATCTCGAACAATCAATCAAAATGACTAAACTTGAAGCAAAAACCGCATTTAATAATGATATGGTTTACATGGAAAAATTCCTAGAAAACCCACGCCATATCGAAATACAGGTTTTATCTGATGGACAAGGTCATGCAGTTTATTTAGGTGAACGCGATTGTTCAATGCAAAGACGTCACCAAAAAGTACTTGAAGAAGCACCAGCGGTTGGTATTACACCGAAAATGCGTAAATTCATCGGTGAACGTTGTGTTAATGCATGTATCGAGATTGGATATCGTGGTGCAGGTACTTTTGAGTTCTTATTTGAAAATGGTGAATTCTACTTCATCGAAATGAATACTCGTATTCAAGTAGAACACCCAGTTACTGAAATGGTTACTGGAGTTGATCTTATTCGTGAACAAATTCTGATTGCAGCTGGACAACCTTTGTCAATTAAGCAAAGTGACATTGAAATTAAAGGCCATGCAATTGAATGCCGAATCAATGCCGAAGATCCTAAAACATTTATGCCATCTCCGGGCAAAATAACACGTTTCCATGCTCCGGGGGGATTTGGTATCCGTTGGGAATCACATATATATGCTGGCTATACTGTACCACCATATTATGATTCAATGATCGGTAAATTAATCGCCTATGGTGAAACTCGTGAAGTCGCTATTGCCCGCATGAAGAATGCATTAGCAGAACTGGTTATTGATGGTATAAAAACCAATATCGAACTTCATCTAGAGATTTTAAATGATGAAGGCTTCATAAAAGGTGGCACGAACATTCACTATTTAGAAAAGAAATTAGGTATTTATGAGTAAAATAAGCCCTCAATAATTTGAGGGCTTATTGCTGTATAGAAGTAAATAAAGTATAGGTAATACATATGAAAAATTGGAAAAAAAGCGCTGAAGAAATTTTAACATTAGGTCCAGTAGTTCCTGTTATTGTTATTGAGCGTTTAGAAGATGCCGTTCCTTTAGCAAAAGCATTGATTGCTGGTGGAGTGAAGGTTTTAGAAGTCACATTAAGAACAGCTTGTGCACTTGACGCAATTAAGAAAATTATTAACGAAGTTCCAGAAGCTGTAGTCGGTGCCGGTACTGTAACCACAGTAGAGCAACTTAAACAAGTAACTGAGGCGGGTGTAGAATTTATCATCACTCCGGGTATTACTGACTCTATTTTAAAAGCAGCAGTTGAAGGCCCTGTGCCAGTTATTCCTGGGATTGCAACCATTTCAGAATTATTAACAGCTCAAGAATATGGTTTAACTGCATTAAAATTCTTCCCAGCTGAAATTAATGGCGGTGTTGCTGCGTTAAAAGCATTTGCTGGTCCTTGTGGTTATATGAAATTCTGCCCGACAGGTGGTGTGAATCCTAAAAACTATCGCGATTATTTAGCGCTTGATAATGTTCTTTGCGTTGGTGGAACTTGGTTTATTCCAACTGATGCAATTGCTAAAGGTGATTTTGCTAAAATTACTGAAATGGCAAAAGAAGCCGTTGCAGGAGCAAAATAAGTTTTATCTTACCGCCGATATAAGTCGGCGGTTTAGTCTGATTTGTCTAACTTCTAAGCCCTCTTCCACTTTCAATTATTCGCCATGCTATAAAATATAAAATGCTAACAAATAATATAAGCATCGAAAAAGTAATAACTAATGAAACATCACTAATACCTAAAAAACCATAGCGAAAACCATTGATCATATAAACAATAGGATTAAGTTTAGAAACCCATTGCCAAAAAGTCGGTAACATAGTGATTGAATAAAAAACTCCGCCCAAGTAAGTTAACGGTGTTAATACAAAGGTTGGAATAATACTTATATCATCAAATGATTTTGCAAATACTGCATTTAACAATCCAGCTAATGAAAACAAAATTGAGGTTAATAATAAGGTGAAAACTACAAAAGTCCACGAATGAACTTCATATCTAACAAAAAATAACGATACAGCAGTGACCAACACACCAGTTAATAAACCACGCATTACACCACCACCAACATATCCCCAAATAATAATATGAGTCGGAACAGGGGCAACTAGTATTTCTTCAATATTACGTTGAAATTTAGCACTAAAAAATGAAGAACAGACGTTTGTATATGAATTGGTTATGACCGACATCATAATTAAGCCTGGCACAATGAATGCCATATAACTAAAGCCACCCATATCACCAACTCGCGAACCGATTAAATTACCGAAAATAATAAAATATAGTGACATTGTAATAACAGGAGGAATCAGTGTTTGGATCCAAATTCTTAAAAATCGGGTAACTTCTTTACGCCAAATACTTTTTAAGGCAATCCAATATAAATTATTCATCAATAGCTCCTTTGGTATCATTTCGCAACAAATCTACAAATAATTCTTCTAATCGATTAGCTTTATTACGAACACTAATCACTTTTATGTTTTGTTGATTGAGTTGTTCAAATAACTGATTTAATCCTTGTTGTTTATCTACGTTTACTTCTAACATGCCAGATTCAATATCAGTATAATTATACCCTTTAAGGGAGATTGGTGTTGATGTTGGTACATAATCAATAATAATTGTTTCAGATTGACTTTTTGCTAGTAAATCACGCATTGAAGAGTTAGCAATTAATTCTCCGTGCTGGATTATACCAATGTGACGGCAAAGCATTTCTGCTTCTTCTAAATAATGCGTGGTTAATATAATGGTGATGCCTTGTTTATTAATCTCACGTAGAAAATCCCACATGGAACGACGTAACTCTATATCAACCCCAGCAGTAGGTTCATCCAGAATTAATAATTTAGGTTCGTGGACAAGTGCGCGAGCTATCATTAGTCGTCTTTTCATCCCACCTGATAACATATTAGCTCTACTATGTCGTTTATCCCATAAATCTAAAATACGCAGATACTTTTCAGCTCGTTGTAAAGCCAATTTTCGTGGCAACCCATAGTAACCACCTTGATTGGTAACAATTTGGATTACTTCTTCAAATTGGTTAAAGTTAAATTCCTGAGGAACAAGTCCTAATTGTCTTTTTGCATTAACAAGATCTGTATCTAAGTCATAGCCAAAGATTTTAACTTGGCCTGAGGTTTTAGTAACTAAAGAGCTAATAATACCAATGGTGGTTGACTTACCTGCACCATTTGGTCCAAGCAAAGCATAAAAATCTCCTGCCGCTACAGTTAAATTAATTCCTATTAATGCTTCTACACCATTTTTATATTTTTTCTTTAGCGCTATAAGTTCTAGTGCAGGTGTTGACGACATAAATGTATCCTAATTGAGTAAATTGCTATTTGAATAATATGATATCATGTTTAATCAATTGACAATATTGTTTAATATTTAGATAAATATATGGATTAAGGAATAAATGTTATGGTTAAAATTGGATTAGTTTCAATATCAGATAGAGCATCACAAGGCGTTTATCAAGATGAAGGTATTCCAGCATTGTTATCATGGTTAAAATCTGCATTGAAAACAGCTTTTATTACCGAACAACGCATTATTCCCGATGAACAAATCATCATTGAAAAAACATTATGCGAATTGGTTGATGATTTGCAATGTAATCTGATTTTAACCACAGGCGGTACAGGACCAGCAATAAGAGATGTAACACCTGACGCAACTTTAGCTATCGCAGATAGAATAATGCCCGGATTTGGCGAACAGATGCGGCAGATTAGTTTACATTTTGTTCCAACTGCGATCTTATCCAGACAAGTTGGTGTTATTCGTAAGCAATGTTTAATTTTGAATTTACCAGGTCGACCAAAATCAATCAAGGAAACACTTGAAGGTGTAAAGGATGATGAAGGTAACACTATTGTTACTGGCATATTTGCATGTATTCCATATTGTATTGATCTGCTAGAAGGTCCTTACATCGAAACACATGATCACATCATTAAATCATTTCGTCCCAAAAATGCTATAAAATCTAATCTTTAATTTTATGCAAATATCATGCATAATTATGTAGATTATATTCAATATTTGAATGAAGCTTTATAAGCACTCTAGCTTAATTAGCAATCATTAAAAATAACTGACCGTAATCAAGCATTTTAGTTAACCCGTTAATATGACTTATTGTTTTAATCAGTTAGTCATAAATTAAATTTAAAGGAACAGTATGAAACAAAAAGATCTCACTAAAACTTTCAAAGAAATGCTTTTACAAGAAAAGTTTAGTTCTCAGATAGGTATCGTACAAGCCTTACAAGAACAAGGATTTGATAATATAAATCAATCTAAAGTATCGCGAATGTTAACTAAATTTGGCGCTGTAAGAACTCGCAACGCAAAATCTGAGATGGTTTATTGTTTACCTGCTGAAATGAGTGTTCCAACAACAAGCAGTCCATTAAAAAATTTAGTGTTAGATATTGATTACAATAGTTCAATGGTTGTTATTCGAACAAGCCCAGGCGCAGCTCAGCTTATTGCGAGGTTGTTAGATTCAATCGGTAAATCAGAAGGGATTTTAGGTTCAATTGCCGGTGATGATACGATTTTTAGCACACCAACTAAAGATTGTACTGTAAAAAAACTATATCAAACGATTATTGAATTATTTGAGCGAAGTTTATAATTAACAGTTTATTTTAATTGAGCCCTATAATTTTTTTTAATATTTAACCTATTGACACACTTGGCAAAATCGTTAATCCTATACGACACTAAAAATGAAATAAAGAAGAGGCGCATTACTCAGGCAGATCATTTTAGGGACTGGAGCCGCAAATAAATGATTGAGGGGATGTAATGCCGAGATTTAATTGTTATTCCAGAAAGCAATTAAATCGACTGCAAGGGCTGAATCCCTTGGGTTGTCACCCTAACAGGTGGAGCGCTTCATGGTATGTATTTTTTTAACTGTATTAGGACATGCCCGCTCTATCTCTGTTAAAAATAAAAATTTTTAATATGAGGAATACATGGAAACATCATTTATAATTGCTAAGTTTGGCGGTACGAGCGTTGCAGATTATCCTGCAATGGTTAATAGTGCCAATATTGTTATAGCTAATCCTAGTGTCAAAGTTGTTGTGTTGTCTGCCTCTGCAGGTATAACAAATTTACTGGTAGCATTAGCTGAAGGTCGTGATGCCAATGTTAGAGCAAAACATATCGCTAAAATTCAATCGATTCAATACAGCATATTAGAAAATCTTCCTGAAAATCCAACCCTAGGCGCTGAAATTGACCAAATAATTGCCAATATTGCCTCATTATCAGAAGCAGCCAGTTTAGCAACATCTCCTGCTTTGACGGATGAATTAGTCAGTCATGGCGAAATAATGTCATCAAAGCTATTTGTCGAAATATTAAAAGAAAAGCAAAAAAACGCCATTTGGTTTGATGTACGCAAAGTCATGCGAACTGATGATAAATTCGGTAAAGCCGTACCTAAAATTGACGAAATTAAACAACTTTGCTGTGCACATTTGAAATCTTTGAATCCAGAAGCTATCGTCGTTACTCAAGGATTCATTGGTAGTGAAAGTACAGGCAAAACCACAACTTTAGGTCGTGGTGGTAGTGATTATACCGCAGCTCTTCTTGGTGAGGCTTTAAACGCCACACAAATAGACATTTGGACCGATGTTGCTGGTATTTATACCACCGATCCTCGTATCACATCAGGTGCGAAACGAATTGACGAAATATCTTTTGCTGAAGCAGCTGAAATGGCGACCTTTGGCGCTAAAGTTCTACACCCTGCAACACTTGTCCCTGCGGTACGTAGCAATATTCCAGTCTTTGTTGGCTCAAGTAAAGCACCAGAAGCAGGTGGAACAATCGTCTATAACACACATAGCATAAAATCTGCACTACCCTCATTTAGAGCGTTAGCGCTTCGTCGCAAACAAACATTATTGACCTTAACTAGCTTAAATATGCTACACGCACAAGGTTTTTTAGCTAATGTATTTACCATATTGGCTAAACATAATATCTCGGTTGATTTAGTCACCACCTCTGAAGTTAGTATCGCATTAACCATTGATACTACAGGCACTAATACCAATGGAAATAGCCTACTAACAAAAGCATTATTCGATGAATTATCAACAGTTTGCCATGTTGAAGTTGAAGAAGATTTAGCACTAATTGCCATCATTGGTAACAATCTAACCACAACAAAAGGTATCGCTAAAGAAGTCTTTGGCGCTTTAGATGACTTTATTATTCGACTTTGTTGTTACGGTGCTAGCACCCATAATCTTTGCCTTCTAGCAAGAAGCAATGATGCTGAAGATGTAATAAAGGTTCTACACAAAACGATTTTCGAATAGTTTAATATCAGGGGCGATTTCGCTCCTAATCATTAATCATATAAATCGACAATTAAACAAAATACCTAGAATATTTGAAAAAATAATTGTAAACTACGCCTAATATTTGTATGAATTTGTGTTTCATACATTTATAGCTTCATACTGTTCTACATAATAATCATTTTTCTTCATATTTAGATAACAATTTTTAAAGCTGTAAATTTTACGTTTTATTAATATCTGTTCAACAACTATCATCGTTATTTTTTAGCTATACTAGTAACTTTCAACTTAATTAGACGAAGGAAATTATCATGGGTATTTTAAGCTGGATTATTCTAGGATTAATTGCTGGATGGATCGCTAAGTTTTTTATGCCATTAGGCCGTGTTGGTGTGATAAAAACTATCCTACTTGGTGTAGCTGGTGCATTAGTCGGCGGTTATATCAGTACCTTCTTTGGTTGGGGTAGTGTGACTGGTTTTAACTTCCCAAGCTTGTTTATCTCTGTGCTTGGTTCTATTTTACTTATTTATCTTTACCGCCTTTTTAAATAAATTCAATAGTAATTTAAATTGGCGAGTTTACTCGCCAATTTTCACTCATCTATCCAACCAAAGTTCTCTCATTTATATCGATGTTTAAAACCTATTAACTTAAGTAGCTTTTAAAGTATCAAAATTAATATATATATATATGATAGTGAGTGATAAATTAGCAAAAGACGCTAGAAGACATGCCAAAACACCAACAAAAAGTGCAATAAACTTATAATATTCTATATTGCCAAGGCCTCCTAAATCCTTGTTAACAAAAACCTCAAAGAATACTATTGCTAAAAGAATCCACGTAAACAAAATAGTAATTTTTCTAAGCGATTATCAAATTTAAAGCCTATTGCAATACAAATAACTTGAAAGGCAGTGAATATAATCATTAAAATTAGCCCGAAAGCCTCTACCCCAAATTTTGATATCATCAATTAATTCCATTTAATTTATTTCACGAGATTATAAGAAGTAATTTCGCCACTTCCAGTTTTTTGTTATATTAAACACTAAAATTTATCAAATTTATTCTGCAGGATAAAATGCTCAAAATATTTAATACATTATCACGTGAGAAAGAAATATTTAAACCAATTACACCAAATAAAGTTGGGCTATATGTTTGTGGTGTTACTATCTACGATCTATGCCACATTGGCCATGGCCGTACTTTTGTCGCATTTGATGTCGTTACTCGTTATTTACGTTTTTTAGGTTACGATCTCACTTATGTTCGTAATATTACCGATGTCGATGACAAGATCATCAAGCGTGCATTAGAAAATGGTGAAACTTGTGACGAATTAACTGAACGCATGTTAAATGAGATGTATGCCGATTTCGATGCACTTAATATCAAACGACCCGATGTCGAACCTCGAGCAACTCGTCATATGTCACAAATCATTGAACTTGTTGAAGAGTTAATAAGAAAAAATCACGCTTATATTGCTGACAATGGAGATGTGATGTTTTCGGTAGATAGTGATCCTAACTACGGTATTTTATCACGCCAAAATTTAGAACAGTTACAAGCAGGTGCTCGAGTTGATGTAGTGGACGTAAAACATAATCCAATGGACTTCGTTCTCTGGAAGATGTCAAAACCCAACGAACCAAGCTGGGATTCACCATGGGGAAAAGGTCGACCTGGTTGGCACATTGAATGCTCTGCAATGAATAGCCATCAATTAGGCAACCATTTTGATATTCATGGCGGTGGTTCTGACTTAATGTTCCCACATCATGAAAACGAAATTGCCCAATCAACCTGTGCCCATAATGGCCAATATGTAAATTATTGGATGCACTCAGGCATGGTAATGATAGACCAAGAGAAAATGTCCAAATCACTGAATAACTTTTTCACTATCCGTGATGTTTTAAAACATTATGATGCTGAAACTGTTCGATATTTCTTATTATCAGGCCATTATCGTAGTCAACTTAACTATAGTGAAGAAAATCTAAAACAAGCTCGTACCGCTTTAGAAAGACTTTATACGGCTTTGAGAGACACCGATGCTAACTATCCGCACAACACGCCAGATAGCGATTATCATCGACAATTTTGTCAGGCAATGGATGATGATTTCAATACTCCAGAAGCTTATTCAACTCTATTTGATTTGGCTCGAGAGATCAACAAAGCTAAAGCAGAAAATAACATGCCATTAGCTAATGAACTAGCTGCTGAGTTACGTTATTTATCTTCTGTACTTGGTTTACTTGGACAAGATCCGGTTAAATTCTTACAAGGTAATAGTCAAGATGATGAAGATACACAGCTAATTGAAGCGTTAATTAAACAACGCAAAGATGCTCGAGCAAGTAAGAATTGGGCTTTAGCTGATGAAGCTCGAGATAAACTAAATCAAATGAATATTATTTTAGAAGATGGTGCTAACGGCACAACTTGGCGTAAAAAAACTTAATAATAAAAAATCCCCTAGATTTACACAAAACTAGGGGACTAATCTCACTATTTTTTATCTATTGACGTTAAAATTCCCCGTAAAATATTGAGTTCTTGCTGTTCAATTCCAGCTCGCGTAAATAATCTACGTAAACGACCCATAATCTGCCCAGGATGATTAGGATTAATAAATCCGGTTTTTAATAACGTATGCTCTAAATGCTGATAAAACCGTTCAATATCTTCGCTTTTAGGATACTGAACCTCATTCAGATTATCATCATCATGTTTTAAAGATGCCTCTAAAGTTGACAACATTGACATTCGAATTTCGTAAGTTAGAACCTGAACTGACATAGCTAAATTTAAAGAGCTATAATCTGGATTAGCTGGAATACCAACATGAAAATGGCACTTTTGTAATTCATCATTAGTTAATCCAACTCTTTCTCGACCAAAAACTAAAGCCACTTGAGCATGATGCGCGGTTTCAGCAATAATTTTGTCGCCACACTCTTTCGGGGTTAAGTTTGGCCATTGCAAACTTCTAGGACGCGCACTGGTACCTATAACCAATGAACAATCGGCTACCGCCTCTTCAAGGGATGAAAAAATCTGTGCCTGTTTGATAATATCACTCGCCCCGGCGGCCAGTGAAATCGATTGGGAATCGGGTTTTATTACAGGGTTCACTAAACATAAACGAGTTAATCCCATCGTTTTCATTGCACGAGCAGCAGACCCCATATTACCAGTATGCGAAGTTTCAACTAAAACAATCTTAACATTATCTAAATAGCTCACATATTCCTCATTAAATAACTAAACTTAATACTTTAAATCAATCTAAATAAACCACAGTATATAATAAAAAACAGATTAAAAGCAGTTCTGTGCTGCTTAATATCAAATACCAATAAATTATTTTAGACAAAAGTCACAAAAATCTTAATATAAACTCAATAACCTATTGACTAAATGTGAAAAATTTGTCAATGTAATCAATATAATAATAGCTCAATTAGTAAGTAAACATAGTGGAGGTCAATTATGACTTTAAGTATCACAAGTAAACAAATGGACATTACTCCTGCAATTCGTAGTTATCTTGAAGATAAGTTTTCGAAATTAGATAAATGGAGAGCTCTACTAATCAATCCTCACTTTATCTTATCTAAAGAGCCCGATGGATTTATTATTGATGCAACCATTGCAACCAAAGGCTCGCCACTAGTTGCTTCCGCTAAACACACTGACATGTATGCTGCAATTAATGATTTAGTTGGTAAACTTGAAAGACAACTAAATAAACTCCAACATAAAGGTGAGTCGCGCCGTGCATTTGACAGTATTAAAAATACAGTAATTGAAGAAGAATAATAATTTATAATTTAACAAAAAGGCACTTTAATAGTGCCTTTATTTTTTTGCTTGTTATAATATTACCCATCGAATTTTTAATCTATTAATGAATATGACAACCAGCCCTTTATTGCCTTTACGAAACAAAATTAACCAACTTGATCAAAAATTAATTGAAATTATTGCTGAAAGACGCCAAATTTCAGCCGAAGTTATCCAGGCTAAAATAAAAGCAAATATCCCTGTGCGTGATTTAGATCGTGAACGTTCATTGATTAAGGCATTAATCGAACAAGGTAAACAATATCATCTTGATGACCTATTAATTAAACGTTTATACCAAATTATTATTGAAGATTCGGTTCTACTACAACAGAAGTTTTTACAAGAAAAACTCAACCAAGGCGTTATCTCATCAGCTAAAATTGCTTTCTTAGGACCAAAAGGTTCATATTCACATTCAGCAACTCGCCGTTATGCTAGTGCCCATTTTGATCAATTGACTGAATCAAGTTGTAATACATTTAAAGATGTTTTTGAAAAGATTGAATCAAAAGTTGTTGATTATGGAATTGTACCAATAGAAAACTCGAGTTCGGGATCTATTAATGAAGTGTATGATTTGTTACAAAAAACCAATTTACATATTATTGGTGAACTATCCTTAATGATTGATCACTGCATTTTAGCTCTTCCTAACACCAAACTTGAGCAAATAGATACTATTTATAGCCACCCGCAACCATTCCAACAATGTAGTAATTTTTTAGAAAAGTATCCGCATTGGAAAATTGTTTATTGTGATAGCACTTCGTCAGCAATGGAAACCGTAGCTAAATTAAATCAACCAAACATTGCAGCTATGGGAAATAAAGACGGTGGTGAATTATATGGCTTACAAGTTCTGGAGCACAATTTTGCTAATCAAAAAGAAAATATCACCCGCTTTATAGTGTTATCGCGTGAATCGATTGAAGTTTCCGATCAAATTCCGGCCAAAACTACAATCTTGATGAAAACGGGCCAACAAGCTGGGGCTTTGGTAGATGCTTTATCCGTATTACGTAATCATAATATTGTTATGACAAAACTTGAATCACGCCCTATCCATGGCACATCTTGGGAAGAGATGTTTTATATTGATTTACAAGGTAATATTAACGATTACGAAATGCAGATCGCACTTAAAGAATTAGCTTCCATCACTTTATATACTAAAGTGCTTGGTTGTTATCCTAGTGATTCTATTACCGCTGTTATGTAATGACTAACTTAAGTTTTTCAAATGCCGTACTCAACTGGTATGAACAGTACGGCAGAAAATCATTACCATGGCAAATTGAAAAAAGCCCTTATCATGTTTGGTTGTCAGAGGTTATGCTGCAGCAAACACAAGTTGCAACTGTTATTCCATACTTTAAGCGCTTTATTAAACAGTTTCCTAAAATTACCGATTTAGCTAAGGCTCCAATTGACGATATCTTACATCTTTGGACTGGCCTTGGTTATTATGCACGTGCTCGTAATTTACATAAAGCAGCACAAGTTATTGCTGACAAGTTTGGGGGAAAATTTCCAACCAAATTTGAGGATGTTATCGCCTTACCAGGCGTTGGGCGCTCAACCGCCGGGGCTATCCTATCTCTATCACAAAATCAACATTATCCAATATTAGATGGTAACGTAAAACGGGTTTTAACCCGAACTTTTGCTATAGACGGATGGCCTGGTAATAAAAATGTCGAAAATCAACTTTGGCAATTAAGTGAGCAAGTCACGCCTAAAAATGAAGTTGCTAAATTTAATCAAGCCATGATGGATATTGGTGCAATGGTTTGTACTCGTTCTAAACCCAAATGCACTTTATGCCCTTTACATCAATTATGTATTGCTTATAAGACCGACAGTTGGCAACAATATCCAACTAAAAAACCTAAAAAGACTATTCCTGAAAAAACCGCCTACTTTTTAATGCTTGAACATGACAACATGATTTGGCTTGAAAAAAGACCGCCTGCTGGTATTTGGGGCGGATTATATTGTTTACCACAATTTGCAAGCGAGCAAGCATTAACTGACTGGCTAGACAGCCATGGTATTAAAACTAGCAAACCCAAACAGTTAATTGCATTTCGACATACTTTTAGCCATTTTCATTTAGATATTGTGCCTATTTACTGTGAGATCAAAGGCAATACTAAATGTCTAGATGAATCGAATGGTTATTGGTATAAACTAAAATCGGAAAATGCAAAAATTGGCTTAGCAACACCTATTTATAATCTATTAAATCAATAATCAACACAATCTATCAGTATCTAACAACCTTTTGATATATAATTACACATTATTTATTTTCTAAATTGTTTATTATGAATAGCAAACAAGCTCAAGGGCTATCTGCATGGCTAGTATTCCTAATGGCATTTGCCATTGGCGTCGCGGTAGCGAGTAATTATTATGCACAACCACTATTACACTCGATAACTAATGATTTACATATTGCAATTAAACATGCAGGTTTTATCATTATGGCTGCACAATTTAGTTATGCTGTTGGCTTGCTGTTCATTACCCCACTGGGTGACAAAATAGAACGTAAACGATTAATATTGACCTTGATGATATTATCAACCTGTGGGCTAATTATTAGTGCAACTTCACAAAACTTATGGTTACTTTTGCTTGGTACCGCTATGACAGGTCTATTTTCAACCGTAGCCCAAGTATTAATTCCATTTGCCGCAACACTATCACGACCAGAGCATCGAGGTAAAATTGTCGGTACATTGATGAGTGGCATGTTGCTAGGTATATTATTAGGTCGCGCATTCGCTGGTTTTGTTTCTTCGATGACTGATTGGCATTATGTTTATTGGATTGCCGCGTCAGTAATGATCATTGTTACTTTGCTACTTTGGTTATCATTACCAACTTATAATAACACCATCAGTATTAACTATTTTCAACTATTATTATCAATTGGCTCACTATATAAACAAGAACCTGTTTTACGAATTCGCTCATTATTGGCAGTTATTTCCTTTGCATTATTTTCACTGTTATGGACACCACTTGCCTTTTTATTAAGTAATAAACCTTACTATTATTCTGATTTTATAATCGGTTTATTCGGTCTAGCCGGTGCCGCTGGTGCACTAGGTTCACCTATAGTTGGCAAATTATCCGACAAAGGAAAAGGCTTTTTAGCTACAACCATTGGCCTAATATTACTTCTTGCTTCATGGGTACCACTTTCTCTTGCTGAATATTCACTTTTAGCCTTAATTATTGGGGTAGTATTGCTGGATTTTGCTGTTCAAGTTACTCATGTATCAAACATGAATGCCATTTATCAAATTCGCCCAGAAGCACGTAGTCGTATGAACACGGGTTATATGGTAAGTTATTTTATCGGAGGCATGTTGGGTTCTATCGCTTCCACTTATCTGTATAGCAACTATGGTTGGATCGCGATAATTATTGCTGGAACAGTTTTAGGATTATTGGGTTTATTATGTTGGCTCTATTATCTTAAATCAGTTCGCAAACCATAAACGATTTAATTGCAAAAAAAGTTGAGGAACGGGGTTTTTTAACGTTTATTTGCTCTAATATTCCGTTTTTAAACACTATATACTATTCGTCAGTTATCTTAAACATTTGCACCATTAATAAAAACAGGAGCCATCCATGGCTAAAATAGCCTATATTAATACGCCATTTAAAGTAAAAAATTTATCACTCAAAAATCGTATTGTTATGCCGCCGATGTGTCAATATCAAGCAAAAGACGGATTGGCTAATGATTGGCACTTTGTTCATTATGTTTCACGAGCGGTTGGTGGAGTGGGTTTAATAATTTTAGAAATGACCAATATTGCTCCAAATGGTCGAATATCGCCAAATTGCTTAGGTTTATGGAATGATGAACAACGCGATCAGCTTAAACGTATCGTTGATGCGGTTCATGCTCAAGAAGCAAAAATCGCTATTCAAATTGCCCATGCAGGACGTAAAGCTTTGGGAGAGTCTGACGTCGTATCCTGTTCACCTATCCGCTATGATGGGAACGTCGAAGCGAATCCAAAATGGCAATATCAAATGCCAAGAGAATTAACCAAAAGTGAAATCGCTGATATTATCGAAAAATTTAAACAATCAACCAAACGTGCGGTTGAAGCAGGTTTTGACGCAATTGAAATACACGGCGCACATGGTTATTTAATCCATCAATTCAGCTCATCAAAAACGAATATTAGAACGGACGAATATGGTAAGGATAAATTATTATTTGGTGAACAAGTAATTAAAGCAGCAAAATCAGTGATGCCAAAAGATATGCCACTAATTGTTCGGTTTTCGGCTCAAGAATACGGTACTAATGGTTACGATATTAATTATGGTTGCCAAATTGCTAAACGTTTTGCACAAGCAGGCGCAGATGTTTTAGATGTGAGTGGCGGTGGTGATGGTCAGTTAGATCCAAAGCATACGCCTCTATTTCATGCTGGATACCAGGTTTATTTAGCGCGAGCTATTAGGAAGGTCACTAATTTGCCAATTATTACTGTTGGTATGCTTGAAGACCCTTATCTTGCTGATTATGTATTAAGTACTGGCGATGCTGATTTAGTTGCAATTGGTCGAGGTTTATTGAAAGATCCTTACTGGCCGCTAAGAATTCCAGCATCTCCATTTATCCCAACATCTTATCAAGTAGCTTTTAAATAAACTAATGATAATCCTGTAGTGTTAGCTACAGGATTAATTTACAATTTTCATGGCATATTTGATGAGACGTTTCTTTATTGGCGAAAAGTTATCAATTGCGTTCATCCCAACTGTTCTCACCATTTTTTTAAAAGCATTATCGCCATTAAACATATCTTGAATAGTTCGCATTGCAGTTAACATGACTAAAGCATCTTTACGGCGAGTGAATTGGAATGATTTTAAGTTTTCTACTAAACCAATATCTTTATGTTCATCAATAAGTTTATTAATGGTTGCCACCAATAATGCAGAATCTTCAAATCCTAAATTAACTCCTTGACCAGCCAATGGATGAATAGTATGGGCAGCATCACCAATTAGCACTAATCGATGTTTAATAAATTGTTTTGCAAACCGGGCTTTTAATGGAAACACCATTCTCGGATTGACCAACTGACATTGTCCTACTTTATCACCGCTTAATTTAAACAGCTCTTGGCAAAACTCAGATTCAGTTAACGAAGTTAAAATAGCTGCTTGCTCTGGTTTAGTTGACCATACTAAACAACTGTAATTGGGTTGCCAAAGTGGTAAAAATGCCACAATACCATTGGGATAAAAAATCTGCCTAGCACATGCTTGGTGAGGATATTGTGTTTCAACGGTTGTAATCACTGCATGATGAAGGTAATCACGCTCAAACACAGAAATTTTTTCCTGTCTGCGCAGCCAAGAGTGTGCGCCATCAGCACCTATAATCAGTTTTGCTTGTAACCGAGTATTATCCGAAAGCGTTAAAAAAGCATAATCTTCATTATAGTTATTATCTATAGCGGACAAATTGAAAATAGTGATATTTGAATTTGCTTGAGCATGTTGATACAGGTAGTAAGAAATTAAATTATTTTCGATGATATACCCAAGATTTGGATAACCATAATCTTTAGCACGTGCAGTAAGATGCGCTAAACCGTTTTTTTCCCAAACTCCGATCTCGCTAAAAGCATGAACACGTTCGCTCGCACATAAATCGTTCCAAATACCAATTTGAGAAAAATATTGCTGACTTGCGCCATTAATTGCAGAAGCTCTAATTCCTATTTCGTCAAAAGCAAAATTTTGATTATCATTAACGTTAACATCAACAATAGCTACAGTTAAATTAGATTGGCTAAGAGCACATGCAGTTGCTAAACCAACCAATCCACCACCAACGATGGCCACATCAAATTGCGTTTTCATATCAATAAATAGGGTTATTTCTTATCAAGCTTATTATCATCTTCAACATCATCATTCATCGCTTTTTTAAAACCTTTCAATGCTGAACCAAGATCAGAACCTAAATTACGTAACTTCTTTGTTCCGAAAATGAGAACCACCACGGCAAGAAAAACTAATAGATGTGGAATGCTAAATGACATAATTAAAACCTCATTTAAAAATGTATCGCTATTTGAACAAGTTAAACGAACAAATAGATTATTAAATATTGGAATTGATTATACTCTTTTTATGATGGGATTTCATGACAAGTTAATTAGATAAAAAAAAAGACCCGCATAAAATATACGGGCCAACATGAAATATAAGGAATATAAGGAAAGAAAACAATGAAAAATCCTTACGCTGCTTATTATCCACTTTTTTTCTTTTTAGTCAACGTTTTTATTTGCCTTTCAGCAAATGTAGCAATTTTAGCTAAAAAATGACTTTAACCATTATAAATCAATAGATTAAAATAACACCCAACATATAAATAAGAATAATATATATTTGATAAATATCAATTACGCATTAAAAAAAACTTAATATCTATAAAACTACTTGAAATTTCAACGGAAAAACAAAGGCAATAAAACGGAAAAAAAAGCCATACTTCTTATTATAACACTCGCTGTTTTTTTATTTTTATGCGAGAAAAGAATATTTTTCCATAATATAAAACGCGTTTAAACAAAAAATCGCATTAAAACTTAATAAAATTAAGAAGATTGATTCAAATTCATATGTAAAACTCATAAAAAATACAATATAATTATCAAACGGATGAAAAAATAAAAACGAAATAAGTATGATTAAAAATAAAAATGTAAAAACTTTTAAAGATAGGCTACATTCGTCAATGCAAGGATTATCTGTTTCATCCTTTGCAAAAAAATGTGATATGTCAGAAACGGTAATACGAGATTATTTGTCTGGAAAAACCTACCCTTCACTAACTCGTTTAGAAGTAATTGCTGAAAAATGTAATGTTTCATTCAACTGGTTAGCTACCGGTTATAAATTGGAAGTGTTGGATCCTAAAGACGATGATAATAACGAAGTTTATAATGAAAATATCTATCGTATCCCGGTTTATAAAAAACAATTACCAACTAAAGAAGAGGCGCAAAATCAACGTTACGTACGTGAAACGCCACCAGTAATGAATTATCCTATTGTTGAAGGTTGGGCTTCTCATCGTGGTTTAGATATCAAAAAACTTATAATCTATTGGGCGAAAGGTGATTTAATGGCACCTGAAATCGAAAATAATAATGGATTAATTATTAATACAGAAATAAACGAAATAATCGATGGCGCAATTTATTTAATTGAATACGAGAATTTCACTCTACTAAGAAAAATTCGCCTATCACTCGGAAATTGGATTTTGATTTGTAATAATCATCAATACCCAACGATTGAGGTTCCTAAAGCTCATTTCGAAAAATATAATATTGTCGGGCGCGTTGTACAAATTATTAAAGATGTTTTTTAAGACAATTATTAGTAATCTAGTACTTTTCACTATATAATTTGCCATGAGGAAAGCTCAAAAACCCCTTTCCTCAACTTTTTTTAATTTTTATTAATGTTAGTTTAATAGGTATTGGAGTGATGTCTCTTTTAATTTAAAAATATCATACTTAGCTTATAGCACTCAGCATTTGGTAATAAAACCCTCACTTTTTTAGATCATTGGTAAAGCTATCAATGAATAACCTTTTAACTAATAGGTCTAATATGTATCGATTTTTTGAAAAATTGGTATCACCTTATCCACAAGATGAACCACAGCCGATGGCTAAAAGTTTTTTTAGTTTTATTTGGCAATCGACGAAAGGCACACGTTCTTTCCTTCTATTATTAATCATACTGAGTTCATTAGCTGGCGCTTTTGAAGCCTTTTTATATGCTGCACTCGGTAAAGTTGTTGACTGGCTGGCAGCTGTTTCACCAAGTCAATTTTGGCAGCAGGAAAAATCAACCTTAATTGTATTTACGATCATTATATTAGCTAGCACGATCATTATTGCCTTACAAACCATCATTAAACATCAATGTTTGGCGGGAAACTTTCCAATGCGACTGCGTTGGAATCTACATCGATTAGTGCTAAATCAAAGTATGCGCTTTTTCCAAGATGAATTTGCCGGCCGTATATCAGCAAAAGTGATGCAAACCGCACTTGCGGTTAGGGATACCTGCTTTTTGGTTGCTGATATCTTTATCTATGTTTTGATTTCGTTTATTACTATGGCAACAATCATAGGTCAGTTAGATCTTTGGTTATTAGTACCGTTTATGGTTTGGTGTTTTGTTTATGGCATTGCGATGTATTACTTTATTCCACGACTAAGTAAAGTGGCAAGTATGCAAGCAGATGCACGTTCTACCATGACAGGCCGAGTGACTGATGCTTACACGAATATTATGACAGTTAAACTGTTTTCTCATGCTGGCAATGAAGCAAAATATGCACAAGAGTCGATGGACGAATTTTTAGTTACCGTTAATAAACAAATGCGTTTAGTTAGTAGTTTTGAAATTGTTAATCATTTATTGTCTATTTTCCTCGTTCTTGGTACTACTGGCTTATCATTATGGCTATGGACTAATGATTTAATTGCTGTTGGAGCTATCGCCACTACAACCGCTGTCGCACTTAGATTGAACGGCTTTTCACATTGGATTATGTGGGAAATGGCAGCATTATTTGAAAATATCGGCGTGGTTAAAGATGGTATGAATACGTTTTCTGTTGCTAAAACCGTTGTCGATGAACCTGATGCGCCAACTCTTAAGGTGACTGATGGTAAAATCGAATTTAAAAATATTAATTTTAGTTACGATGCAAAATTAAACAATGCCATTATCGACAACTTAAATTTAACCATTAAACCAGGTGAAAAGATCGGTTTAGTTGGCAGATCAGGGGCGGGTAAATCCACTTTAATCAATTTATTGTTGCGATTTTATGATTTACAAAATGGTCATATTTTTATTGATAATCAAGACATCACCAAAGTCAATCAAGAAAGCTTACGCGCTCAAATTGGTATGGTTACCCAAGATACTTCACTATTACACCGCTCAGTGAGAGATAACTTATTATACGGTAATAACCATGCCACTGAACAAGAGATGATAATCGCAGCTAAAAAAGCTCATGCCGATAGTTTTATTGAAACCTTAGTAGATGCTAATGGAAGAACTGGATATGATGCTTTTGTTGGTGAACGTGGGGTTAAATTGTCCGGAGGACAACGCCAACGTATCGCTATTGCTCGAGTTATTTTAAAAAATGCACCAATTCTATTGTTAGATGAGGCAACTAGTGCGCTTGATTCTGAAATTGAACAAGCTATTCAAGAAAGCTTATATACGTTAATGGAAGGTAAAACGGTTATTGCTATTGCCCATCGATTATCTACAATCGCGGCGATGGATCGATTAATCGTTTTAGATCAAGGAAAAATCATCGAACAAGGAACACATCAAGAGTTGCTTAGTAAAGATGGACTTTATGCTCAACTTTGGAAGCATCAAAGTGGTGGTTTTTTAGCTGAAAATTTTTAACTTAAAATTTAGGGCGATGAGTAAATAACATCGCCCCAAAATCTTAATTCTCAAATTAGTCAAATCTAATTAATGAAATTTTTATAAAACTCAGATTCGAACTTCATAACTGCCCCGTTTTTAGGTTCCCCTTTACTATCAGCCCGATACCCTGATAATAATTGAACAAAAGCGACATAACGTCCGTCTGATTTTTGAATAAATCCGGCTAAATTATAACTACCTTGAATATAGCCTGTTTTAGCAATAACTACATCTTTAAATGGTGCTTGACTGAAGCTTTTACGGTTTTGCAACGTTCCATCAACACCCGCAATTGGTAATTTTTCAATAAAAGCGAGTTGATTGTTATGTGCTGAAATATACTGCAACACTTCCATTAGTTTGTTGGCGCTAACTAGATTAAGACGAGATAAACCCGAGCCATCGGCAATCACTAAGTTTTCTAAGTCAATACCTGCTTTTTTGCGAAGGATTTGTTTAACCGCATCACCACCATTACGCCATGTTCCTGCAGTATTATAATAGCGTGCGCCAAGTGTTCTAAAAATGGTGTCAGCATACAAATTATTTGATTTTTTGAGCATAACCGTTATTAACTCAGAAAGCGGTGCTGATTGACTTGATGTTAATAACGTTAAGGAACCAGTGGATTTTTGTTTTCTTTCAAAAACACGTCCACCATAAGTTATTTTTTGTTGTTTTAATTCATTTTTTAAAACAGTCGAAAAATATTCAGTTGGATCCATTACTGCAAATTTTAATGGTGTTTTATCCGCATTAGAAGCGATGCATCCAGATAAATAGTAGCGATTTTTATCAGCATTAACATCAAGCTCACAATATTTATCATGTGCGTCTTTACTACTAGCGGAAATCGTTCTGACATCACCTGAAACCATAACTGGAATACTAGATGAAACAGAAACAGATGCTTTACCACCTACTTTACCCGGGGTTATTGTTGCATAAAAGCAGTTATCATCAATTGTTGCAGCTGATGCAGGAGCATTGTAACAAGCGGTTAAATTATTCCATGACCACCCTTCTGCTTTATCATGACTAGCAAAAATTGAAGTGTCTAAAATAACATTACCTGAAATTTTTTCTACACCCTTTTGACGAAGGGCGCTAATCATATTTTTTAATCTTTCTCGACTAAAAGTGGGATCGCCGCTCAATTTGATAATCAGATCACCATTGAGTTGTTTATTACTAACTGAACCATTCGCGTACATTCCAGTAACAAACCGAAAATCATTACCCAGTTCAAGCTGTGCAGCTAGTGCAGTTATTACTTTTTGCGTACTAGCTGGCTGTTTAAATTGATCACTTTTGTATTTGGCTAATGTTTTAGGATTGCCATCAACAGTTTGCACTAAAATTGATAAATCACTCCCTTTGGGTAATGATGAAATATATGGTTCAACCGATTGTGCTTGCAATAAGCTTGAATAAAAAGCAACGATAAATAGAAAAGATACCCTTATATTTGTCATGAATGTGTGCTCAAAAAATTTATTAAATATATTAGTGTGAAAACAAATATATCTTTTTTTGATAAGCCTATCAATATATACTCAGTCTCTTTAAAAATAATGTTCTAAATACCATTATATTTTACATTTTTGAATTTAATCCAAGAGATAATTTAATATAGGTAACAAGGCTATGATTCATCATTCATTAGGTTTTCCAATCGAAACTGTACTGATGTTCGTCATTTTGGCTTTAACTGCGATTATAATTGATTTATATGCTCACCATAACGATAAACCCATTAGCCTAACCAGCGCAATATTATGGTCTTTATTCTGGGTTGCTGTTGCATTAGGTTTTGCACTTTATCTTTATCTTCACCATGGAAGTGAGATAGCAAGTTTATTTATCACAGGTTATGTGCTTGAAAAAGCGCTTTCGGTAGACAATTTATTCGTTATTATGGCGCTGTTTTCATGGTTTGCGATCCCTAACAATTATCGACATCGATTACTTTATTGGGGCGTAATTGGGGCGATTATTTTCCGAGCTATTTTTGTTGTAATAGGTACAGGTTTATTATCGTTAGGTCCTTGGATGGAATTGTTCTTTTCAGTAGTGGTTGCATTAACTGGATTTATGATGCTGAAAAACCAAGGTCAAGATGAAAAAATAAAAGATTATTCAGAACATTTTGCTTATCGTATTGCTAAACGTATTTTTCCCTCTTACCCTAAGATAGTTGGTCATCACTTTTTATTAACCCGAAAACAACTAAACGCGGAGTTAACGAAGCCAGAAAATAGCGACCTAATTCATAAAATGCCAAAAAGTGCCTTATATGCAACACCACTATTTTTATGTGTTGTGGTGATTGAGTTGAGTGATGTTATGTTTGCATTTGATTCTGTTCCCGCAGTAATCGCGGTCAGCCAAGAACCACTCGTTGTTTATAGTGCAATGATTTTCGCTATTTTAGGGTTACGAACTATGTATTTTGTTTTAGAAGCAATGCAACAATATCTTGTTCATTTAGGTAAAGCAGTAGTCTGCCTACTATTTTTTATTGCAGCTAAACTAGCTTTAAATGCTAGCGACCATCTATTTAATTATGGTATTAACATAAGCCCTACTCTCAGCCTTTATATAGTATTAGGCATTTTATCTTTAGGTATTGTTGCAAGTTTTATTTGGCCAAATAAATCATAAAAATAATAAGGGAATTGATAATCGGCAGTAAACCTGCCGATTAAAGATGAGAGCTATTGGCGTGTTGATGAACGAATAAAGTAACTCACTCCTAAAATAATAAACCATAGTGGGGTTGCAATCAGAGCTTGGCGAGTATCCGCTTCAAATGTCAATAACACAATCACAAAAGCAAAAAACGCTAAACAAACATAACACATAAAAATTCCACCAGGCATTTTAAATTGTGATTCTTTATGCAAATTAGCTTTTTTACGGCGATAAGCAATATAGGAAATCAATATTAACGACCAAATAAACATAAATAAAATGGCAGAAATCGTCGTTACAATAGTAAATGCTTCCATCACATTTGGTACTAAATAAATCAATACTACCCCACCGAACAAGCAGGTACATGAAAATAACAAACCATTAGCGGGGACTGAACGTCTTGATAATTTACCAAATGGTTCTGGTGCATCTTGTTTTTTAGCAAGACCAAACAACATTCGACTGGTTGAGTAAATACCACTATTTGCTGAAGAAGCCGCCGAAGTTAATACCACAAAATTGATAATACTTGCCGCAGCAGGTAAGCCAATCAAGGTAAATAGTTCAACAAATGGGCTTTTATTGGGTGAAATAAACTGCCAAGGTGTTACACTCATGATAATAATCAAGGCAAAAACATAGAAAAAGATAATTCGTGCTGGCACTGAATTAATTGCCCGTGGTAAATTTTTATTTGGATCTAGTGTTTCTGCCGCTGTAGTTCCAACTAGCTCAATACCAACAAAGGCAAAAATTGCAATTTGGAAACCAGCAAAAAATCCCATCGTACCATGGGGAAAGAAACCACCATACTCCCAAAGATTAGAAAACGCTGCCGCAGTATTGGTTTGTTCTGAATGATAAGCCGTGAAAACTAAAACAAGTCCAATAGCTATCAAGGCTAAAATGGCCACTATTTTGATCATAGAAAACCAAAACTCAGTTTCACCAAACATCCTAACAGTTAACAAATTCAAAGTTAAAAGCACAATAACTGTAAGTAGCATTGGGATCCATGCTTGCAGTTCTGGAAACCAGTGTTGAGCATATCCTGCGATAGCAACAACATCTGCAATTCCAGTAATTACCCAACAAAACCAATAAGTCCAACCAGTAAAAAAACCAGCCCAAGGACCTAATAAATCGTTAGCAAAATCACTAAATGATTTATAATTTAGGTTGGATAATAAAATTTCTCCCATTGCCCGCATAACAAAAAATAAAACAAACCCAATAATCATGTACACAAAAATAATAGATGGTCCGGCAAGGCTGATTGTCTTCCCAGAACCCATAAATAATCCCGTACCAATTGCACCACTTATTGCTATTAGTTGAATATGTCTACTGGAGAGATTTCGTTTAAGATCATTATTTGAAGACGTACTGTTCATCGTATCGATTACCTGTCGTTTTTACAATTTTCGTTTTTTTATAAGAAGTAAAGGACTATAAAGTCTACAGCGCTAAATCGCAAGCTCAATCACATGAAAAATTTTTATAGCAATATCATAATTATTGGTAGTTTCTTATAATAGAATTGTGTAGCATAACCAACCATATCATTTAACTTATTACAATAAATTATCAAGATGAAAGAAAACAAATTTCACATTTATCTATTATGTTTAGCATTTATCATGTCACTACTTGCTGGCTGCCAGAGTGATCCTAATTCATCAAGTAAACAATTTAAAGACGGTAAACTACCACATGATTTAAATGCCAGTCGTCCGCATTTAGCTGTGCCTGTAAATATTTCTGACTATACAATTCAAATTGAAAAAATAAAAACAACCTCGCCCTCTTTGTATCGTAAAAATGAGCATATTTATAAAGCCGTTGATGCCTGGATTAATCGCTCATTGGGCTCAGCAGAATTCCATAAAGTAGGTCTAAAAAGTTATGAAATGGCTGGTAAAGATGGATATGGGAATGTACATTTAACCGGTTATTACACTCCTGTTATTAAGGCTAGATACCAACCAACTGGTGAATTTAAATATCCAATTTATAGAATGCCAACCCAATCTAAAGGGCAATTACCAAGTCGAGAACAGATCTACAATGGCGCATTAACTGGAAAAGGACTGGAGATCGCTTATAGTAATTCGTTAATGGACAATTTCATAATGGAAGTCCAAGGAAGTGCCTATATCGATTTTGAAGATGGTAATCCACTCGTTTTCTTCTGTTATGGTGGGAAAAATGGCCATGGCTATTCAAGTATAGGACGCTTATTGGTTGAATCAGGAGAGATCGCTAAAGAAGATATGTCTATTCAATCCATAAGAGATTGGGCAAAAAGTAAGAGTGAAAAGAAAGTCAAAGAGCTATTAATCCAAAACCGATCATTTGTTTTTTTTAAACCGCAATATAACGCCGAAGTAAAAGGTGCAGCAGCAGTACCCTTAGTTGCCAATGCAGCAGTGGCATCAGATAAAACATTAGTCCCAACCGGTTCAGTTGTATTAGTTGATGTACCACTGCTTGATAATGATGGTCAATACCGTGGAAGACGCGAAGTTCGTTTAATGGTTGCGCTTGATGTTGGCGGGGCAATTAAAGGCCATCACTTTGATCTTTATCTAGGTATTGGAAACAAAGCAGGTAAACAAGCAGGGTATTACAATCATTTTGGTCGAGCTTGGGTGATACAACCTTAACCAACCAACATCGACGCCATCAAAAGAACCTGCTAGAATAAGATAAAAAGCAGACTTTAAGGATAACTTATGAGATTATGTGACCGTGATATTGAAGCATATTTAGATAGTGGTAAATTAAAAATCACGCCACAACCTGCATCAAGTTGTATTAATGGAGCAACAGTAGATGTTCGATTAGGTAATCAATTTCGTACTTTCAGAGAGCATACAACACCTTATATTGATTTAAGTGGACCTAAAGAAGAAGTTGCAGCCGTTCTAGATCGCGTTATGAGCGAAGAGATGATATTAGCTGAAGGTGAAGCATTTTATTTACATCCTGGCGAACTTGCTTTAGCAGTGACACTCGAATCAGTTACGATTCCTGATGATTTGGTTGGCTGGTTAGATGGCCGTTCATCATTAGCTCGCTTAGGACTTATGGTACATGTTACTGCTCATCGTATCGATCCAGGCTGGCATGGACAAATTGTTTTAGAATTTTACAACTCAGGAAAGATACCAGTAGCACTTAGACCTGGTATGACTATTGGTGCATTAAGTTTTGAAACACTTAGTGGACCAGCTTCTAGACCATATAATCGCAGACAAGATGCAAAGTATAAAGACCAACATGGCGCTGTCGCCAGTCGTATTGATAAAGACTAATACAGTTCATAACCTTAATAAAGGACATTAATATGATAAAAAAAATATTGGTTACGCTATTTATCTTAATTTTGGTCATTGTTATCAGTATCGCTTCCCTTATTATATTTGTTGATCCTAATAATTTTCGTGGTTACATCTCACAAACAGTGAAAGACAAAACAGGGTATAAACTGACTATAGAGGGCAATCTACGTTGGCATATCTGGCCTCAAGTTAGTATTTTAACTGATTCGGTTAAATTATCCGATAGCGGTGCAACAAAACCTCTTTTAACCGCTGACAACATGAGGCTTGATGTTGAGCTTCTTCCTTTGTTTTCAAAAAATTTAGCAATTAAAAATGTATTTATTAAATCAGCAACAATCAATATTACGGATGAAAGCAAAGGTGAAAATGCTAAAAATAGCACTCAAGCTATTTCATCAGAAAAACAACCATCTGAAGATAAAAAAAATCCATCTGATTGGAAGTTCAGTTTAAATAAGTTTGAAATAGCGGATAGTACAATTGCATTTCAGCATAATCATGATTTGATAAATTTCAGAAATATTAATCTGTTATTAGAAAAAAATAACGATAAAAACCTTTCTCTTGAACTCAATGGGAATATCGATAAAAACCAGCAAGACTTAAATTATTCATTAAATGCCAATATTGATTTAGCCCAATTCCCTGAAAAAGCAGTTATTGATTTAAAAAAATTGGATTACACATTTAACGGTATAGTCAATTCAGAAAAAGAGATAAAAGGTAATGTAACTGGTCTATTTAATTATCAAAAAGCACCAATACAATTGGATAGCCAAAATTTGGTTTTTTCAATTAACGATAATGATTTTACAAGTAAGATCAATGTCCGTTTTGATAACAAACCGGTGATCGATTTCCAATTAAATTCAAATAAATTTGATTTAACACCTTTCATCCAAAAAAATGAAAATTCAACGAAAAGTACTAACGTTCAACAAACTTCACCAGTTGTATCGAATGTTTCCAAAAATGATAATGAATTAAGTATGCTTAATTCATTTGATGGAAAAGCAAAAATAAATATAAAAGAAGTCAAAGCGGATAAAATTGCATTAGGTAATTTGAATGTTGAAGTTGACAATCAAGATGGTATAGCAAACTTAAAAAATCTAACTTTCAATTTTGCAAATGGGCAAATTGCTGCCAACGGCACCGCTAATGGTAAACAAAGAAACCCACAAGTTAAATTGAATACTAAAGTTAGCAATATCAATTTAAGCTCATTTTTTACACAAATGAATATGGCTTATGATCTTGATGGAATATTCAATGCTTCTGGAGTATTAGAAACCAATACATTATCAACAACTAAATTATTAGAAAGCATTAAAGGTAATGCTAATATCGTCATTACCAACGCTAAACTAAATAATATTAACATCCAAAGCATCATCGAAAACGCTGCTGCGAAATATAGCAATGGTAATATAAGTTCTGAAAATCATAAAAAATATACTGAGTTTCATAAAATCACAACCAATGCTTATATAAATCAAGGTAACATTGATCTTAATTCACTCAATGCAAACTCTGAAACATTAAATGTGATAGATAGTTCAGGAAGAGTGGGAATGGTTAATCGTGATTTAGATGTTAATCTAAATATAAAAATATTAGGTGGTTGGAATAGTAAAAGTGAAACTATTGCAAAACTACAAAAAGTGACTATACCACTACGTATATATGGTCAATTTTCTAATTTACACTATCAACTAGATATTGCCAAAATAGTATCTGATGTGCTTAGTGATAAATTACAACAACGTTTAGATAAGCTACGTGATAAATTAGAAAACAATGGTTCCAGAGATAAAGATAAATCTAGACAAAAAGCAGTTGATATTTTAGGTGAATTTATCAAGAAATAAATATTTGATGAAATAATGATAATAGATATAAAAAAGGTGAGCTAAATAACTCACCTTTTTTTATTCAATTAATCTATTTGATTATAAAATGAATTTGCTTAAATCTTCATCAGCAACAAGTTTATCAAGATGATCGCTGACATATTTAGCATCAATTGTAATGGTTTGACCACCCAATTCACTGGCTTCGAAAGAAACCTCTTCCATCAAACGTTCAAGCACAGTATGCAAACGGCGAGCACCGATATTCTCATTTTGTTCATTAACTTGCCAAGCAGATTCAGCAATTTTACGAATCCCATCTGTTGTAAAATCAATATTAACACCTTCTGTTGCCATTAATGCTTTATATTGCACTGTTAACGACGCATTAGGTTCCGTTAAAATACGCTCAAAATCTTCACTCGTTAATGCTTGTAATTCAACGCGAATTGGTAAACGCCCTTGCAGCTCAGGAATCAAATCTGAAGGACTCGCAGTTTGGAACGCACCTGATGCGATAAACAAAATATGATCAGTTTTTACTGAACCATGTTTAGTTGAAACAGTACAACCTTCAACAAGTGGTAGTAAATCACGCTGAACACCTTCACGTGAAACATCAGGACCAGATGAATTACCACGCTTACACACCTTATCGATCTCATCGATAAACACAATACCATTTTGCTCGACAGCTTCGATGGCTTCGTGTTTAAGATCATCGGGATTAACCAATTTAGCAGCTTCTTCTTCAATTAGCTGTTTCAAGGCATCTTTGATCTTCATTTTACGAGCTTTGGTTTTTTGACCACCTAAATTTTGAAACATTGACTGTAGTTGGTTGGTCATCTCTTCCATACCTGGCGGTGCCATAATTTCAACACCAATATTAACGCCAGCTATTTCAATCTCAATTTCCTTATCATCAAGAGCACCTTCACGTAATTTTTTTCTAAATGCTTGTCTAGCAGTTGAATCATTATTGTTTTCAACTTGTCCCCAACCATCTTTTGCTGGCGGTACTAGCACATCTAAAATACGTTCTTCAGCTAATTCTTCTGCTCTATTACGATTGCGTTCAATTGCTTCTTGACGAATCATCTTAACAGCAGAATCGGTAAGATCACGAATGATTGAGTCAACTTCTTTACCTACATAGCCAACTTCCGTAAATTTTGTGGCCTCTACTTTGATAAATGGAGCATGTGCAAGTTTAGCTAATCGTCTTGCGATTTCTGTTTTACCCACCCCGGTTGGGCCTATCATAAGAATATTTTTTGGGGTAACTTCATGACGTAATGCTTCATCAAGTTGCATACGACGCCAGCGATTACGTAAAGCAATAGCAACAGAACGTTTTGCTTTATCTTGTCCAATAATATGTTGGTTTAATTCGCTTACAATTTCGCGAGGAGTCATTTCAGACATAATAATATTTCTCTTAAATCAGTTTTAATTAGTAATTAAGCTCTTCAATAGTTTGGAAGTTATTGGTGTAAACACAAATGTCACCAGCTATTGATAGCGATTTTTGTACAATATCATGCGCAGATAATGAAGTATTATCTAATAAAGCTCTTGCAGCAGCTTGTGCATAAGGCCCACCAGAACCTATCGCAATCAGATCATCTTCTGGTTGAATAACATCCCCTGTACCAGTAATAATTAATGATGCGGTTTCATCAGCTACAGCAAGTAATGCTTCTAGCTTACGCAACATCCTATCGGTTCGCCAATCTTTGGCTAGTTCAACTGCTGCTTTAGTTAAATGACCTTGGTGCATTTCTAATTTACGTTCAAATAATTCAAATAATGTAAAAGCATCTGCTGTACCTCCAGCAAATCCTGCTATCACTTTATTATTGTATAAACGGCGAACTTTTCGAGCATTACCCTTCATAATAATTCGTTCACCTAATGTAACTTGCCCATCGCCTCCAATAACGACTTGACCTTCACGACGGACACTGACAATTGTTGTCATATTCTGCTCCTTCTCTTACTAAAACACTTATTTCGGAATGAATAGAGAATATATTGGGATGATTAGTAAATTTTCAACATCTGATTATTAAAATGCGAAATATTTATTTATTAATAGATGGAATAGTTAAATATGGTATTGAGATTTAAGCAGTTCAGATCTTACTTATTTGGGTTGGAAATCAATAGTCATTGTTTTAACTTCATTGTATAACTTACTAGAAGGTTTTGGTATAACCGCTAATTTAGTAGCTGCTAAAGCCTCTCGACATAAATCAGCATCACCGCCTTTTGAGGTTACATTCAGCAATAAACCATCAGGCGCTATCTGGATTTGTAATGTACAAGTTTTTCCTCGATAAAGATTTTGCGGATTAATAAACTTATTGCTAATTGCATTTTGTACTAACGATCTATATTTATTTAATTCGCCATCTGAAACACCTCTACGACTAGCTGCACCACCGGAAACATCAGGAGAGCCTGATGTAAGACCGCCTAAGAGATCATTAAGCGCTTTATCCTTTTTTGCTTGCTCAGCCCTTTTTGCAGCTGCGGCCTTTTCGGCGGCAGCTTTTTCTGCAGCAGCTTTTTCGGCAGCGGCTTTCTCAGCAGCAGCTTTTTCAGCAGCGGCTTTCTCTGCAGCAGCCTTTTCTGCAGCAGCTTTTTCGGCAGCGGCTTTTTCAGCGGCAGCTTTCTCAGCAGCAGCTTTTTCGGCAGCGGCTTTCTCTGCAGCGGCTTTTTCTGCAGCAGCTTTTTCAGCAGCAGCTTTTTCAGCAGCGGCTTTCTCTGCAGCAGCCTTTTCAGCAGCAGCTTTTTCGGCAGCGGCTTTTTCAGCGGCAGCTTTTTCGGCAGCGGCTTTCTCTGCAGCGGCTTTTTCTGCAGCAGCTTTTTCAGCAGCAGCTTTTTCAGCAGCGGCTTTTTCAGCAGCGGCTTTCTCAGCAGCAGCCTTTTCGGCTTCGGCTTTTTCGGCTAATTCTTTAACTTGTTTGTCTAATTGCTCTTGACGCTGTTGATTTGCTTTTTCCTGATTAACTTGCGCCTGCAATTGTCTTTGATATTGTTCGGTCATAACTGACGGATCAATCATGATTGCGTCAATAGAATTACCATTAATGCTACCGTAATTTTCTCCATTATCATCAGGAATAAATTGATATCCTAAAACAATAATCAATATACCATGTAAAATAATGGATATGATAACTGGTAGACTTAGTTTTGATCTTAACTTGTTAGACATTGCTGACATTTTTTATAATTATTAATTTAAATTGGTTGAGTCATCAAACCGACAGATTTAACACCCGCAGATTGAAGCAAATTCAAAGCTTTTATAATTTCTTCATAAGGAACTTGTTTAGCTCCACCGACTAAAAACACTGCTTTATCATTTAATGACATTTGCTGTTTAACTTCTGCAACAATTTGCTCTTGAGGTATATTCGATTGTCGATTTTGATCAATAATTATTGCATAAACACCAACTCCGGAAACCTCAATAATAATTGGTTTATTATCGGAAGGTGAAACAGTTTTTGACTCTGTCGCTTCAGGCAGATCAACTTCAACACTTTGACTAATAATTGGGGCTGTCGCCATAAAAATCAATACTAATACAAGCAATACGTCAAGTAACGGTACAATATTGATTTCTGATTTGGCTGAATAGCGTGAACGTCTACTCATAATTATTTCCTAACAGCTACTGCTTGACGTTGTAAAATTGTAGAAAACTCATCAATGAAGTTCAAATAGTTTTGTTCCATTCGACTTACACTTAATGATAATCGATTATATGCTAATACAGCTGGAATCGCCGCAAACAAACCAATAGCTGTTGCAATTAACGCTTCCGCAATACCTGGTGCAACCATTTGTAATGTAGCTTGCTTAACTGCGCCAAGTGAAATAAAGGCATGCATAATACCCCACACAGTACCAAAAAGACCAATATATGGACTGATTGAACCGACTGTTCCTAAGAATGGGATATGCAATTCTAAGTTATCTAATTCACGATTCATTGCTAAACGCATTGAACGAGATGCGCCATCTAATGCAGCTTCTGGCATATTTGGATTAATTTGATATAAACGAGAAAATTCTTTAAATCCCGAATAGAAAATATGTTCTGTGCCACAGATCTCTTCTTTATTGAATTTTGCTTTATCAAAGAGCACATTTAAGTCTTCGGCAGACCAAAAACTATCGTCAAACTGTTCGACTTGTTTTTTTGCTTTGCTTAAAATTTTGCTACGTTGGAAAATGATAGCCCAAGACATTATCGAAAATGCTAATAACAATAACATAACACCTTGTACTAAAAGTCCAGCTTGTAAAAATAGATCAATAATATTGAGATTATCCACTTAAATTAACTCCAAAACTAATAACTTGGGAAGCGCACACGGCTTCATTTTAGTCATATTGACACAAGCAATAACGACATCAGCGCTGCTGATAATTTGCTTATTCTGGTTTAAAATTGTCTGTTTAAAAATAATAGACGCCTTACGAATTTGCTCAACCTTAGTGCTGATAGTTAGCATGTCATCTAAACGGGCTGGAAAATCGTAGTTAATATCCATCTTTTTGACAACAAATGCAATACCTTCCTGTAATAACTTTTGCTGACTAATATCAAGATGTCTTAGCATTTCCGTTCTAGCTCGTTCAAAGAAGGCTAGATACCTAGCATGATAAACTACTCCGCCAGCATCTGTGTCTTCATAATAGACTCTTGCATTCCAATTGAATTGTTTCATATTTTATAATTTGAACAAAAAATTTGCGTCATTATATATGATTATAAAATTCGCTGCACTATGATATAAAAATAGTTAAATGAAAACAATTATCATTTGTTAATTATTTGTCTAATATACAGCCCTATAACTAAAAAGGTGGCAATTTGCCACCTTTTTATCTATTTTATGACTCTTTAGTTTCTTTATCGTTATTTTCAAGCCAAAGTCCTGTAACAACTGCAAGCATACAAGCTGCAATTAATCCTGCTAACCATAGAAAGTAATACATAATAAATCCTTAATAAAGTGAATGTTTATTATTTTCAATATGATTTTTATCTAAACGGCCAAACATCTTAATGTAACACCATGTGGTATAGAACAGAATGAGTGGTACAAAGATTAGTGCTACACCAAACATGATATTAAGTGTTAATTGGCTAGAAGATGCGTCCCAAATTGTCAAACTCGCATTTGGCATAATGCTTGAAGGAATGATGAATGGGAATGTCGCAATACCATATGTCAGTAATACACAAGCAATGGTTAGTGCAGAAGATAAAAACACTAATCCATTTTTATTTAAACTAGAAAATAAAATAGTAAATAAAGGTAATAAAACACCTAAAGCTGGTACAACCCATAATATTGGATAGTTCATGTAATTTTTTAACCATGAAACATCTGTCGAAACAGTTTTGCTCAATGGGTTTGAAACACCATTAGGATCTATAGCGCTAGTTACCTCATAACCATGAATACCGAAGGCAACCCAAACTCCAGCTAATACAAATGCAATTAACATAATTAAACTAGCTATTTGAGTTGCTTTTCTTGCTCTTAAATAAAGTTCACCAGAAGTTTTCATTTGCAACCAAGCACCACCATGAGCAACGATTAACATTAAACTCACAACACCTGCTAATATTGCAAATGGGTTAAGTAAACCAAAAAATGAACCATCATAAAAAGAGCGATAACTATTATCAAATCTAAATGGAACGCCTTCTAACAAGTTTCCGAATGCAACACCGAAAACAAGAGCAGGAACAAAGCTACCTAAAAAGATTGCAATATCCCACATATTACGCCATTTAGAATTTTCTAATTTACTACGATAATCAAACCCAATTGGTCTAAAAAACAGTGCACATAACACCAAAATCATCGCAATATAAAATCCGGAAAAAGATACCGCATAAGCCATCGGCCAAGCAGCAAAAATACCTGCACCACCAGTAATTAACCAAACTTGGTTACCATCCCAGTGCGGTGCTATTGCATTTATCATAATACGGCGTTCAGTATCAGTTTTGCCAATAAATGGTAGTAAGATACCAACACCCATATCAAATCCATCGGTGACAACAAAGGCGATTAACACAACGCTAATCAGCACCCACCAGGTGACTCTTACAATTTCATAATCAATCATTGTATATACTCCCTATGCCTTATTCTGATATCGATTGTGTTTTTTCATAATGATAGCTGCCAGTACCTAAAGAGCTTGGTCCTAATCGAGCAAACTTGAACATTAAGAACATTTCAGCAACTAAGAATAATGTATAAAGCCCACAAATAAGAACCATAGTGAATAATACTTCACCTGGAGTTAATGATGAATTAGCAACTCCAGTTGGCAATATGTCTTGAATTGCCCAAGGTTGACGACCATATTCTGCAACAAACCAACCACATTCACATGCTAACCAAGGGAATGGGAGTGATAAAAGAAGTAAACGGCATAACCAACGTTTTTCACCAATTTTATTTTTGTAAGTTGACCATAAAGCAAGACCAGTACCTAAAATCATTAATAAACCGAAGCCAACCATTCCTCTAAATGCCCAGAATAAAGGCCATACAGCTGGGATTGAATCTTCAGTCGCTGCTTTAATATGTTCTTCAGTCGCTTCTGGAATTGTTAGGTTATCTTTATCGGTAAAACGTTTAACTAGGTAACCATAGCCCAAATCAACTTTATTATCTTCAAAGGCTTTTAATACCGCAGGGTCTTTATCACCTTTTTGAATTTTTTCTAAATTTGAATACGCTAAAATACCATTACGAATTCGAGTCTCATTAGATGCTAAAATATCTTTTAAACCAACAACTTGCTTATCTAATGAGCGAGTTGTCATAATTCCCATCGCATAAGGAATTTCAACCGCAAACAAGTTCTCTTTTTTCTCTTGTGAAGGGAAAGCAATAACGTTGAACGACGCAGGTGCTGGTTGAGTTTCCCATTCAGCTTCAATTGCAGCTAATTTAACCGGCTGTACAGTTGTCATTTCATGACCGGCTTCATCACCCATAATAGCGACCACAATTGACATAATAAAACCAAATACTGCAGCTACTGCAAAAGAGCGCTTAGCAAATGGTAAATCACGTTTTTTGAGTAAATAATATGAACTAATACTTAAGACAAAAATAGCACCAGTTAAATAACCCGCTGCTACGGTGTGAACGAATTTATATTGAGCAACAGAATTGGTAATTAACTCAAAAAAACTTTGCATTTCCATTCTTGAGTTAATTGGATTAAAGTCTGAACCGACAGGGAACTGCATCCAACCATTGGCAACTAAAATCCAGAGCGCAGAAAGATTAGAACCAAAAGCTACGCACCAAGTAACCATTAAATGCTTGCCACGGCTTAATCTATCCCATCCAAAAAAGAATAAACCAACCATGGTTGATTCTAAGAAAAATGCCATTAATCCTTCTATTGCAAGCGGTGCACCGAAAATATCACCTACATAATGCGAATAATAAGACCAATTGGTACCAAACTGAAATTCCATCGTTAAACCAGTAGCAACACCAACAGCGAAGTTGATACCAAATAGTTTACCCCAGAATTTAGTCATATCTTTCCAGACTTGCTTACCACTAACAACGTATACCGTTTCCATAATTGCAAGCATAAACGCCATACCTAGCGTTAATGGTACAAAAATAAAATGATACATTGCAGTGAGTGCAAACTGAAGGCGTGACAGTTCTACTATATCTAACATAAAGCGCTCCCTTATCCTTAAATGCCCACAAATTTTGTAACGTTATTATTGTACAACAAAATTTAATGAATAAAAATTGATTAATGTCAAAAAAATAAAACTTAAAAATGTTTTTTTATTGCTTCACCAATTTGAGCTAAGCTACTTACAACAGTAACACCTGCTGATTGCAGTGCTTTAGTTTTTTCTGCTGCGGTACCTTTATTGCCAGAAATGATTGCACCTGCATGTCCCATACGTTTGCCGGCTGGGGCCGAAACACCAGCTATATAAGCAACCACAGGTTTAGTCACATTATGTTTGATATAGTTGGCGGCTTCTTCTTCTGCGCTACCACCAATTTCACCAATCATAACTATGGCTTCTGTTTTAGGATCTTGTTGGAGTAATTTTAATATTGAAATAAAATCACTGCCGGGAATGGGATCACCACCGATTCCGACGCAAACGGATTGGCCTAATCCAATATCGGTTGTTTGTTTAACTGCTTCATAAGTTAGCGTACCTGAACGCGAAACAATCCCAACTTTACCAGCTAAATGAATATGTCCAGGCATGATACCAATTTTACACTCATCAGGAACAATAATTCCTGGGCAATTTGGACCAATCATAACAACATCATTTTGGGTTAATTTTTCTTTAACAATAAGCATATCCAAGGTTGGAATGCCTTCTGTAATACAGACGATTAATTTTATACCTGCATCAATGGCTTCTAAAATTGAATCTTTACCAAAAGCAGCAGGAACATAAATAACGGTTGCAGTTGCACCGGTTGCTTCAACTGCTTCTTTAACGGTATTAAAAACAGGTAAACCTAAATGTGTCGTACCACCTTTGCCTGGTGTTACACCACCAACTAATTTAGTACCATAAGCCAGTGCTTGTTCAGAATGGAATGTACCTTGGCTGCCAGTAAATCCCTGACAAATAACTTTTGTATCTTTATTAATCAAAATTGACATAGTAATTATTCTCCACCCATTCTCTTATTGTGCAACACTGACGATCTGTTGGGCTGCATCGACTAAACTTTTTGCGGTAATAACATTTAATTTACTTTTAGCTAAAATATCTCTTGCTAGTTCTGCATTATTACCTTCAAGACGAACGACAACAGGGACAGTCAAACCTATTTCCTTAATTGCATCAATAATGCCATTAGCAATAAGATCGCAGCGAACAATACCACCAAAAATATTGACTAATATTGCTTTCACATTTTTATCAGAAAGTATCAATTTAAAGGCTTCGGCAACCCGTTCTTTTGTCGTGCCACCACCAACATCTAAAAAGTTTGCTGGCTCACCACCATAAAGTTTAATCATATCCATAGTTGCCATAGCAAGACCTGCGCCATTAACCATGCAACCAATATTGCCATCTAAAGATACATAGCTAATGCCTTGTTTAGCGGCTATCGACTCCCGTTCGTCTTCCTGTGTAGTATCTCTTAATACGACTAAATCAGGATGTCTAAACATAGCATTATCATCTAGCACAACTTTAGCATCTAGACAGATTAACTCTTGTGTATCGGTAATAACTAAAGGATTGACTTCTGCTAAAGAAACATCTTTTTCAATGAAAAGATTAGCAAAATTAACAAATAATTTAGCGAATTGATTGACTAATTTACCGGTTAAGCCAAGTTTAAAAGCTAACTCTCGTCCTTGATATCCGCATGGTCCTGTTAAAGGGTCGAGTGATATTTTATGAATTAAATGTGGCGATTGCTCAGCGACTTTTTCGATCTCAACACCCCCTTCGGTAGATGCCATAATCACAATGCGTTTTGTACTACGATCAACAACCGCCCCTAAATAAAGCTCTTTCTCTATATTAGACGCTTTTTCAATTAAAATTTTATTAACTGGTTGCCCTTTAGACGTTGTTTGATAAGTCACTAAATATTGACCTAACCATTTTTCAGCAAACAATCTAATTTCATTAAAATCTTTAGTACAAATTACCCCACCTGACTTACCACGTCCACCTGCATGAACTTGGCACTTTGCTACCCAAGCATTAGATTGAGAAGAGAGCTCAGCCAATGTATCTTGTATTTCATCGATTGAATTACACACATAACCTTCTGGCACTGGCAAATTATATTGTTTAAATAGGTGTTTTGATTGATACTCATGCAGATTCATAAATAATTCCGAAACGTCGATTGCCATAAAATAGTGGCTAATTTTAATTCAAGTTGAAAAAATTGTGTAGTAAATAATTACTTATGTTTGGAGTTATTGAGAATTATTGCTGATAACTATCGACAGTGTTATACTCAAAATATGTATATTGTAAAAACAGTAAAGGTAAAAATATGGCACAAGTTGGAATTTTTTTTGGTAGTGACACAGGCAACACAGAAAATGTAGCTAAACAAATCCAACAAATTTTAGGTACAGACAAAGCAGATCTTTTTGATATTGCAAAAACAACAAAAGAACATATCGAAAAATATGACTTCTTATTTTTTGGTATCCCAACTTGGTATTACGGCGAATCTCAAGCGGATTGGGATGATTTTTTTCCTAACTTAGAAAACGTTGACTTTAATGGCAAAACAGTCGCAATATTTGGCTGTGGTGACCAAGAAGATTATGCTGAATATTTTTGTGATGCAATGGGAACAATTCGCGATATTATCGAACCTAAAGGCGCAAAAATTGTTGGTCATTGGTCTACTGAAGGTTACAGTTTTGAAGCATCTAAAAGCTTAGTTGATGACAACCACTTTGTAGGTTTAGCCATTGATGAAGATCGCCAACCAGAATTAACAGAAGAAAGAATTAATAATTGGGTAAACCAAGTAAAAACCGAAATGAATATTTGATCTATCAAAGTGATTTATTTTATTTTCCGTTCATATTTTATAATATGCCTAATTAATTAACTAAATTGGAATGTAATATGACAAATCATGATAAAGATAACAATGCAGCACTCAAAAGTGCGGGTTTAAAGGTTACGTTACCGCGATTAAAAATTTTAGAATTACTACGCGATCCTTCATGCCAACACATTACTGTGGAAGATCTTTATAAAAAACTACTTGATATGGGCGAAGAGATTGGTCTTGCTACTGTATATCGTGTATTAAATCAATTTGATGATGCGGGTATTGTAACACGCCACAATTTTGAAGGAGGAAGAGCCGTTTTTGAGCTTGCCTCACAAAAACATCATGACCACTTAATTTGTTTAGATTGTGGAGAAGTTTTTGAATTTCGAGACGAAATTATCAACAAACGTCAAAAAGAAATTGCAGAGCAATATGGCGTGGAACTCACCTTTCATAGCTTATATCTTTATGGTCATTGCAAATCAGGTAACTGTAAAACTCATCCAGAACTTCATACAAAAAAATAAGCCTATTTAATAGGCTTTTCACTTATTGAGAACATTTACTTTTATCTTTCAGGTTAATAATTAAATGAAGCAGCTATTAAATTTTATACCACTTATCGTCTTTTTTATATTTTTAACAATTTACGATATTTTTGTTGGCGTACAAGCCTTGATGGTTTCAGCAACCATCTCATTTTTAATTATTCTTGTTATGTATAAAAAAATTGATAAAGTCGAGCTCATCTCCTATCTGATGATAATGGTTTTTGGTGGTATAACACTTTATACACAAAATCAAGACATAATTAAGTGGAAAGTGACCATCATAAACTTCTTATTTGCGGCTGCATTATCTATTAGCCAGTTTGGTTTCAAAAAAAATCTACTACAAAAAATGTTAGGTAAAGAGATACATCTCGATATCGCTATTTGGAATAAACTCAACTTGATATGGATCGCTTTTTTTACGGCTTGCGGTTCATTTAGCCTAGTTGCAACCTATTATGCATCAAGTGATTTCTTCTGGATCTTCAAAGTATTTATTTTACCGATTGCATCATTAGTCATGTCATTGATATCGGGCATATACATCTATCGGCATATGAATAAAATGGCTGATAACGGATAAAGTAATATAAGTAGGAGTACTTTCAACATGACGCAAGACAACCCTAATGGACAACTCGTTTTACGCACTTTAGCCATGCCAGCAGACACCAACCCTCATGGCCATATATTTGGCGGGTGGATAATGTCACAAATGGATTTAGCCGGTGGCATTTTAGCTAAAGAAATTGCTAAAAGAAGAGTAGTAACAGTAAATGCAAGTAGTATCACCTTCTACAAACCAGCAATGGTTGGCGATGTTGTTTGTTGTTATGCACATTGTATAAAAACCGGTACAACATCCATTACAATTGGTATTGAAGTTTGGATAAAAAAAATAACAGATGCTGACAATGCAACACAACGCTTCTGCATTACTGACGCGACATTTACTTATGTTTCTGTAGATAAACATAATAATCCAAAACCGTTGCCTGAAATATTTCAAAATTTCGATTGTACTAAAGACCCAATTAGTAAACTAAACTTAAGTTATAGCTGATAATTATGCAATTTACATCATTTCATGCCTTAGTAAGTACATTAATATTTCTTGTTTACTGGTTGCTTATTGTGTCAACCACCTTACGTATTGTCTTCAAAAGACGACCAACCACTTACGTAATCGCATGGATGTTAGTAATATATATATTACCTATAATTGGTGTCATTCTCTATTTTGCACTAGGTGAAGCTCATCTTGGGCAACAAAGAGCCAAACGTGCGCAAAAAATGCGCCCGACTATTACAAAATTTATTAATCGATTAAGTGCTTTTCCTGACATCTTTACCACCAAAGTCAGTCAGGTTAGCAAACCTATTTTTCAACTCTGCAAACATCAAACAGGTCTTGATGGGATCAGAGGCAACCACATTGAATTACTGAGCAATACCGATGCCATTTTTGACCAACTAATTCAAGACATAAATCAAGCCAAGTCAAATATCGAAATGGTCTTTTACATCTGGAACGAAGGTGGTAGAGCTGACGATGTTGAACAAGCGCTTATACAAGCCACACAACGAGGCGTCACCTGTCGCCTAATGATTGACTCAGCCGGTAGTCGACATTTTATCCGCTCCAAAGCCAGCCAAAGAATGCGAGACGCAGGCATAACCATCATCGAAGCATTGCAGGTTAATCTATTAAGATTTATGTTTAGACGACTTGATTTACGACAACATCGAAAAGTCGCCATTATTGACAACTACATCTCATATACTGGTAGCATGAACATCGTAGATCCACGATTCTTCAAACAAAATAAACATGTTGGGGAGTGGGTTGATATCATGATCAGAATGTGTGGTCCAGTTACCACACTAATGGGTGCAATATACGCCAGTGACTGGGAGCTAGAAACAGGAAAATATTTAGCCCTTCCTCAAATTACTGATTTCGCAGAGCCGCCAGAAGATAAAAAACATATTATGCAACTGATTGCTTCAGGTCCTGGTTATACTGAAAACATGATCCACCAGGTACTCTTAACTGCAATCTACTCAGCTCAAGAACAAATTGTATTCACCACGCCATATTTAGTACCAAGTGATGATATATTACATGCAGTATGTACAGCCGCTCAACGAGGTGTTGAAGTCATCATCATCGTACCTAAAAAGAATGATTCGCTAATGGTTAAATGGGCAAGTCGAGCATTCTTTTCTGAATTATTAAACGGTGGGGTTAAGCTTTATCAATTTAATGATAATTTACTCCATACCAAAAGTGTATTAATCGACAACCAACTTAGTTTAGTTGGAACCGTTAACTTAGATATGCGAAGTTTATGGCTCAATTTTGAAATCACAACGGTAATTGATGATGCACAGTTTGCAAAATCACTATCTACACTGTTAGAACAATATTTATCACAATCAGACAAAGTGGATATTGAAAAATGGAAAAAAAGACCAATCTGGCAACGGATTGTTGAAAGACTATTTTACTTTTTTGCTCCATTGCTCTAAACAATCGTTGTAAAAATTAACGTTTGAGTAACCTTTGAAAAGATAGATATTAGTAACCTTTTTGCGAAACATCAGGCAAAAACAGATTATCTGCAATACGGAAAACGCTAGATTCGATTGTCCCATCTTCATTAAGCGTAATTTCACGCCAGCCTGGAGCTTCATCATTAGATAATTGAAACTCATAACAATTTGGCTTGAATTGAAAACAAGTAGAGGGTGTAGAAAACGCGTGGCAATTATGCCAAACATGATCTTGTTGTTGATGAATATGCCCCCAACCAAGACCTTTTATTGAAGGAAATTTTTTAACGATTTTCTCAAGCTCATTACTATTTTTTAAAATATGCTCATCTAACCAATGACAACCCGAATCAATAGGATGGTGATGCAAAAAGACCATCACATTTTTATCAGTATGAGCTAATAACGTCTTTTCAAGAAATTGCAACTCAGATTGAGGTAACAAACCACATGCCTGACCAACAACTTGGCTATTTAAAAGCACAATCAACCAATTATCACCAAGCGATACTACTTTATTTTCAGCCAGTTGGTAATTCGAAAACACTTCCTGCATATAACTAAAATTATCATGATTACCCGCCAACCAAACACATGGCGTATTAAACTGCTTAATCTGCTCGGCAAAGCGCGCATAGGATTTCTTCGAACCATCTTGCACAAAGTCACCTGTTGCAACGATCAAATCATACTTTCTATTACCACGCTTAATTTCATTAATAACCGATAAAAAACTCGCATTTGACTTAATGCCTAATAGCGCACCATCCTCATCAGCAAACAGATGTGTATCAGTAATATGCAAAATATTTGCACAATGCTTATTCTGTATTTGAAGCGTTAAAAGTGACTCCAAAATCTACCTCAATAATTATATATATGAAATCATGCCAGCAATAGAAATGATATTGTGATCAACATCACAATTTTTTATTTTTAAATCATGATGTTATATTAAATTGTAAAATAAAATTTATTTTTAGGGAAGCAATAATTTCCTGAATTTAACAAAAATCTCTTATTTCCACTCATTTCTTAGTGTCAAATGATTAAGTTGTAACCATTGTAAAGCAATAATTGATGCTGCATTATTAATTACGCCTTCTTCAACCCACTTATAAGCTTGCTCACGGCTGACTACATGAACCTTGATATCCTCGTTTTCTTCAGCTAAACCGTGCACGCCTTTAGCGGTTGAAGCATCAACCTGACCAACCAAAACATGTAACTTCTCAGTTAAACCACCTGGTGATGCAAGATAACTAATAATTAGCTTACATTGCCCAACAACAATACCCGCCTCTTCCAAGGCCTCTCGTTTTGCTACTTCTTCAATCGACTCATTCTCATGATCCATCATCCCGGCAATCAACTCTAACATCCAAGGCGAATCTTCTGACTCAATTGCAGCTATCCGAATTTGCTCAATAAGCACAACTTCATCACGCTTATCATCATATGCTAAAAGCACCACAGCATGGCCACGCTCCAGAATTTCGCGACTCACCACCTCACTGACTGAACCATCAAATTTACGGTATTGAAAACGGTATTCCAATAACGAAAAAAAGCCCTTATATAAAATGCGTTTAGTTAAATTAAAAACATCTTTCTTGTTAAAAAGCACAGGTGTAGGTTTAAATTTCATATCAAATTCTCAATTTTAAGCTAAATTTTAATAAAAAGTGCGAATCACGAATAAGTATACTTTCTATATGCTAATTATCTGTTAAAATTATGCAATTGAAAATATTATTCTATTTTATTGCTTTTAAAGAGAAGATTAATGAAAAAAACTTTAACCTTTTTAATTGGCTTAGTATTAAGCCAATCTGTGTTTGCTGAAAACTTAGTACAGGTTTATGAACAAGCGAAACAAACCAACCCAGATCTACGCAGTTCATTAGCTGAAAAAGATAAAGCTTACTCAGCAATTTCAGGTTCTCGTGCAAGCTTACTTCCGCAAGTTGGCCTTAGTGCTTCTTATGGTGTAGCACATGGACGTCGAGACAATAGCGGTGTTAAAACTAAAAGCGGTAGCTTATACCAAGTTGGTGTATCACAAAGTATCTTTAATTTTTCTAATTGGAAAGCGTTAGATATCACCAAAAAACAAGCCACTATTGCGGATATCTCTTATCAATACCAAGGCCAAACATTAATTTTAAACACCTCGGTAGCCTACTTTAATGTATTAAAAGCCCTTGATGCATTAAGTTTCATCGATGCACAAAAAAAAGCAATTGGTCGTCAATTAGAACAAACTCGCCAACAACATCAAGTTGGTCTAGTTGCTATTACCGACGTACAAAATGCTCAAGCAAATTACGACTTAACTGTTGCACAACAAGTTAATGCATTAAATGATTTAAATAATGCGCTTGAAGCATTACGCCAAGTGAGTGGACGCTTCTATTCTCAACTTGCTAGCGTTGACACCAAAACCTTTAGAACTGAGCAACCAACTCAAATCAACGCATTGTTAAAACAATCTGAAACCACCAATCTCAATTTATTAACAATGAAGTTAAACCAAGAGATTGCTCGCGACCAAATCAAAATGGCTCAATCTGGTTTTATGCCTACCGCAAGCTTAGAAGCATCAACCAACCTAAACAAAAGCGACAGTTATGGTAACACCAATTACGAACGCCATACTGCCGGTAAAAGATATACAGGCGATAACAAAATTGGGGTCAGCGTGAGTTTACCGCTATTCTCTGGTGGCGCAACAGTATCACAAGTACAACAAGCACAACACAGCTTCGTAAGCTCAAGTGAAAAACTTGAAAGTACTAATCGTAGTGTGATTAACCAAATCCGCTCATCTTACAACAACATCTCATCATCGATCAGTGCGATTAAAGCTTATCAACAAGCGGTTGTTTCAGCACAAAGCTCATTAGAAGCAACCTCTTCTGGATACCAAGTGGGAACACGTACTATCGTTGACGTACTTAACGCAACAACACAACTGTATAGCTCAAAACGAAATCTTTCTGATGCTAAATACAACTATTTAACAAGTTTATTACAGTTAAAATATGCAGTTGGAACCTTAACGGCAAGTGATCTAGATTACCTAAACAATATGTTAGGTAAAGAAGTAAGCACACTTGCAACAATAAAATAATTCAATAAAAATTAATAAAAAAGCGATCATCAGATCGCTTTTTTTATTTATCCCGATTAAGTCATCGCATTAATAATAAAATCGATAAAAATATTGAGCTTAGGCAACCGTTGCTTATCGGCGGTATACAACAAATGGACTTCCCTCGCCGGCGGTAAAAAATTTTGTAAAACTGGGATTAATTTATTTTGTTTAATTGACTCTCTCAACGTCGACTCAGGTAACATCGTAATACCTAATCCTTCAATAGCTGCAGCAGCCAGTGCTGCCGTATTATTACTTTGAAATGATCCTGTAATTGGAACATTAATCAATTCACCATTTATCTTAAACGGCCACAAATTATCTTTTTTGTTTGAATTAACATATTGATAGATTAAACATTGATGCTTTTTCAAATCATCGGGTACCGCTGGCACACCATAACGAGCCAAATAACTTGGCGATGCAGCAAAAATAAGTTGCAAATCACTAAGCTTTCTCGCAATTAATCCCGAATCACTTAAAGAACCGATTCGAAACACCACATCAAAATCATCTTTAACTAAATCAACATAACGATCGTTTAACTGAATATCAATATTCACCTTCGGATAACATTTCATAAAATGACTAATAACCGGAACCAAATTAAAATGCCCATAACTCACCGGTGCACTAATTCTCAAACGACCTTTCGGCTCCTTACTATATGTTTGTGCTAGTGTCTTAGTATTCTTAATCTCACTTAAAATAAATAGACATCGCTCATAATACTGCTTGCCAAACTCGGTCAAATTTTGCGATCGCGTCGTTCTATTTAACAACTTTAAGCCCAAATAATTTTCTAAAAACAAAATATACTTTGCGACCATTTGTGGAGAGGTATTTAAAGAGATTGAAGTTGCAGCAAACGATCTGGTCTTAACCGTTATCACAAAAGCTTCCATACACTTAACTAAATCCATATTATCAACCTCCAGTTGTTAATAAATAAATTTTGACACTATTTATACTCATTTTATATATAAATATAATACACATCATTAATTAAAAAAAGAAAATACTCTAAACAAAAAATTGTTATCATAAGTGTGAACTTTCATGTTCGCTGAACAATTTTAATGTGAGCAACTAAAATTGATTAATTAGGACATAGATACGGATATAAAAAGGATACAAAATGGAAATGGAAATGGATATCGAAATAGAAACTATTAACACTGAAAAAAGATATACAGTCATCACCGGAGCCAGCTCAGGAATAGGTTACGCGACAGCAATAGCATTTGCAAAAAGAAACAAAGATCTGATTATAATAGCAAGAAGAATAGAAAATTTAGAATCATTAAAAAACAAAATAGAAACAATCAATCCCGACATTGAAGTCATCATTAAAGTTTGTGATCTCAGCAATATACAATCCATCTACACATTATTTAATGAACTAAGAAATTACTTTATCGAAACATGGATCAACAATGCGGGTTTTGGACATTATGGCAGTGTTAGCACACAAGATTTAACTAAAATTGAGTCAATGCTCCACCTAAACATAGAAGCATTAACCATCTTATCAACCCTCTATGTACGCAAATACCATAACCACGCCAACACTCAGCTGATTAACATCTCTTCACGAGGTGGCTATACCATTGTACCTAATGCGGTAACCTATTGCGCCACCAAATTTTACGTCAGTGCCTTTACAGAAGGGCTTGCTCAAGAATTAATACAGACTAACGCAAAACTAAGAGCCAAAGTACTTGCCCCAGCTGCAACGCAAACTGAATTTGGCAAAAAAGCCAACAATGTTAGTGAATATAATTATGACAAAAGTTTCGCTAAATATCATTCTGCCGACCAAATGGCTGAATTCTTACTAGCGCTCTACGACAGTGATAAAACCGTTGGGGAAGTTGATACTAAAGATTTCTCATTCCAACTAAAAGACAGCCATTTTCCTTATTCAGGCAACCCAGCAGAAAATCAAAAATAAAAAGTTGAATATGGAAGGAACAATAAACGGATTTTGGGGTTCAAAAACCCCGTTCCTCAACTTTTTTTGATGGAAAAACACAGCTACTAAAAAGCGCCACAGTTAAAGCGGAATTATTTATTTGGGACAATATTTCAAAACAGAATTTAGAACCCCAAAAACCCCACTCCTCAACTTTTTTTTGATATAAAACACCACAAAAGCCTTTTAAGTTGAGAGTTGGGTTGTTTATGCTGGGAGCCAATTTTACAATGCCAATATTATCCTAAATACATCTTAACAAGCATTTAACTTGTTAAGATGTCAATAATTTAGAGGATTACGAAATTCGCATACCCGGTTTTGCCCCGCTATCTGGTGATAATAGGTAAACACCTTCACTATCATCTTTACCGCTTGCACAAAGTACCATGCCTTCTGAGATACCAAAGCGCATTTTGCGAGGTGCTAAGTTAGCGATCATTATGGTTAGTTTACCGACTAACACCGCAGGATCAGGATAGAACTGTTTGATGCCGGAAAATACGTTGCGAGTTTCATCACCAATATCCAGTGTTAACTGCAATAATTTATCTGACCCTTCAACCACCGTGGCATTTTTAATTAACGCAACACGCATATCAACTTTGGCAAAGTCATCAAAATTGATAGTGTCAGCAATTGGCTCTGCAATTTTCTCTTTGGCAGGTGTTGCTAAAGCGGTTTTGGTTTCTTCAATCATAGCAGTAATTTTATCCATATCTATACGGTTAAACAGGGCTTTGAATTGGTTGATCGTGTGCCCGGTTAATGGTTTATTAATCGTGTCCCAAGTTAATTGGCTGTTTAAAAACGCCTCACTGCGCTCCGCTAATGACGGCACGACAGGTTTTAAATAGGTCATTAAAATGCGGAATAGATGAATACCCATAGAACAAATATCTTGTAATGCTTGATCTTGCCCTTCTTGTTTAGCCACCACCCATGGCGCTTTTTCATCGATATAACGATTCGCTTCATCAGCCAATGCCATAATTTCACGAATCGCTTTGCCGGATTCACGTTGTTCAAAATAATCAGCGATGACTTTTGATTTTTCAACGAATAAAGCATAAAGTTCCGGCTCTGCAAGATTGTCGGATAATTCTCCGCCAAAGCGTTTACTGATAAAGCCAGCCGAACGGGATGCAATATTCACCACTTTGTTAACTAAATCACTATTCACCCGTTGCACAAAATCTTCTAAATTTAAATCGATATCATCGATATGTGGCGAGAGTTTTGCTGCATAATAGTAACGCAAACAGTCGGGATCTAAATGTTTCAAATAGGTGCTTGCTTGGATAAAGGTGCCTCGTGATTTTGACATCTTCGCGCCGTCAACGGTGACATAGCCATGCACAAAAATATTGGAAGGTTTTCGATGCTCGCTACCGTCTAACATTGCCGGCCAAAACAAGCTATGGAAGTAGACAATATCTTTACCGATAAAATGGTAAAGTTCAGTGGTTGAGTCTTTATTCCAAAACTGATCAAAAATCGGTTTGTTGTGTTTATTACAGTAATTGAGGAATGACCCCATATAACCGATTGGCGCATCTAACCAAACATAAAAATATTTGCCCGGTGCATCGGGAATTTCAAAACCAAAATATGGCGCATCACGACTGATATCCCATGGTTGTAGGCCTGCTTCAAACCACTCTTGCATTTTGTTAGCCACTTGATCTTGCAATGTTCCTGAGCGGATCCACGCTTGTAACATATCTGAAAACGCTGGCAAGTCAAAAAAGAAGTGCTCTGAATCTTTCATGATCGGTGTTGCACCCGATACGACTGATTGCGGATTAATTAAATCAATCGGATTATAAGTTGCACCACAAACTTCACAGTTATCGCCATATTGGTCTGGTGATTTACAACGAGGGCAAGTCCCTTTAACAAAACGATCCGGTAAAAACATCTTCTTTTCAGGATCGAATAGTTGTGATATCACTTTGGTTTTAATATAGCCATTAGCCTTTAATCGTTTGTAGATTTTTTCAGATATTTCACGATTTTCAGGGCTATGGGTTGAGTGGTAATTATCGTAACTAATATTGAAACCGGCAAAATCACGTTGATGCTCAATTTTAACTTCATCTATCATCTGTTCTGGGGTGATGCCTAATTGCTGTGCTTTAAGCATAATCGGTGTTCCATGCGCATCATCCGCACAGATAAAATAGATCTCATTACCGCGCATACGTTGGTAGCGCACCCAGACATCAGCTTGAATATGTTCAAGCATGTGACCTAAGTGAATTGCACCATTAGCGTAAGGAAGCGCACAAGTTACCAATATTTTGCGTTGAGTTGTCATGTTGAATTATTACCTTTTATTACATAATGGCGGAAATAGTACATCAATCGTGGGATTATCGCCAGATTTATGCCATAATTTGATAAAAATTCTTTATATACTTTGAGCGATATTGTGCAGGGAATGGTTTTCATTCTATTAGAAAGAATGATCACTCTTATCTAGTTAAAATAATATCGATAATCATATCTATTTGAAGCAATATGAGTATAAAACTTGTTGATAACAGTTAAGGGTAATAACCATGGAAGCAAAAAAAATTCTAGAGAATTTTACTCATCCCACTTTATCCAAAAATTTGATTGAGCTTGGCGCAATTACTCAATGTGAACAGGCTAACCAAGAACTGCTAATTAGCTTAGTGATGCCTTTTGCTTGGCAGACCGGCTTTGAAGATCTTAAAGCAACAGTTACACCACAGTTACTTAAATTGGATGGCGTTGAAAAGGTTAATTGGAAGATTAACTATAATATTGCGACGTTAAAGCGGGCAAATCATAATCATCCTATCAATAATGTTAAAAATATTATTGCGGTAAGTTCGGGCAAAGGTGGAGTTGGTAAATCATCAACCGCGGTTAATTTAGCTTTAGCATTACAAAAGCAAGGGGCTAAAGTGGGGATTTTGGATGCGGATATTTATGGTCCGTCTATTCCTACCATGCTCGGCACCGAAAAAGAGCAACCAGTAACACCGGATAATAAACATATGTCACCCATTATGGCCTATGGTCTTGCGAGTAATTCTATTGGTTATTTGGTTGAGCCTGATAATGCTATGGTGTGGCGTGGACCGATGGCAAGTAAAGCACTGTGTCAGATTTTGGAAGATACACTTTGGCCTGAACTTGATTATTTGATTATGGATATGCCTCCTGGAACAGGTGATATTCAATTAACGCTAGCGCAAAATATTCCGGTTACGGCAGCTGTGATTGTGACGACGCCACAAGATATTGCTTTAATTGATGCGCAAAAAGGGATTGTGATGTTTAATAAGGTTAACATCCCTACCCTTGGGATTATCGAAAATATGAGTTATCACATCTGTGAAAATTGTGGGCATCACGAAGCGATTTTTGGTGAAGAGGGGGCTAAGCATTTGGCTGAAAAATATCATACGAAATTACTGGGTCAGATTCCTCTTCATCGTTTATTACGTCAAGATTTAGATTCAGGCAAACCAACGGTTATTAGTCATCCTGATAGTGAATTTGCTCAGCTATATGGTCATATTGCTGCACAAGTTGCTAGCCAACTTTATTGGCAAGGTGAAACCATTTTGCCTGATATTTCATTTAAGGCTTTATAGTGCAATTGATATTGGTTGTTAGTATTTAACAACCAATATCATCAAGAATATTGAAAATTTGGATTATGCTAAAATTTTATCTTTAAACATAAAAAAAACTGCTCCGAGTAAACATAGCCCAGCCCAAATATAATCGGTTTTGAATGGTTCTTTTAAAATGTAAATTGAAAATGGAATAAAGACAGATAGGCTAATCACTTCTTGAATAATTTTCAATTGCCCTGCACTGGCTACTTGAAAGCCGATACGGTTGGCGGGTACTTGTAGCAAATACTCAAATAATGCTATCCCCCAACTCACCAATACAGCCACAATCCAAACTTGATTATGCAAAAAGCGTAAATGCCCATACCAAGCAAAAGTCATAAAAATATTACTACAGGTTAATAGACAAACGGTGATAAGAATTTGATTCATGATAGTTAATCGAAGAATGATTTAGGTGGTAATATTATAATCCATTAAAGTAATAAGTTGGTTGAATGATTTAATTTAATCTTATTATTTATTTGCTTTCTCTGTTTAATCGTCAAACATATTCAGCTATAATCACACTATTAACTATCAATCCCTTCTTAAAACTAATCATGAGAAAAGTTAACCACCGGTCTCGAATCTGGTCATCGATCTTTTGCCTTGCTTTTGCTGCATTTATATTTAATACAACAGAATTTGTACCGGTTGGGTTGCTACCCAATATTGCCGAAAGTTTTTCGATGGATGTTGCTCATGCTGGGTTGTTATTAACGATTTATGCTTGGGCTGTTTCGTTGTTGTCTTTGCCGTTAACGGTTTTAACATCAAGAATGGATCGCCGAAAACTTTTGATTTTTCTGTTTTGTTTGTTTATTGGTAGCCATATCCTTGCTGGCTTTGCTTGGAGTTTTTACAGTTTAATGGTTGCGAGGATTGGTATTGCCTGCGCTCATGCTGTGTTTTGGGCTATTACGACGCCTTTAGCGGTTCGGTTAGCGCCAAATGGTAAAAAAGCTAAAGCCATGGGCTTTATTGTGGTGGGGACTTCAATGGCAACGGTTTTAGGTATTCCAATTGGAACCATGATTGGGCAACTGGTTGGCTGGCGAGTCACTTTTTTATGTATTGGTTTTATTGCTTTTTGTGTCATGTTATCGTTACTCTACTTGTTACCCTCTGTACCAAGTTTGAACAAGATTTCAGTCAAAGATATTCCTAAAGTACTTAAGCGCCCTGTATTACTCAATATTTATCTGTTAACGGCAATTATGATTACTGGTCATTTTACGGCTTATACTTATATTACGCCGTTTATGATTAATGTTGGCGGTTTTGATGAGCACGTGATAGTTAACTTGTTATTAGCCGTTGGTTTTTCTGGCATGATTGGTAGCGTTATTTTTGCTAAGTATGCTGATTCTCACCCTGTTGCGATATTTGTAGTTCCTGCCCTACTATTAATAATCTGTCTATTATCGCTTTATGTTTGTTCGTTCAGCCTTATTACCGCAATATTACAAGGGATGGTCTGGGGGCTTTCGATTACCGTTATTAGTATGGTGATGCAAAGTAAAGTGATTGATGCAGCACCTGATGCTGCCGATATTGCAACTTCGGTTTATTCCGGTATTTATAATATCGGTATTGGTGGAGGCGCTTTTGTCGGTAGCCAAGTATTAGTTTATTTATCCACCCTTTACATTGGCTTTGTCGGTGCGATTTTTGTGATTTTGACACTTTTGCTTTTTTACTTTATTTCAAGAAAGACTTGGTAAATTAGCGCTCCGAGTGAGCGCTTATTGTGTTAATGCTTCTAATTGTTCCCAACGTTCGAACACGGCTTCAAGTTCCGCTTCTTTATCGGCTAAAGATTGTAATATTGGGCTGGTGACTTCATGCGGTTGATTGAAGAAGTCACTATGACCAATTTGTGCTTGTAAATCAGCAATCGCGGTTTCAAGTTCTTCAATTTTATTGGGTAACTGTGCCAATTCACGTTGTTCGTTATAGCTTAATTTGACCTTCTTTTTTTCGGTTTTTATTGGGTCGGTTTTTATTGGGTCATTTTTAACCGATTCATGACTTTTGCTGCTCGTGACTTGTGCACTCATTGATTGTGCTTGTTGTTGTAATGCGTCAGTGTAACCACCAGCATATATTCCAATTCGCCCTTGATCTTCAAAAAACCAACATTGAGTCACCACGTTATCAACAAATTGTCTGTCGTGGCTAACGAGTAAAACCGTTCCTTGATAATCATTAACCAGTTCTTCTAATAACTCTAACGTTTCAATATCAAGATCATTGGTTGGTTCGTCAAGTACTAATAAGTTACTTGGTTTCAAAAAAAGTTTTGCGAGTAATAGACGATTGCGCTCTCCACCAGATAGTGCTCTAACTGGAGTTCGAGCGCGTTTTGGTGGAAAGAGGAAATCTTGTAAATAGCCAAGCACATGTCTTAAACGACCATTTACCATCACCTCTTGCTTACCTTCTGCAAGGTTATCCATCACAGTTTTTTCGGGATCGAGTTCTAGTCGATACTGGTCAAAGTAAGCAACTTCGAGTTTGGTTCCACAGTGCACACTTCCTGATGTTGGTGCTAGGCTGCCTAACATTAGTTTTAATAATGTCGTTTTTCCAATACCATTCGGTCCAATTAAAGCGATCTTATCGCCTCTTAATACTTGCACGGAAAAATCATTAACCAGTAATTTATCTTCAATTTGATAAGTGACATTTTCTAGCTCGAATACAATTTTTCCTGAACGTAGCGCTTCTTCAATTTGCATTTTAGCGCTACCCATAACTTGGCGACGCTGTGAGTATTCTTGCCTCATGGCTTTTAGTGCTCGAACGCGTCCTTCATTGCGTGTTCGACGGGCTTTGATTCCTTGGCGGATCCAGACTTCTTCTTGGGCTAATTTTTTATCAAATTCCGCATTTTGTAACTCTTCCACTCGGAGTGCTTCTTCTTTACCAAGGAGATAACTGTCATAATCCCCTCCCCAAGAAGCAACTTTACCGCGATCCAAATCGATAATGCGAGTCGCCATCTGCCGAATAAACGATCGGTCATGCGATATAAACACAATGCTACCATTAAAGCTTTTTAAAAACTCTTCGAGCCATTTAATGGTTTCGATATCTAAATGGTTGGTTGGCTCATCGAGTAATAGAACTGAAGGTTGGCAAACAAGGGCTTTTGCTAACGCTGCTTTACGTAGCCAACCACCTGATAATGATGATAATAAGGCGTCGCCATCTAACGATAGTGAAGAGATAACATTGCGAATACGATTATCCAGTTGCCAACCGTTTTGGTGATCAAGCTGTTCTTGCATTTTAGCTAATTTAGATAGATTACTTTCACTTGGATCGGTTTCAACCAGATGTGATAATGCATAATAATCTTTCAATAGTTGAGCTTGCTCTTTTAATCCTTCTGCCACGAAATCAAAAACATTACCTTGAATATCTCGAGGCGGATCTTGCTGTAATCGAGAGACAACAACGTTACTTTCATAAACGATTTGGCCTTCATCCAATGGGATCTCTTTGTTAAGTACTTTTAGCAGTGTTGATTTACCTGCACCGTTACGACCAACAAGACAGACTCGTTCATTAGTTTCAATCGACATATCAATATGGTCAAGTAGTGGGGCATCACTAAAAGACAGATAAGCATTGGTAAGATTTATTAATGACATATTTTTTATTTGGATATTAAATAATAAGGCGTTATTCTATCATAAAGTTGCAATTGGCAATCAATTATCAAAGATATATTACCGCTCTTAAAAATGAGCATTCCTTTTCTCTTCTAAAAATAAATACTGCTATACTTATTAATAAATTGAATAAATTAATAATATTTTAGTATGGAGGTGATTATGAGTCATACTTGGACATTTCAGCGTGTTGGTGGATTAGATCAAGTCGTTTTAAAAAATGCCAATGACATTATCAATTTGCCCAATTTAGATCCAAAATTATGGGTGGCACTAAGTTGCCCGACTACCGGTTTAGATTTTGATCAACGAACATTAGAGCTATTAGATTCTGATAAAGATGGACGCATCCGTATTCCTGATATTTTAGATGCGATTAGTTGGGTAAAAGATAAAATCGTCTCTTTCGATGCGATTATTCAATCATCAGAAATATTGTCATTATCACAAATTGATGATTCAACCAAACAAGGCAAAAAATTATTAGTTACTGCGCATAGTATTTTGGCCAATTTAAATAAAAGCCAAGCCGATTATTTAACTCAAAATGATGTCCAACAATCACTAAAAATTAATGCCAGCAAGCTCTACAATGGTGATTTGATTTTTCCACCTTCTGCTGAGTTATCGCCAGAAATGCAAAGCTTTATCCAAACAGCCATTAAGACTACTGGCGGGCAAAAAGATATGAGTGGGCAAGATGGGATAAATCTAGAAATAGCCCAAACCTTTGTTAAAAATCTAAAAAGTTGGCAAGCATGGCAGACTAATATCAGTAATACCCAAACACCTTTTGGGGAAAATCGCTCCGAAATATGGAAATTAGTCCAAGAACTCAAACCCAAAATTGATGATTATTTTCTTCGTGTTGAATTAGCTCAATATGCGCCTCAAGCACAAACGGCATTAAATGTTGATGAGAAATATATTGTCCCTTCTCAAAATGGATTACTTTCAGATGAAGCGCTTTCTGAACTGCCTTTATCTAAGATTGATACTAATAATTCATTGGATCTCGTTAATGGGCTTAATCCACTTTGGAAAAGTAAAATCACTCGATTTAGGGCTTTAGTGACTTCTCACTTATCCGATCCAAATCATTTAACACAACAAGAGTGGCAAAATATTCAAACTAGTCTTGATGCATACGCGACATTAATTAGTTCTAAACCCGATATAGAGCAGTTAAGTGTTGCAACTAAACCAACGGCGAGTATTGAGGATATTCCTGCCGATCAGATCACGCATTTTATCAATGATAATTTATTAGATGAATTTGAGAAAATGGTCGAACAAGATAATAAAACGCCTATTTCAGCTTCGGATGTTTTTGTGTTAGAAAAGTTAGTACTTTTTCAAAAACATCTTTATCGTTTATTGATTAACTTTGCTTCATTTGCCGAGTTCTTCTCACTTGACCATTACGCCGCTTTTCAATTAGGCAAGCTTTATATTGACGGTCGCTGTGCGACGCTTTGTGTTGCCGTTGAAAACATCGCTAAACATTCAACAATGGCAAATTATTCAGAGCTATGTTTGCTGTATTGTGAATGTACAAGGCTAGGTCAGAAACAGACGATTGTCGCTGCCATAACCGCCGGACAAGGTGATTTATTAATGGAAGGTCGTAATGGGGTGTTTATTGATAATGCTGGTAATGATTGGGATGCTAATGTGGTCAAAATGATTAGTAAGCCAATTAGTATTCAACAAGCAATTTGGGCACCTTATCAACGTATTGGTCGATTAATTACGGAACAGATTAATAAATGGGCTAGCAATAAAGACGCCGATATTGAAAAGACCAGTACCCAAGCTGTGCAAAATCCAGAAAATAAATTTGATATTGGTAAGAGTGTTGGCATATTTGCTGCGATTGGCTTGGCGATAGGCGCGATTGGTACCGCACTTGCTACCATTTTTCAGGCTATTTTTTCTCTTTCTTGGTGGCAATTTCCATTGGTGATTTTAGGTTTATTCTTAATTATATCTGGGCCATCAGTCATTTTAGCTTGGTTAAAATTAAGAAGAAGAACACTAGGTCCATTGCTCGAAGCTTCAGGTTGGGCAATCAATGGGCAAGTAAAAATCAATTTACTTCTTGGTGGGCTACTGACCAGTAAGGCCGAATTACCAGCCAATGCTAAACGAAACTTAAGTGATCCTTTAAGAAAACGTAATAAAAAAGCACGGATAATATTTTGGTCAGCTATCTTAGTTGGTGTATTACTTGTTGGCAGTGCAGTATGGTTTAAAGATGATATTGCCAATTATGTTAAGCAGCAACAACAAATGACTCAAAAAACAACTCAAAACTAATATTTTATAATAATTTCGCCGACATAACGTCGGCGAGAATATTAATGTTGATAAACGGGTAATCGATGACAAATTGCCAAAACTTTTTGTTTAACTGCTTGAATCGCTTGTTCATCATCAATGTTATCTAATACATCACAAATCCAGTTGGCTAATTCACGAGATTCTTCTTCTTTAAAACCTCGACGAGTTATGGCTGGTGTACCAATTCGAACGCCAGATGTCACAAATGGACTTTGTGGATCATTAGGTACGCTATTTTTATTGACGGTGATATTAGCACTACCTAAAGCGGCATCAGCCTCTTTACCGGTTATCTTTTTATCAACCAAATCAATTAAGAATAAGTGATTTTTTGTTTCGCCAGACACGACTTTGTAGCCACGTTTGATAATTACATCAACCATCGCCTGAGCATTTTTAACAACTTGTTTTTGATATTCTTGATATGCTGGTTCCATCGCCTCTTTTAATGCAACTGCTTTGGCAGCAATGACATGCATTAATGGACCACCCTGTGCGCCAGGGAATACAGCTGAATTTAATTTTTTATAAAGTTCTTCACTGCCACCTTTGGCCAAAATAAGTCCACCACGAGGTCCGCCAAGCGTTTTGTGCGTTGTGGTTGTCACTACATGTGCAAATGGGACAGGATTTGGATAAACCCCTGCTGCTACTAAGCCGGCCACGTGTGCCATGTCTACAAATAAGAAAGCGCCTACACTATCAGCAATCTCACGCATACGCTTCCAATCAACCACGCCTGAGTAAGCTGAAAAACCACCGATGATCATTTTCGGTTTTGACTCTAAGGCCGTTTTCGCTAATTGGTCATAATCAATATGTCCAGTTTCGTCAACGCCATAAGCAACCACATTATAGAGTTTACCGGAAAAACTAACTGGTGAACCATGAGTTAAATGACCACCTTGCGATAAATTCATACCTAACACAGTATCGCCCGGTTTTAACAATGCCATATAAACAGCAAAATTCGCTTGTGATCCTGAATGTGGTTGTACATTGGCATAATCTGCACCAAATAACGCTTTGGCTCGTTCAATCGCTAATTGCTCAACAATATCAACATATTCACAACCACCATAATAACGCTTACCTGGATAGCCTTCAGCATATTTGTTAGTTAATTGAGTACCCTGTGCCTGCATCACTCTTGGGCTGGTATAGTTTTCGGAGGCAATTAATTCGAGATGATCTTCTTGACGTTGCTCTTCACCCTTAATGGCGTCCCATAATTCCTTATCATAATCGGCAATAGTCATTTCTTTACTAAACATATTGACTCCTTGTTTTTGGATTACATTGACTTTTTGACTTAATTATTGTTTTCAAGTATGGAAAACAGCATAACGAATATCCTTACTTAATCAGCCAACGATTTCAATCCTTTTTTTGAATTATAAAAAATATTTATAGTAAAGCAGAAGATCGCAATTATTGTTTTTTAGCCAGTTAATAAAAAATCAAACGACTTGTAAAAGTATCAGGACTAGACAAAAAAACGCTTTTTTTTTAATTAAATTTTTTGAATAATATTGGAAATTTGTCTTACCGAGTCTATTAACGCTATGAAAACGATTTGCCGCATAATAAGTTTTATTATTTGTATTTTATTCAGTCAGATAGCTACTGCCTCTTTCCAAAATCTCTGTTTGCTAACCGGGACATTATTAGAAGATCCACAACAGGGTATTTTTTCTATTGGCGAAGGCGAACAGGAACATGAAAAAAGTGTATTTGATATCAAGGTGTTAATTACCAAATCGGAAAAGAGGGGGCGCGCAGATCATGGTTGTTTTTTACCCAATGATAAACCTTACGAGTTAGAAGTAGGATTAGAAAAAGCCTTTCAATTACGCAATTATAAAAAAGGTGATCAGGTCGAATTAATACAATATGAAAGAGATATCCAAGATTGGAAAGATGATAGTAAGGTAGAAACTGAAACATCTTATTTTCTAGGTACAGAAAAATAAAAAGATTAGATTACTCGTATAATTTTCTCAGTATTAAGCTTTGAAAATATTGCGATTCTAAAAATCATCAATAAAACTTATTACGGCATAATATGTTACACCATAGTGTTCGTTTCAAAACATCTTAAAGAAAAGCCGACTAAAGTTACGTCAATTGTATATAAAAATTTATCATCGGTTGAATTTAACTCATTCGCTTCGTAAAATAGGCAAAATTTTATTTTTGGCTGATTATGCAACTTCATTTAGTGGTCAATACGTTTGGTGCTGACCTGCAACGCCGTTATGGCGAAAAAATCTATAAACTCACCTTACATGGCGGTTTTAGCTGTCCTAATCGGGACGGCACTATCGGTGTAGGTGGTTGCACCTTTTGTAATGTCGCATCGATTATCGATGAGTCGATTCAAGTCAAAACCATTTCACAGCAACTTGCCCAACAGGCGCATCAGATGAAAAAATCTAAGCGCTATCTTGCTTATTTTCAGGCTTATACCAGTACTTATGCCGAAGTCGAAATACTCAAAAATATGTATGAAGAAGCACTTAATAATGCCGATATTGTTGGACTTTGTGTTGGTACTCGCCCTGATTGTGTGCCGGATGAAGCGCTCGATTTACTTGCCAGTTATCATGCTAAAGGCTTTGAAGTTTGGCTGGAGCTTGGCTTACAAACCGCTCATGATAAAACCTTACACAGTATTAATCGTGGACATACGTTCGATGTTTATCATCAAACCGTTCAAAAGGCGCGTAGACTTGGTATAAAAGTTTGTACTCACTTAATTATTGGTCTACCTAAAGAAACTAAGCAAGATAATTTAATTACGCTAGATTGTGTTTTAAATAGCGGTGTTGATGGTTTAAAACTACATCCACTACATATTGTAGAAGGTAGTATTATGGCTAAAGCATGGCGTGCAGGTCGGCTTGATGTATTGTCCTTAGAGCAGTATGTCGATATTGCTGGTGATATTATTCGGCAAACCCCTGCCAATATTTTATACCACCGTATCTCCGCCAATGCCCGCAAACCCACCCTACTTGCCCCTGATTGGTGCGAAAACCATTGGCAATCGATGAATGCGGTTGATAATAATTTACGCCAATTTGGTGCGCAAGGTAGTGCAATTAATGACACTTATCGCTTTGAGTTATAATATTGCTATAGCTTAACTTTGCTATCAATCATTTAGTTGCAACTTGCTATAATTTTAATTATCTAAAAAGTGTAGATAAAACAGGATTCAATCATAGTAGATAAGGATTGACTTTGATAAGTGTTAAAACCATTCAAAGTCAATCGATGTCTGAATCAAAAAATCAAGTTAACCTTTTGTTGAAGTAACGATTTATTGATTGTCTCTATTTTTGTCGCTCTTTATCCACTTTTTAAAAACATTGACCGGTAATTTTGTTATAGCAAACCCACACAACATAATGATTGTACAAATGATGAAGTTAGTTGAAATGATTTTATGCTCATAAATCGATGAAATAAAAATAGCAACGACCGGGAAAATAATAAAAATAAATGACAATACTACCGGGCTCATTCGTTTTAATAAAAAGAAATAAGCAATAAAGCCAAATACGGATGCAAAAATACCGAGATAAATTAATGCTAACCAGCTATTTAACGAGATAGTTTGAAAATTATTTTCTTCAAAAGTAAAACTCAACAAACAAAGTGCGATACCCGCAACGCCTATCGGTAGAGTATTGAAGGTAAATACATTTATACCTTCGCCAGCTTTTTTGGAGTAAACATATAAAAAACCATGCATCAATGCCGCTAACAGTATTGATATTACGCCCCAAAAATCGCTATAGGAAAGAATAAAACCTTCAGAGATTAAAATGTACATCAAACATAAAAATCCCACTGTAATACCTATTACCTGATTTATATATATTTTATCTTTTAAGATTATCTTAGCGAAAATAATTGAAAAAATCGGCATGGTGCTAAATAACAATGAGGTTAAACCTGACGATACATATTGTTCACCAAAACTAATTAAATAATAAGGAATGGTAAAATAAAATAACGTTAATAGTAGAAAAAAATGGAATGATTTTCGAGGAAACAATATTGGTGATTTAGCAATAATTGTAATTAATACTAAAAAAGGAAATGCGATAACAAAGCGCAGACCAGCAGCTAACAGTGGGTTAACAGTTTCAACAGCAATTTTTATTCCAATCCATGTCGTTCCCCATGTGAAGCACACAACGAGAAAGAGAAATAAAATAACATATTTGTTATTAAAAAAAATGTCCTTATTCATACTAATCTTCTCTTATCCATTAATAAAAACTAAGTTAGCTAATATAATATAAAATATAGGTTTTTGTAAGCTTATAAAAAATATTGTTAGATTCTCTTCAGAAAAATAGTTTTAGCTATGAATTTACTTTGATATAAAGTGCTTTGAACATGTCTAAAACAATCATTTATTTTTTAGTTCTTTTAATATTGTTAATAAGAAATGAAAAGATAATTATTTGCGATTCTAACCGTTAAAATCGCTTTTAGATTCTATTTAGTTTTTACTATTTCACTCTTAAATACTGGAATTTATAAATAGTCTTAACAATCCTTGTAGGCAAAATCAAGCTTTGCGCATCAATCAAGAGTGAGTATATAATATTCCTTTCTGACTTGAGGCAATCTAGATGCAACTAGCTTTTTGTATTTATAAATATTTCCCTTTTGGCGGGTTACAACGTGATTTCTTGCAAATTGCTACCGCTTGCCAAGCTCGTGGACATCAGATCCGTGTTTATGTATTGGACTGGCAAGGTAATAAACCAGCTGGGATTGATATTATTATCGTGCCCCAAAAAGGATTCTCTAACCATAGCCGCAATCAAGCCTATTACCATTGGGTGAAAGCTCACTTACAAGCTAACCCGGTAAACTGTGTGGTGGGTTTTAATAAAATGCCTGATTTGGATGTCTATTTTGCTGGAGATACTTGTTTTGCTGAAAAAGCCGCTCATAAAGGCTTTCTTTATAGATTATCGAAACGTTGCAAGCACTATTTAGCATTTGAAAAATCGGTATTTTCACCTAGTTCACAAACTAAAATCATGGTGCTAACTAAGCAACAAATTCAAGATTTTAAGAATCACTATCATACCCAAGATGAGCGATTTTTTTTATTACCGCCAGGGATTGCTTTAGATCGAAAATATTGTGCTGATAGCCCCAAAAAACGTGAACAATTTCGACAAGCTAATCAAATTAGCTTAGATGATTTTGTAATTGTGCAAATTGGGTCAGATTTTAAACGTAAGGGAGTTGACCGTTCTTTGAGAGCTATTGCAGCTTTACCCGATGCGCTTAGGCAGAAAGTTAGCTATCTGGTCGTAGGACAGGATAATCCTGAACCTTATCAGAAGTTAGCCGATGACTTAGGCATTAGTAAACAAGTGCGTTTTTTCTCCGGTCGTAATGATATTCCTGATTTTCTATTTTCAGCCGATCTCTTGTTGCATCCGGCAAGGCAAGAAGCCGCAGGCATGGTATTGATTGAAGCTTTAGCGGCTGGGGTACCGGTGATTGTGTCGGGTATTTCTGGGTATGCTTATCATATCAGCCAAGCTAATGCCGGCATTGTGCTGCCAGAACCTTATGATCAAAGCACATTGAATCAAGCGTTAGAACGGTCTATTAGTGATAAGGAGCAATGGGGTAATTGGCATAATCATGCGATTGCTTATGGTGATAGTGAAGATTTATATCATCTAGCACAACGCGCAGCAGACATTATTTTAGGATGTCGTTATGAATGAAATCAAACTAAAATCACCCTTTAAAGAGTTATGGTTAGGTAAAGACCCATTCACTGAAGTTGAATTAATTTCAGGTAAAGTTTATCGTGCGGTTAAACAAAGAAAAACCCTTAATTTTGAGTTGGATGGTGAATCTTATTTTATTAAAATTCATCGTGGCAGCACGGTTAAAGAGATTGTAAAAAACCTTATTTCTTTACGTTTGCCAGTTCTAGATGCTAAACAAGAGTGGGATGCAATTCATCGTTTAGAGCAAGTTGGTGTTAATACGATGGATGGGCGCGCTTTTGGGCGCAAGGGATTAAATCCGCTTACTCGGCATTCGTTTATTATTACTAAAGATCTTAATCCAACCATTAGTTTAGAGGATTTTACTCGACCATGGTTAGACAATCCACCTAGCTATCATTTAAAACGTTCGTTAACTATTTATTTAGCTAATATGACCGCTAAAATGCACGGCGCGGGTGTGAATCACCGTGATTGTTATTTGTGTCATTTTTTGTTGGATTTACCGTTATATGAAAATAGTGAAGAAATAAAACTTTCTGTAATTGATCTTCATCGAGCACAAACACGTGATAAAGTCCCGACGCGTTGGCGTGATAAAGATTTAATTGGACTTTACTTTTCATCAATTAATATTGGGCTAACTCAGCGAGATATTTGGCGTTTTTTAAGAACCTATTTTAATAAACCCATTAAAGCCATTGTACGTGATGAGCATAAGTTAATTGATAGTGCTAAGCATAAAGCTGAGCGCATTGCGAAACGAACTGAAAAGTACCAACTTTAACCATAAGGATATGTCATGTTTATTGAACAAATTGATATCAAAGGGTTTAGAGGAATTAAGCAACTTTCGTTAAAACTTAACGCTAAATCAAGCGTTCTAATTGGTGAAAATCAATGGGGGAAATCAAGTTTACTTAGTGCGTTAAAGTTGCTAACTCTAGATAATAAGTTTTATCAGTTTGTCGATTCAGATTTCTATTATGATAATGATGGTAATCATATCTCAATAAAAGTTGTCTATTGTGAATCCTATCCAAATCAATTAAATGAACAAGCTTATCAACCTTTGCAAGCCGTTAGCTATAGCTCGCAGTTAGATAATTTATATCGAATTACTTACCAAATGAGTGCTCAAAAAAGTGGTGATAGTATTATCACTGAGCATCATTTGTTAAATGAGCACGGACAGTTGTTAAAATTAGATGATTCTAAGTTATTAATTGCTATTTTAATTAATTTGAATCCAGTGATGCCGCTTAAAAATTCGATTAATGCTAAAGATTTACCTGTTACTAATCAACCTTTATCACAACACTTTATTGACCAGCTTTCCGAACAGTTAAAAGCCCATTCAGAGCAATTGAGCCAAGCTGAACTTAATCGAGGATTACAAGCTGCTCGTTCATTATTAGAATACTATTTTGTTGATTATCAACAACGTTCTAATTATAAAAAAATGGCGCAGAAAAATAGTCCAAAAGTAGAAGATTGGAATTCTCTTGAGCGCATCAATAATATTTTGGATGATTTGGATAATGATTATTTACGTACTGCCCTTTTAGGTATATTTGGTTCTATTGTTAATGCTAAGGGTGATAATCCACTATCACACAGCTCAGTCCCTATTTTAATTTTGGAAGAGCCAGAAAGTCAGCTACATCCAATTATTTTATCGGTTGGCTTTCGATTATTGAAAAATTTACCGGCTCAAAAAATTATTACCTCTAATTCAAGTGATTTGGTGTCGTTATTTCCTTTGGAGAGTATTTATCGATTAATCCGACTTCCAGATCAAATTGTCACTAAGTACATTTCACCTCATTCATTGAGTGTTGCCGATAGTCGACGCATTTTATTCCATGTCCTTTATCGACGCCCTACAGCCCTATTTGCCCGTTGTTGGTTACTGGTTGAGGGTGAAACTGAAGTGTGGTTATTAAGAGAGCTCGCAGAACAAAGTGGTTATCACTTAAGTTCGGAAGGAATTCAATTGTTAGAATTTGCGCAATGTGGTTTAAAACCATTAATCCATTATGCAAATAAAATGGGCATTCGTTGGTACGTGATTACTGATGGCGATATGGCTGGAAAAAAATATGCCGAAACCGTGCAATCACAATGTGCTCCAGGTGAAAATCTAAACGATTATATTACTGTATTACCCGCGCGTGATATTGAAAACTTTTTATTCAAACATGGCTTTAGTCATGTTTATAAATTAGCTGCTTATAATACGGTTGCTCATATTGATATGTCGGTACCCAAGATTATTCAAAAGGCGATCCACAAAAGTTCAAAACCAGACTTGGCTATTGCGGTGTGTGATGATGCTAAAGCTCGAGGCATTACAGCAATTCCAAGATTGTTAACCGATACTTTTGCTAAGTTGGTTAAGACATCTAAATCCTTGCTTTAAATTTTTATTGATTAGACATTGATAACCCGCCGATAACTTTCGGCGGAATAATTTATGAAGTTATTTTGTAATTCGTTTATATTTGGCTCGTTTAGGTTCAAGTGCCTCCGCGCCTAAAGTGCGTTTTTTCCACTCTTCATATTCGGTAAAGTTACCTTCAAAGAACTCCACATGCCCTTCATCTTGGTAATCGAGAATATGAGTTGCAATGCGGTCTAAGAACCAACGGTCATGCGATATTACTAATGCACAGCCCGGGAACTCTAATAACGCATTTTCCAGCGCACGTAAGGTTTCGACATCAAGGTCATTGGTTGGCTCATCGAGTAATAGTACATTACCACCAACTTGAAGTAATTTAGCTAAATGCACCCGACCACGTTCACCACCAGACAATTCACCAACTCGTTTTTGTTGATCCACACCTTTAAAATTAAAGCGACCAACATAAGCACGGCTTGGGATTTCGAAGTTACCAATACGCATGATATCTTGCCCATTTGAAATTTCATCCCAAACAGTCTTATTATCATCCATACTGTCACGGAATTGATCGACAGAGGCAAGTTGTACGGTATCACCTAATGTGATAGTTCCTGAATCTGGTTGTTCTTTACCTGATAGCATTCTAAATAGCGTCGATTTACCCGCTCCATTTGGACCAATGATCCCAACTATCGCCCCTTTAGGAATACTAAAAGAAAGATTATCGATTAATACTCGATCGCCATATGATTTAGTTAAATTAGCGACTTCAATGACTTTATCACCTAAACGTTGCCCAGGCGGAATAAAGAGTTCGTTAGTTTCATTACGTTTTTGGTAATCGTTGCTATTAAGCTCTTCAAAACGGGCTAAACGAGCTTTGCTTTTTGCTTGTCGCCCTTTCGGATTTTGACGCACCCATTCAAGCTCTTTTTCAATCGACTTACGGCGAGCGGATTCGGTTGCCGCTTCTTGCGCTAATCGCTGATCTTTCTGTTCAAGCCAAGAAGAGTAATTACCTTCCCATGGAATACCTTCACCACGGTCTAGCTCTAAAATCCAACCAGCAACATTGTCTAAGAAGTAACGGTCATGGGTTACAGCGACCACCGTGCCTTCATAGTCATGTAAAAAGCGTTCTAACCATGCGACAGATTCAGCATCTAAATGGTTAGTCGGTTCGTCAATTAATAACATGTCTGGTTTTTCCAGCAATAACTGACAAATAGCAACACGGCGACGCTCACCACCGGATAAATTTTCGATTTTTGCATCCCAATCCGGTAGACGCAAGGCGTCAGCTGCTCGCTCTAGTTGGTTATCTAAATTATGCGCATCTTGCGATTGTATGATTGCTTCAAGTTCCGCTTGTTCTTTGGCTAATTTGTCAAAATCAGCATCTGGATCAGCATAAGCCGCATACACTTCATCTAAACGAGCCAAAGCTTTTTTGGCATCACCAACGGCTTGCTCAATAGCTTCACGTACAGTTTGCTTAGGATCAAGTTTAGGTTCTTGCGGTAAATAACCTATTTTAATGTCCGGCTGTGGACGAGCTTCACCTTCAATTTCGGTATCCACTCCAGCCATAATTCGTAGTAATGTCGATTTACCTGCCCCATTTAAGCCAAGAACACCAATTTTGGCACCGGGGAAAAAACTTAATGAGATATCTTTTAAAATATAACGTTTAGGAGGAACAATCTTCCCAACACGATTCATGGTATAAACATATTGCGCCATAAAACATCATCCGTTTGTTAAATTAATCATAGCTAAGTTAATTTTACTTGCTATAAAAGTCATGCCGTATATTGTAACGTTTCTGTCAATGGGGTCTAGGGTTATTTGTCGAATTGATTAGATTTATTCACTGTCGGTTTTGTTTTTTACATGCAATTTAATCGGTTTCATATATAATCAATAACCTATTAAATTGACAGTATGAGTGATAAAGACCATTTTAGGAGCAAGTATGAGTAACATCACCGTTCATTGCCATATTGATCGACAATATTTAGTCGATACTTATTACGCGCTGCAAGGTTGTTTGGATGATAATTTTACACAAAAATTAGATGATTCAATTGCTGATAATATGCGTAATTTTACCTTCACCTTCGATAATGAAAAAATAGTACGGCTAAATAACGATAAGAACGAAGTCAGTACTTTCTATTACTCAGATCTGTATCAAATACATGAAGCTAAAACTGGGTTATTTTTTTTTAGTAATAAGATTATTTTTGAATTTGTTCGTTATGATCTGTTTCAACCGGATGAGTTAGAGCGCCTAAAAGATTATCTGGCGCCTTATTTGAGCAAAAACCAAGAATCCAAAATAGCAATGATTAATTATCAATTTGACTGTCAACGTGTATATGCGTTTATTTGTCATCAATTTCGAAATTCAAGAAAAAGGATGTTTATTTTATCTACTATCCTTTTATTTTTGAGTTTGTTGCTATTTCCAAAAAATCCTACTTTATCAGTACTAATTTTCATACTGCCTATTTTATTACTTACCTTATTTTTGGCTAATTTTAAAAAACAATCAAAAAAGCAGGTTTTAACATTGAATGAACGCTTTGGCAGTATGACCTGTATTTTTTATGATGATCATCTAACCTTCAGTTACATAAAAAAAGTGGGAGTTTCTAATATCAACTATGCTGAATTTTATAAAATAGAGAAAACATCAAAAGGTTATGTGTTTTTCATACAAGAGAGTTCGGGGTATTACTTTTTTTATAACGAGTTTAGTTTAGAACAACAACAAGCGCTGGAAGAGAAACTGAAACACTATAGCAATTATTCAGAGAAGTAATATTATACCCTTTTTACTCATCCCACCTAATACGAGGTGGGATGTTAATCAGATTATAAGAAGGTGAAGATTTGATCTTTCGGCAGACGTGATTTTGGACGATGCGCATTACCATCATCTTGAGCACGATAACCTAACGTTGCAACCACAATGCTTTTCAATCCTTTGCTTTTAAGATCTAAAATTTCATCCATTTTAGCAGAATCGTAACCCTCTATTGCAGTAGAATCAACACCAATTGCCGCAGCGGCAAAAAGCAATTGCCCTAATGCAATATAGGCTTGTTTACCTTCCCAGCACTGTTGTGATTCAGGTGTTTTGCTATTTAAATTTACAAAATAACGTCGGCCCTGATCTTGAGACGCCTTTAATTCCGCCGAAGGTAAACGACCGTCTTTCTCTTCTTGATTAAGTAGATTAACTAAATGGGCTTCATCCAATGGGGTTTTAATGCAAAAAACAATAGTATGTGATGAGCCGGTGACACGTGGTTGATTAAAATCAGCTATTGCCGGCAAAATTTTATTTTTAGCCGCTTCATTATCAATAACATAAAAATGCCACGGTTGAGAGTTGACCGATGACGGACTGTTTCTTAAAACAGTTAATAACTGCTCAATCTTATCTTGGGGAATCTTTTTCGTTTTGTCATAATGTTTGGTGGTATAACGTTTTTGTGAAATTTCGACAATATTCATAATGGCTCCAATAATTGATAATTAATTCTGAAATAGCGTTACTTGTGTAAAACTATTTTTTAGAGCAAAAAATGATACATAAATAATGAACATTCTTATTTTTGAAATGATTATTTTGAATCTATTGAAAAGTACTTATCAGGCACCTTATCGCTTATGCCCTTAAACTCCTACCATTTTGCATACTATTAAACTATTTTTCAATTCAATTCTTGACGTTCTTTATTATTCATCATCAATAAATCAAAATAAAAGCTTAATAGTTAGACAAATTTTAACTAATGTTTTATCAAGTAAAAGAGTAAATTTTAAACATCTTTCTTGACATGCGTGAAGATTTTTGATAAAAAATGCAATAATATTTAATAAGTAATATAACAATTGAGAAGTTAATGATTAAATTTACTAGCCTCCTACTCAGCCTCCTCCTCGCATCAGTTTGCGCGGATAGCTTGTGTGTGGAGTAAAAGTGATTTAATACTTAACTCGACAAATTAACAAGAACCCGCGCTAAAGTGCGGGTTTTTTGTTTTCTTAACTTGAAATACCGAGATAGCACCAAAATATAAAGGAAATAACAATGAGCGATCAGATTATTATTTTTGACACAACATTACGTGATGGTGAGCAAGCGTTACAAGCAAGTTTAAGTGTTAAAGAAAAATTACAAATAGCTTTAGCATTAGAAAGAATGCGGGTTGATGTGATGGAAGTTGGTTTTCCTATCTCATCGCCTGGTGATTTTGAATCAGTACAAACTATCGCTAAAACCATTAAGAATAGTCGTGTATGTGCGTTGTCTCGTTGTATTGACAAAGATATTGATGTTGCCGCTGAAGCGCTAAATGTAGCCGATCAATTTCGTATTCATACCTTTATGGCAACATCAACCTTACATGTTAAAGATAAATTAAAAATGACATTTGAAGATGTCGTTGAACGAGCGGTGCACTGTGTTAAACGTGCACGTAATTATACAGATGATGTGGAGTTTTCTTGTGAAGATGCAGGCCGTACCCCAATTGATAACTTATGTCGGATTGTTGAAGCAGCAATTCAAGCAGGGGCAACAACGATCAATATTCCGGATACTGTCGGTTATACTGTCCCTTATCAATTTGGTGGCATTATTCGTACCTTATTTGAACGTGTCCCGAACATTGATAAAGCGATTATCTCTGTTCATTGTCATGATGACTTGGGCATGTCGGTGGCTAACTCGATTAGCGCGATTCAGGAAGGTGCTCGGCAGATTGAAGGCGCGATGAATGGTTTAGGTGAACGAGCCGGTAATACTGCTTTAGAAGAAGTGATTATGGCGATCAAAGTTCGTCAAAATATCTTAAACGTTCACACTAATATCAATCATCAAGAAATCTACCGTACCAGCCAAATTGTAAGCCAAATTACTAATACACCAATACCGTCTAACAAGGCGGTTATTGGTAGCAATGCTTTTGCCCACTCTTCAGGAATACATCAAGATGGTGTATTAAAAAACCGCGAAACTTATGAAATCATGACACCAGAGTCGATCGGTTTAAATCAAATCCAATTAAATTTAACTTCACGCTCTGGTCGAGCAGCTGTTAAACATCGCCTAGAAGAATTGGGTTACCACGATAACGATTATAATTTAGATCAAGTTTATGAAGCTTTTTTAGAGCTTGCTGATAAAAAAGGCCAAGTTTTTGATTATGATTTAGAAGCTTTGATATTTATCAATCAACTTAAAGATGATCAAGAGCATTATGTTTTAGATTATTTTAATGTTCAATCAGGCTCTACTGTCGTTTCAACTGCGTCAGTAAGTTTGATTATTGGCGATCAAAAATATTCAGATGCGGCAACTGGTAATGGTCCAGTTGATGCAGTTTATCAAGCAATAAATCGTATTACCGGTGAACCAATTACCATTGTAAAATATCAATTAGCCTCTAAAGGTCAAGGTGAAAATGCCTTAGGTCAAGTTGATATCGTTGCCGAATATAAAGGGCGCAAATTTCACGGTGTTGGGCTTGCGACTGATATTGTTCATTCATCCGCATTAGCATTAATTAATGTTTTAAATAATGTTTATAGAGCTAATCAAGTTGCTGAGCAAAAACAAAAATTGCACCACGATTAAATAATAGATGCGATTTCGTTATTTATTGACGAAATGCTTAAATTAATTATAAGGAATAGATATGTCTCAAAATTACCATATTGCAGTATTACCTGGCGACGGTATTGGTCCAGAAGTGATGAAACAGGCTTATAAAGTGCTTGAAGTCATTCGTCAAAAATATAACCTTGCAATTACGACTAGTGAATATGATGTCGGTGGTGCAGCAATTGATATTCATGGTTGTCCATTACCTAAAGAAACACTAGAAGGTTGTGAAAAAGCCGATGCTATTTTGTTTGGCTCAGTTGGTGGTCCAAAATGGACAAACTTACCGCCAGATCAACAACCTGAACGCGGAGCTTTATTACCATTACGAAAACATTTTAAATTATTTGCGAATATGCGTCCTGCTAGTTTATATCAAGGTTTAGAAGAATTATGTCCTTTACGTGAAGATATTGCTAAGCGTGGTTTTGATATTTTATGTATGCGTGAGCTAACTGGTGGTATCTATTTTGGTTTACCTAAAGGTCGTGAAGGTTCTGGCCCTCAAGAACGTGCTTTTGATACTGAAGTTTATCACCGTTTTGAAATTGAGCGTATAGCTAAAATGGCATTTGAAGCTGCAAAAATTCGTCGTAAAAAAGTCACTTCTGTTGATAAAGCTAATGTATTACAAACATCAATATTGTGGCGTGAAGTTGTAAACGAAGTCGCTAAACAATATCCAGAAGTCGCACTTGAACATATGTATATCGATAATGCAACCATGCAACTTGTTAAAGATCCTTCTCAATTTGATGTATTATTATGTTCTAATTTATTTGGTGATATTCTATCTGATGAGTGCGCTATGATTACCGGTTCAATGGGAATGCTACCGTCTGCTAGCTTGAATGAAGATGGATTTGGATTATATGAACCAGCTGGCGGTAGTGCACCAGATATTGCTGGTAAAAATATTGCTAATCCAGCTGCACAAATTTTATCTTTAGCATTATTAGTGCGTTATAGTTTAAAACGTGATGATATCGCCAAAGCTATTGAAAATGCAGTTAATAAAGCTTTAGAACAAGGGACCCGCACTATCGATCTTGCTCGTGGTGGTAGTTATGTTTCAACCGATGAAATGGGTGACACCATTTGTCGTTTAATTTAATTTTTAGACTAAGGGTTAAGCTATCATATTAACCCTTTTAAAGAATATTAAAGGAATATAAGCAATGTCTACAAAACCAAAAACATTGTATCAAAAATTATATGATGCACATGTTGTCTATGAAGCACCGAATGAGACCCCTATTTTATATATCGATCGCCATTTGGTTCATGAAGTAACCTCTCCTCAAGCCTTTGATGGCTTACGAGCGATGAATCGTAAAGTCCGCCAACCTCATAAAACATTTGCTACGATGGATCACAATACTTCAACGAAAAGCAATGAGTTAAGTGCTTGTAGCGAGATGGCTAGAATCCAATTAACTGAATTAGCTAAGAATGCTGAAGAATTTGGCGTATCTTTATATGGTTTACAAAGTCCATTACGAGGTATCGTTCATGTTGTTGGACCTGAACAAGGCATGACATTGCCTGGTATGACCATTGTGTGTGGTGACTCACATACTGCAACGCATGGTGCTTTTGGTGCATTAGCTTTTGGTATTGGGACATCAGAAGTTGAACATGTTTTAGCTACCCAAACCTTAAAACAAGGTCGGGCTAAAACCATGAAAATTGAAGTAAAAGGCAAAGTAGCCAGTGGCATAACTGCTAAAGATATTATTTTAGCCATCATTGGCAAAACAACAAGCGCAGGTGGTACTGGCCATGTGGTTGAATTTTGCGGAGAAGCAATTACATCCTTGTCTATGGAAGGTCGAATGACATTATGTAACATGGCGATTGAAATGGGTGCCAAAGCTGGATTAGTTGCACCGGATGAAACGACATTTGAATATTTGAAAGGTCGACAATTTTCGCCTAAAGGGGTAGATTTTGAGCAAGCAGTCGCTTATTGGAAAACCCTAAAAACCGATGAGGGTGCACATTTCGATACGATTGTAACTTTGGAAGCTAAAGATATTGCTCCACAAGTAACTTGGGGAACTAACCCAGGTCAAGTAACCGCTATTGATAAGCAAGTTCCAAATCCACAAGATTTTTCTGATCCGATTGAAAAACAGTCTGCTGAACGTGCGTTAGCTTATATGGGTTTAACTGCTGGTACTAATATGTCTGATATTAAGATCAATAAAGTGTTTATCGGCTCTTGCACGAATTCTCGTATCGAAGATCTTCGTGCTGCAGCAGAAGTCGCCAAAGGACGCAAAGTAGCTGATGGCGTTCAAGCTTTGGTTGTTCCTGGTTCTGGGCCTGTACGTGAACAAGCGGAAGCTGAAGGATTAGACAAAATTTTCATCGATGCAGGTTTTGAATGGCGTTTACCAGGATGTTCAATGTGTTTAGCGATGAATGATGATAAGTTAGCTCCTGGCGATCGCTGTGCATCAACCAGTAATCGTAATTTCGAAGGACGACAAGGACGTGATGCCAGAACACATTTAGTTAGCCCTGCAATGGCTGCTGCTGCTGCCATTACTGGTCATTTTACTGATATTCGCAAACCATTTTAAGGAGACTTGTCATGGCGAAATTTACAAAACATACTGGATTAGTCGTTCCTTTAGATGCTGCAAATGTGGATACTGATGCCATTATTCCTAAACAATTCTTACAGAAAGTTACTCGTACAGGATTTGGACAACATGCATTTCATGAATGGCGATTTTTAGATGATGCCGGTAAACAACCAAACCCAGAATTTGTGTTAAATAAACCTCGTTATAAGGGTGCGAGCATTTTATTAGCTCGTGAAAACTTTGGCTGTGGATCTTCTCGTGAACACGCTCCATGGGCATTAACAGATTATGGTTTTAAAACTATTATAGGATCGAGTTTTGCCGATATTTTTTATAATAACTCGTTCAATAATCAACTATTGTTAGTGAATCTACCTGAAGAAGATGTTGATGAGCTTTTCAAGATTGTAGAAGCCAACGAAGGAATTGAGTTTACTATTGATTTGGTTAACGAAGTTGTCATTGCTGGAGATAAACAATATCCTTTTAAAATTGATGCTTTTAAACGCCATTGTTTATTAAATGGATTAGATAATATCGGTTTAACACTTCAACATGAAGATGCAATTAGTGCATTTGAACACAAGATTCCAACATTTTTAGCTTAAAATCTTTATGAAAATATCATCGCTTGTTGTTTAAGCGATGATATCTCACTACTTCTTAAATAAATTTTCAACTACACTTCATATAAATAACTAATCGAAGCTATACTTGTAATCACTCAGTTTTATATTAATAAATTCAATAAGATAAATGGCTTATTGTTTATCAGTTAAGTTATCACTTAAGGTGTGATGACTACATATTAAGCATTAAGTTAAAGCTGTTTTCGATGGCTTGATGGAGGTATTGATAACGCTTCACGATATTTGGCCACTGTACGGCGAGCAATTATGATACCTTGATTTTCAAGGAGTGAGACTAATTTACTATCACTCAACGGTTTTTTAGAATCTTCATCAGAAATATATTTTTTAATTAATGCCCGAATTGCTGTGGAAGAGGCTTCCCCACCGGATTGAGTGTTAACATGACTTGAGAAAAAGAATTTTAACTCAAAAATACCGGTTGGGCATTGTAAATATTTTTGCGTTGTCACTCGCGAGATAGTCGATTCATGCATATCAATAGCTTCAGCAACATCAGATAAAATCATTGGCTTCATATATTCAGCGCCATTTTCAAAAAAGTCTTGTTGATGCTCAACAATAAATTGACTAACTTTTAATAACGTCTCGTTACGATTCTCGACACTTTTTATAAACCAATTAGCGTCTTGTAAATGTGAGCGAATATATTGGCTGTCATGTTCATTGCTGACTTTTTCCATCGCAGCATAGTGTTGATTAATTCGTAGCGTTGGAACAGTATCATTATTTAATTCAGCTATCCATTTACCATCAATTTTTTTCACTACAACGTCCGGAATAACATAATCAGGTGGTGTAGTATTAACAGAATCCCCCGGATAAGGCTGTAAATGTTGAATAAAGTTTATAGCTTGTTTTAGTTGCTTATCAGAAGCATTTAATCGTTTTTTCAGTGTCCGGTAATCATGACTTGCTAATAAATCTAAATAGTCATTGATGATCTCTTTTACTAACGCCGGTGGAGTGACATGTTGAATTTGAATAGATAAACATTCTTGTAATGTTCTTGCCCCAACCCCGATCGGATCAAAATGCCAAATTCGCTTTAATACTGCTTCCACCTCGTCGAGCTCAATTTCACTATTACCTTGTTCCTCTAAAATTTCTTCAGTTGAAACAGTCAGGTAACCTCTTTCGTCTATTGCTTCAATAATGGATAGCGCAATTGCACGATCAACCTCACTAAAAGGCGTTAAATCTAACTGCCAATTTAAATAATCATGCAAGGTTTCGTGTGTTTCACCTTGATAGATAGGTAACTCATCATTACGATAATCAGAATAGGTTCCTGATGGTGTGCCTGCAGTATAGATATCATCTAAAGTTGCATCTAAAGGAATATCCTCTGGGATTTCTTGACTATCGAGTGCTTCACGAGTATCAATATTTTCGTTAGGTTCATGCTGTTCAACATTGATCTCATCGTATTGCTCAGCAACCTCTAATAGTGGATTGTTTTCAAGTGCGGTTTGAATTTCTTGTCGTAATTCTAATGTAGACAATTGCAACATTCGAATCGCTAGTTGCAATTGTGGCGTCATTGACAACTGTTGCGATACCTTCAGTTGTAACCCTTGTTTTATCATAATCTATAATCTGAATTCATGTCCTAAGTAAACACGTTTTACATATTCATTATTTAATATGCTATCTGGCGTACCTTCAGCAATTAAATGTCCCTTATTTACTATATAGGCACGTTCACAAACATCAAGCGTTTCGCGGACATTATGATCGGTAATTAGTACGCCTAACCCACGATCTCGTAGATGTTTAATGATATTTTTGATATCAATAACAGAAATCGGATCAACCCCAGCGAATGGTTCATCAAGTAAAATAAATTTTGGATTAGCAGCCAAAGCTCGAGCAATTTCAACTCTTCGTCTTTCACCGCCTGATAAAGATTGGCCTATATTGTCTCGAATATGTGTGATATGAAATTCTTCAAGTAACTCTTCTGCCCGATTTAATTTTTCATTTTTGTCAATATCTTGGCGCGTTTCTAAAATAGCCATAATATTGTCTATAACAGATAATTTTCTAAATATTGAGGCTTCTTGAGGTAGATAACCAATACCTTTTTGAGCACGCTCATGTAATGGTAATATACTGATATCATGATCATCAAGATAGATTCTTCCTGCATTTAAAGTCACAATGCCAACTACCATATAAAAAGTAGTAGTTTTACCCGCACCGTTAGGACCAAGTAAACCAACAATTTCACCAGAATTGACGGTGAGACTTACATCTTCAACAACACGTCGTTTTTTATAAACTTTTGCAAGGTTTTCAGCTTTTAAAATTGACATTTTATTTATTCATCTCTTTAACTTGACTTGGGATGATAGTAGATTTCACCCGTCCTGAATTACCCGGCTGCGCAAGTATTCGTTGTTTTTTGACATCATAAGTAATGATCGGACTTTTTATACGGTTATCTTGCTGAATAAGCTCCGCATCACCTTGCAGTACAATATTACTTTCTTTCACATCATAAATAACTTGGGATGAATGACCTGTTACAACTTTATTATTTTTAGGCATAATTTGCTTATATCTTACAGGGTTACCATATCCAGTAATTTTTTGTTTGGTAGAGTCTTGCATATCGGTTATAACAACCTTATCAGCCCAAATGGTAAGACCTTCCTGAACAATCTGTACATTACCACTAAAAGTAATAATATTTTTTTCAATATCAATTTGTTGGTTATCTGCATCAATTGTAATGGGTTTATCATTAACAACCATCTTTTGATCTTTTTGAGGGGAAGACGCTTCAAAATTAGGCTCATCTGCAAAACAAGCAAATGATACATATAACATAAAAAATAATGGATAAATTGCTTGTTTTCTCAATCTCATTTTTTATTGTGCCTCAGTATTATAATAGGTTTTTATATTCTCAAGTATATTTGCCGTTTTTTCTCTTAAATCGCCGACTAAACCTGTCCCGGTCGATAAAAAACCAATCCCTTTTATTTTCACAGGATCATTTGAGGTGACAAGTTGTGTTTTTAAATCGACTACTGCGTTATCTGTCAATACTTGCTGTAATTGTGAATCAGGTGATAAATTTGTTAATTGTACATCTTGATAAAGGTAGATTAATTTATCATTAGTCAATGTTGCACGTTTTGCTTGAATATGCCAAGTCGCGGCATGTTCCTGATCGTAAAGCGTGACATTAGGTAAATCAAAATCTGTATTTTCATTGCTATCAAAATGTTTTACTTTGCTTGATGCAATTTTATATACCATAGTGCCTGATAAATCATAGACATTGGTTATCATCTCATCACTTTGATAAATGGGTGTATCAGGCGAATTTGCGTTTGATGGCGCGACCGAAACACTATCTTCTGTTTGGTAAACAGAATAAATACCAATTATCAGAATAAGGAGTAGGATACAGATTAAATTTTTTTTATTCATAGTTTACGTTAATTATGTAAATAAAGTTAATCACTAATAAAAGTAGACCTTTATTACAAATCACCCAAAAATTGCCTTATTTTACTTTATTTTTTAGTAAATTAATATCTAACATTAAAAGAAGTTAAATCATTTTGAGGTACCATTTGAATAATTTTAATATTTGAAATTTTTGCTGAAGTTGGTCCTCCAGAATTAAGCCAATTAACTAGTGAATCTATCTGTTTACTCTCGCCAAGTGCGATAATTTCAACATTACCATTATCTAAATTTTTGACGTAACCTAATAAATTAAGTTTTTTTGCTTGCTGATAAGTAAAAAATCGAAATCCAACACCTTGAACTCTTCCACTAACCTGTATTTTAATTTGTTTTATCATCATATAACCTAAATAATTCAAGTTTACCTATTAGCCTAAATCAGTTATCGTTTTAATTAAACACTAATATTAATATTTTGGTTAAAATTTATTAAATTATTTAAAACATTAGTAATCTATCAGGCTGATTTTCTTTTGAATGAAATTGATAATATGGCTTCTAGTTTATTTAATATTCAACCATCAATACTAATTAAGTAAAAGTAAGGTTGCATAAAACACATAAAAAAGATCCTAGATTATTTTGCCTTAAAACAGGATAAATAAACTAGGATCTTATTTTATTTAAGTAATATTTTTGAAATTCAATTAAAATGATTAATTTTCAATTATTGTATTTTGATTGTTATCAACAAAATCGCCTTGCATATAGCCTTTATTGATAAAGTCAACCATATTGCCATGTATTGTTTCTGTAATCATACTACCCTGACTTGAATTTTCAAATTTATCACCTGATAATCTAATATGTATGTTTGATTTCAATTTGCCATCATTTTTGATGTTTTTACCATTAATATTAATAGCGTGATTAGCTAAAATTGATCCTTCATTGTGTATTTGATTTCCCTTTATATCAATTTGCCAATTTGAGCTTAATTCACCTGATCTGTAATTTTTGACATTGTTTGAATCAAATCTTAGATAGTTAGCTGAATATAATTTGTTATGATTCTCAACGTTGGTTGAATTAATATCGAAATTATGAAGGGCATTTGCATTACCATAATTTTCAAATTTATCACCTGCTATGGAAATATCAGCACCCTTAATTACGCCAAGCCAATCATTTTTGAAGTTTTTTGCATTAATAACAGCCTTGATAGTATCTATCAAACCATTATTTAGGATATTATCACCTCTCAAATCAATTTGCTTATCGGATTTTAAAATACCTGTTGAGTTGTTTGTAAAATTGGTAGAGTTAATTGTAAGGTATTCTCTAGATAACAAATTTGAAGCATTCATAACATCAGTTGAATTAATATAGAAATTATGTTCTGCTCGTGCACTACCATAATTATCGAATTTATTACCACTTATCGTAATATCACCACCTTTAATTACTCCATACCAATCATTTTTGAAACTATCTCCAAAAATGATAGCTTTTTTAGACGCTATTATTTCACCAGTATTGACACCACTTTCAGTATTAATTTTGATATCACCACTATTGAGTGTACCAATCACTTTAGTGCCATCTTCTGTAGTATAACGTCTATTGTTAAACTCTTTCTTGGCTTTAATTTCAATAAGATCAGCTGATTTTATTTGTGAACGATTTTGGAAATCATGTGCTTGAATTTTAACAATATGCTCGGATTCAATTGATGAACCATGATCATTATTTAAATATTCCGTATTCAAGTTAACTTGATTTTTTGCAAAAATTTTAGCGTAGTTATCAATTTTTTTAAACGCAAGGTCCAATACATTTTCTGCACGAATTTGACCTTTATTATCTAAAGTATCACCTTCTAAATTAACATTTCTACCTTCTATAGTAGCTCCATCTCTATTGTGTAGTGTTAATACATAGCCTTTTAAGTCTTGTTTTGCCTGTAATTTTCCAATATTTTCAAGGTAATCGACTTCTAATTCCAGATTTTCAATTGGCTCAATTTTTCCATAATTAATTAATTTAATTGCATTAATATCAGCATTGTTCGCAACTATATTTCCGTACCAATCATTTATTAATGAATCAGATTTTATGTTTAATTGATTGCCGGCAATTATATCTTTTTGGTTTCCAAATTCATGAGTCAAAATATTCAAATTATTATTTGAGTATATCACGCCTTTATTAACTAGTTTATCAGCTTTAAATTGAACATTCTGCCCCTTAACAAGACCCGCTGAATTAATGGTTTCAAAAATATTACTTACTACTGATACTTGCTTGTTACTCGAAAGTTCTCCTGAATTGGTAACATCTAACACATGAACAGTAAGGTCTTCTGAAGCATGAGCTTTACTTCTGTTAAATAATTTATCACCCTGTAAAAGTATGTGTTTGGCTGAAATAGAACCGCCGTAATCGTTTATAATTTCTTTACTAGCAATATGAACTTCATTATCAGCTGACATATTACCTTGATTTTGGGTAAGTTCAGATTTAATATCAATGTTATTTTTTACTTTCATATCACCAGTATTTTTAGTTATATAACTTGTAACATCAATATCTTGAGCGTCAATCGTTGCCCCAAAACCATTATTGAATTCATTACCTTGAGCTGTTACCGTTTTACCAGCAGTAATTACACCATTATTACCAGTCCAACTCCCTGATGAAAAATTAACATTTTCTCTAGCCTGTAATGTGCCGTTATTTTTGATTTCATGATAACTAGCTAATGATATATTCTTATTTAAACTTTTTATTTTTCCATTATTTTCAATAGCATTACCTTTACTTCGCAAACTTACATCACCAACAGCGTCTATTATATTCTCATTAACGACTTTACCATCGGTTGTAATATTGATAGAGCCAGCATTGGTATATATTTTACCTTGATTACGTACACCTACACCATTTTCTGTACCTACCATAGTAATTTTACCGGCATACATTCCACCTAATGCGGAAACATCAAGCGCAAATTCAGGTTTATCTGCATTAGAATCCGCACCTTGTCTTTCAACCTTACTTAAGTCAGCACTGACTTTATTTTTACCTGTTACAATATTCACTTCATTATCTGCCCATAACTTGGCATTAATTGAAACTGAACGCGAAATTAAATCAGTATAATTTTGACCGCCACTACGTAAACCATCACCTTGGATTTCAATTTTGCCTTGTCGAACATCGTAACCTTTTAATTCTCCATCTTCCATGATCGGCTTACCTGTAGTTAATGTTGTACGATCAGCATTAATAAAACCGCAACCATTACAAGTAATACCCGCAGCATTAGCAATAACCACTTGTGCTTTTTGACCTGCTACTTCAATAGAACCAAGAAGTTGACTTGGATTATTAGAATTTACTTCATTTAAAATGACCCTTGCATTATTTTTTAATCGTTTATTCCCATTAATATTTCCTGCTAACTCGGTATTTGTATCTGTGAGTGAGTTATTAAGAATCAAACCGTCTTTTGATACATCAAATTGTGTAAATTTGTTATGTGATATACCACCTTTAGTTGGAGATACGATATCAACTTGTGTAGTACCATTATTTAATTCTTGAACATTAGGTCTTTGATTTTTTCCTGCATTAGGATCTACAACGACACCGCCTGCATAACTATTACTAACAACACTTACCATACCTAAAACAACATAAGATAAGAAAACTATAGGCTTTAAAACTGCTTTTTTCTTACCTATAATATCCGCTTGAGTGTTAGTATCTTTTTTTCTTTGACTCTTACCTGAAATAGCTTGATGCGATTTAACAATTTCTGACACCACAACAAATAATCCTCGAGCCTGATTAAAAACAATCCGATAAAAATTTTTATTCATAGTATTTTGCCTTTCATCTTATTTTGTTATTCAAATGTCTAAACAAAAAGTTATTATTTCAAATAAAAACAATTTATTTACAACGATTAATATTTACTACAAAATAAATTGCAAATTATCATTAATTTACAATTCATAACGATATAATTTATTTATCTTTTACTACCAATAAATAAAACTATATTTTAGGGACTGCTTGTACTACAAACTTAACTATAAAATATAATCCATTTTACTAATTGCGATTAAATCCAATTTAATGTCGAGAAAAGAGTTATTTAAATTATTTATAAAATATTTAAAGAAAAACTAAAGCATCAATTATTGTTTACTTTATTTAAAAAGGGAAAAGGATACATAGCATCCAAACAGGCAAATTAAAACTTAATAGCCATTTATTGAAGACAAATTAAATGTGATCAATAAAAAGTCGCCTTTTTAATATTACTCATACCACAAAATCATATTACTTAGTTGTATTATGCTACTGACATTACTAAATATTAAAAATTACAAAAACTTTTTACTACAAATTGATAATTAAAAAATTCAATTAATCATTGATAATGATGTATCTTTTTACAAGAACTTAAAAGCTCCTGCATATATAATAATACTTAATATAACATAAGGTAAAAGATTTTTTTTATTATTTATATCCATAATTTTTCAAAATTTTCTAACTAATTCTTATTTAATCAACAATCTTTTTATTATAAATATTCTTTGTTACTAAAACTTGCCGACTAAAAAGGCGTAAAACCAAAATACTAGTAAGTCCAATTTAAATAAAAGGCTAGTGTCAAATGATTTGTTTTAAAATTATCGGGTTTGTGCAAAGGTACTCCAGCAAATACATCATAATAGACATTAAATTGTTGACCTCTTATACCTAGTGCCGAACCAACAAGTCGTTTACCGCTCAACCGTTCTGAATTTCGCCCACTAACTTGCCCAGCATCTAAGCCAAAGTATAATTGTTGCCTTATAGGCATTTGCCAAATCAAATCATTACGCAGATACCAGCCATTATCAGCCGTCAACATTTGCTCACCATCAAATCCTCTAACAGTCCAACGACTTCCGATTGAAAATCGATCTGGAGGAGTTAATTTATTACCTCTTGTCATTTGACCATTATAATCAAAACTATAAGCAAAATTCTGATTACCTAGAGTGAATGGAGCATAAAATGAAACATCAAACTTGAAAATATTAGTCAACGCACTAGCTATGTTTATTTCTTCTTCTCGAGCTTTTTCTGCACCGAACCATCGCACTCCTTTTTGATACCATACATCAACATCTAAAGTCATATCGTCAATATAATGACGATGTTGTAAACCTAATTTCCAATTAGTTGTTTTTCGACGCTGATTTTCAAGTTCAAGATCATTCATAAAGTTGTGAGATTGTCTTAAGTTAATACCATAACTTAAAGTTGTTTTTTGTGTTGAACTACGGTGCAATACCCGGCTAATCTTGAAATTGTAATTTTTACTTCGACCTTTGTATTGATAATCTACAATACCTGGGATATTTTGGTGGTAGGTATTACCATAAATTAAAGTTTCAAACATCCAATATCCATAAGGAACTGAATAAGAAAAATAATAATCACGGTTACCATATTTGTCTTTATTTTCTAGATCATGATCACCTGAAACATAAAATGAATCACTAAGGCCTAGAGGATTATCTAAATAGAGCGTTAATCCGCCTAGATATCGACCCGTATCTTTAGTGCCCGAGTTATCTACAGACATCCCTACCCGCCAAAACTTTGATTGATTGCGCTTTATAACAATTTCGGTTTCCCCTTCTTTAGCACCAGGGATTAACTCGATTTTAGCATCTACAGTAGGAATTCTCTGTAAATTCTCTAAACCTTGTTCAAGTGCCCGTAAATTAAGTAATTCACCACTTCTTAAAGGAATACTGGTATACAAATTTGCATAGGTATCACTACCTTCTGAATAGTGTATACTTTTTACGGAACCCTTTAAGATTAATAGAGTGAAAGTACCCTGTGATAAATCTTGTTGTGGAGCAACTACACGAGTAGTAATAAAACCATAATTAATAAGTTGGTTTTGCAATTCGGTCATCAATAAATTTAGACCCTGACTACCTAAACATCGCCCTTCGGCTTGCTTTGTTAAAGGACTTAATGGAACATAAAATGGTAAAGTTTCCTTTTCTAATAACTTAACATGGGAAATAGGGAAACATAATTTTTCCTCTGGAAAATCAATATTATTAATTTTCTTTAATGGGGATAATAAATTAACATCAGGCGTTTTGGGGGATAGCGCTTCTTCCGCTGCTTTTTGCCGTTCCTGTTGATAAATTAGCTGTTTGTCACTAACCTTTTGATTTTGAATGGTTACTTGAGAATCCGCCCCAACATAACCAGAAAGAATAAAGCCTACTACAATAACTGATAACTTCCTGACATTCATCATTTTCTTTACCAAAATTATAATATTTATGCTTTTGTGCTGTCATATGTTAAAACGATTACATGATTTAGTCTATAAAAAGAATCAATCAAAAATTAATGATACATAAAAAAATAAAGTTTAAAAACATCAATTCATCAATAAGAGAAGTTAAATAAAAAAGGTTAATAACTCTTCTTTTTTTGAGGTAATCGGCGATATTTAGATATATAAAAACATTGATGAATATTTCTTAAATCAGCGCACCATGAAAAAAACTAAATTTCATTTATCTTTATTTAAGAAAAAATGATAATGAAATTATTACCTTTGAAATATAAAAAATTAATCAACAAACCATTCATTATGCTGTTGTGATACTATTTTTATCGTTTTTAATATAGTTGCTAAATGCTCATGTAGTGCAAGTGCAGCCATTTCTGGATTATGCTTTTCTAGTGCAATAACAATTTTTTCATGCTGTTTAACTAGGTCTTCTGGTGGAGAAATATCTTCTAAAGTAAGGTATCTAACTCTATCCATCATCGCTTTGATATTTTCGACGGTTTCCCAAGCCATTGGACAATCAATAACATTCATTAAAATTTGATGAAACTCATCATCTTTTTCTAGAAAATAACCAATATCTTTACGCTTGTTAGCTTCAATTTGTTCTTTCAGATTTTTTTTGAGTAATAAAAGATCTAAGTCACTAATTTCTTGTGCAACACGTTTTATAATCGCACACTCAACAGCATCACGAATAAATTGACCATCAATTACTTTTTTAACTGATATTTTCGTCACAAAAGTCCCACGTTGTGGAAGAATTTGGACCAATCCAGCTTCTGCTAGTTTAATGAAAGCTTCACGAACTGGTTGGCGTGATACATTAAACTGACCAGAAATATCTTTTTCAGACAATAAAACACCAGGTAGTACTTGGCAAGTGATAATTGCCTTTCTTAATTGGCGATATATTTGTTGATTAACAGGTTCTGAGATAGTTAACACTTCAGATTTGAACATATATTACTTTCAAAAAACAAATTACAAGAAAAGAGAATATAGGGGATTTTTGAATATAAGAAAAGTTTTTTATTTAATAATAAAAGTGCAATCATCTAAAGATGATTGCACTTTGCTTATTAATTAGTGGAATTAAAAATTTTGAGTTATTTGTTTAACGGTCTCTTTTGCTCCTATGTCTCTTAAAGAAAGATAAGCTTTAGTTACCTGTTCAATAAACAATGGATTTTGGGGTAGATCCTCTCCAAAAACATGTTTTAAAGATAACAGTGCATTAACTCGATCTTGATTATCAGAACTATTTAAAACCAACTCTTTTAATTTTTCGGCTGCTGGATCGCAAACTTCAATAACGTTACCACTATCATCCACGCCACTAACATAACGCATCCAAGCTGCAATACCTAAAGCTAAACAATCAAATGGTGTACCATTAGCCAAATGATATCTAACAGAATCAAGCATACGTTGAGGAAGCTTTAATGTTCCATCCATTGCGATTTGCCATGTACGATGTTTTAAACCGGTGTTGCGATATCGATCTAGTAATGAATCAGAATAAGCTGACAAATCAACATTTTTTACCTGTAATGTAGTTGCTTGCTCATTTAACATTAAATGCCTAGCTGCTTTAACATAATTAGGATCTTGCATACATTCATCAATATGCATATAGCCAGCTAAATAACCTAAATAAGCAAAAAATGAATGACTACCATTTAACATGCGTAATTTCATCTCTTCATAAGGCAATACATCATTAACTAATTCTGCCCCTGCTTTTTGCCACTCTGGACGACCAGCCACAAAATTATCTTCAATCACCCATTGTCTAAATGGTTCACCAGCGATACCTGCCGGATCATCAATACCACCAAGTTGTTTTTTTATTTTAGCCATCGTTTCTGGTGTTGCCGCAGGTACAATTCGATCAACCATTGTTGATGGGAAAGTAACATTATCCTCAATCCATTGCGCTAAACTTTCATCGCGCTGCTTAGCTAAGGCTAAAACAACATTACGAGTAACATGTCCATTTTCAGGCATATTGTCACAAGACATAACTGTAAAAGGTTTTAATCCTTGCTCTTTACGTAAACGTAAAGCTTCCACAATGACACCTGGAACAGATTTAGGTGTATGTGGATTAGTTACATCATGAATAATTAATGGATTATTAGTATCAATTGATGATGTTGATGGTAGATAGCAATAACCTTTTTCGGTTACAGTGATTGACACAATTGCAATTTCTGGACGAGTCATCACATCTAAGACTTTCTGAATTCCATCAACATCTGCATGTAATGCTTCTTTTGCAATACCTACAACACGAGTATTCCAATTATCATAAGACATTTCACACACACTAAATAAGCAATCTTGTTGTTTTAAATCTTGAATTTGTGCTTCACCACCAATCAAGTTAACTTCACAGTATCCCCAATCGCTATCATATTGCGCAGCCAATATATCTGCATAAATAGCTTGATGAGCACGATGAAATGCCCCAAAACCAAGATGAACAATTTTGGTTTTAATTTTGCTTCTATCATAAGTTGGAACAACTACCTCTTTAGGTAGTTGTGATAAAGTTTGATTCGATAATCTCATTATTTCTTCCGTTTAATTTTTACTATCTGCCGCATCATGTAAGTCAGCTAAATCACGATCTTTTACCTCAGGCATAAAAATAGCCGAGATAAGACCAATACATGAGTAAACAATAATCATAGCCACAATTGGCCACCAATCATTTACCATTTTACAGAAAATTCCAGCCAGAATTGGGCCGAATCCTACAGCAATTAAACCGCCTGCTTCTTTAGATATTGCCATTTGGGTAAATCGATTGCGAGCACCGAACATTTCGGCCATGGTGATGTTTTCTAGGGCAAATAAACCTAAAACTGCAATATTATGAATGAGAATAAGACATAATGTAATAGTATTTACAGAATGATTTATATCTACAATGATAGATAACATTGGATATGCTAGTATAATTGCAGACAATGTTAGTATTATATAAGGAATTTTTCGACCAATCTTATCTGATAACCAACCTAAGAAAGGAATAGTCAAGAAGCCGACAATTGAACTAAACATAATTGCATCAGTTGGAATACTTTTATTAAATAATAATGCTTGCACTAAATATCCCGCTAAGAAAGTTTGGATTAGCCCAGAATTTCCTGCTTGACCAAAACGTAATCCTGTAGCTAACCAAAATGATTTACTTTTAAACATTTCAAGTAATGAGATATGTTTTGTAACATCATTATCATTTTTTAGCGTATTAGTATCATTAACCTCATCAAATACAGGGCTTTCTTTTAAATTCATTCTTAACCAAATTGCAAAAATCATAACAATAACACTTGCTATAAATGGAATGCGCCAACCCCATGCAACTAATTGATCTTTATCTAATAAAAAGAACATAAATGCCCATATTGCTGTTGCACTTAATGTCCCACAGTTAGTTCCCATTGCAACTAATGAAGAAATTACTCCTCTTTTCCCTTTCGGTGCATATTCAGCGAGCATTGTTCCTGCACCAGAAATTTCAGCACCAGCACCTAATCCTTGAATTATACGTAAAATAACCAACATCAATGGCGCTAAAATACCTACTTGAGCATAAGTTGGTAGTACACCAATTAACGTAGTACATACCCCCATCATGGTAATAGTAATGAATAGAACTTTTTTACGACCGATAGCATCCCCCATGCGACCAAAAACGAAGGCACCAATGATTCGTGCAACATAACCAGCACCATAAGTGCCCATTGCTAAAATCAACGCCATAATAGCAGATTGTTCTGGAAAGAAAATTTCATGAAAAACTAAAGCAGCACCTAAAGAATATAATTGAAAATCCATAAATTCTAAAGCTGTTCCTAACCAACCTGATACTGCAGCTTTAACTAAATCCGAAGTATCCCTCTCACACTTATTTCCTATATTATTCATACTGTTCTCTCTTTTAATATTTTATCTAAAAAGGTTTTTCACAAGACTTTTTTAGTGCTAATTAAAGGTCAATAAAACTTTGCAGCAATGTTTCTGATCTTTTTCAAAAGTTTCAATCGCTTGAATTACTTGGGTATAATCAAATTGATGTGTGATTAACTTTTTGGGGTCGATTAATTTTTTCTTTAACCAATCGATAACAACTGGAAACTTATTCGCATTTAATCGAGAAGAAAAAATAGATAACTCTTTACTGGTTATCCCTTGTTGAGTAATTACACAAGGATCACTTGAAAAGCCCATGATTAGGATCCTTGCTGCAGGGGAGGCAATAGAAATTGCTTCTGGCAAAATCGAAGGATGACATGCAGCGTCAATTATAATTGTCGGTTTAATATTAAGTTTTTCTAATTCATTTTTCAGTGATAGATTAGTATTATTGATAACTTTATCTGCACCACTCGTTTGTGCCATAGCCAAACGTTCATCAATGCGATCGACAACAATAACTTGTTTAACTTTATAAACACCTTTTAGCGCTTGAACTGATGTTAGTCCCATTGGACCTGCACCATAAATTAAGGCAACATCATTTTCAGCTGGTTTCAAATGACTAGTCGCATTCGCTGCAATAGTGAACGGTTCAATCATTACGGCAAATTTATCACTAATGTCATCAGGAATCGCATAGGCATTTTTGCTTGGCACTGTTGTATATTGACTAAATCCACCATCACGATGAACGCCTAAAACAGTCAAAGATGTACAAACATTGGGACGCCCAACTGAACAAGGGTAACAACAACCACAGCTAATGACGGGATCAACAGAAACACGTTCACCAATTCTTGATCGATCTACTCCTTCACCTACCTCATCAATAACGCCAAAAAATTCATGTCCTATGACTCTTGGGTATTTTGCAAATGGATTGTGTCCTCGATAAATATGACTATCTGAACCACAGATGCCAGCTAGTTTAACTTTGACTCTTACTTCACCTTTAGCTGGTTGAGGAACTTCACGTTCCTCGATTTCTAGTTCATTAGGTTTTTTTACAACGATACTTTTCATATAAGCTACCTCAACTTACCAATTCCACAACGTGCCATCTTCTAAACGAGCAATTGGCAAATAAGCGGGGTTGTATGGATATTTTGCTGCTAGTTTTTCATCAAAATCGATACCTAAACCTGGTTTGTCACTTGGGTGCATATAACCATCAGTAAAGGTCCAGTTTGGTGAGAAGACTTCTAGCATTTGCTCTGAGTAACCCATAAATTCTTGAACACCAAAGTTAGGTACCCACATATCAAAATGAAGTGCAGCTGCATGACAGATTGGTGATAAATCTGATGGTCCATGAGAGCCTGTTCTAACTTGATAAAGCGACGCAAAATCAGCTATTCGACGCATATGTGTTATACCACCTGCATGGGTTATTGTGGTTCGGATATAGTCAATAAGCTGTTCTTCAATTAACTGTTTACAGTCCCAAATACTGTTAAATACTTCACCTACAGCAATTGGTGTTACAGTGTGTTGGCGAATTAATCGGAAACATTCTTGATTTTCAGCGGGTGTTGGGTCTTCCATCCAAAACAGGCGATAGTCTTCAACACTTTTACCAAATCGAGCTGCTTCAATTGGTGTTAAACGATGATGCATGTCATGCAATAAATGTTCGTTAAAACCAAATTTATTTCTCACTGCCTCGAATAATTTTGGTGTGAAATCAAGATATTTGTCGGTTGCCCAAAACTGTTCTTCAGGATAGTTACCTCGTGTTGCTGGTTCGTAAGCTAAGTTTTTACCTTTACTTTGACCGTAGGTGGTTTTCATTCCTGGTATGCCACACTGCACTCGAATGGCCTTAAAGCCCATTTCTTTATGTTTAGCATAGTCATCTAAGGCTTCTTCAATATCTTTACCTGTGGTGTGGCAATACACCATTACACCGGTACGAGAAGCTCCACCTAATAATTGATAAAGTGGCATATTGGCAACTTTACCTTTGATATCCCATAACGCCATATCTATGGCTGATATTGCTGACATCGTCACAGGTCCACGACGCCAATAGGCACCTTTATAGAAATATTGAAAAATATCTTCTATTTGACTAGCATCTCGCCCTATTAATTGTGGGCAAAGATGATCTTTAAGATATGATGCGACGGAAAGCTCACGTCCATTGAGCGTCGCATCACCTACTCCATATACGCCGTCTTCTGTCGTTATTTTTAGTGTGACAAAATTCCTTCCTGGACTACAAACAAAAACTTCTGCTTTTACAATTTTCATTAAATACCTCATAAGTAATTTGTGTAACGACAAATTAATCGATCCAATACTACCATACAAGTAGATTAGTATGTTTTTGTGAGTAAGATCACATTAAAAAGACATATTGCAAAGAAAAATAGAGTTTTTAGTTTGTAGCTGAATTCAAATAAATATAATAGAATTAATAAGATAAAATTGGTCTAGCATTATTGAAGGTGAGATATCATTCATGTTACTTATAAAGTCATTATCCGATTCCATACATGCTTTAATCGCTAAAATTGATTTTTTGCTGAAATTGTATTCAAAAACCCCGTTCCTCAACTTTTTTTTAAAATTTTGAGGAACGGGGTTTTTGAGCACCAGGGTATAAACTGCTTTATGTATTATCCCTTTTTATAATAGAATCACCTGTCACATTTTAAATCTTCATTTTTAAAATAATAAGTATTGGATATAATTTTGATTCTTCTGATTGATAACAACGATTCTTTTACATTTAATATATATGATTACCTGTGCCGTGCTGGTGCCAAGGTTATGGTCATCAAAAATGATGAAAAATCTATTGATGAATTAAAACAATTGTCGTTTTCTAAAATGGTAATTTCCCCAGGGCCAGGAACGCCAGATAATGCTGGAATATCATTGTCAGCGATTCAGGCTTTTGCTAATCACCGCCCAATACTAGGAATTTGTTTAGGTCATCAAGCTATTGCTCAATATTTTGGATTTACGATAGTCAAAGCGCCAGTACCAATGCATGGTAAAATTGATGAAATCATTCATGATGAAAAAGGATTATTTACTGGCATTAAAAATCCGCTATCTGTTGTAAGATATCATTCGTTAATTGTACAAAATTCGTCAAATGAGTCACCTTTAACAATCACTGCTACTAATAAACAAGGGTTGATTATGGGGTTACGTCATAAAACATTACCTATCGAATCAGTACAATTCCACCCTGAAGCGATCAAGACTGAATTTGGTTTAAAAATGATAAGCAATTTTGTTAGTGAGCAATAAGCATGAAAATTTATATCGATTTTGAGGGGCAACGTAAATATTTTTGTGATCCAATAAAGATTATAAAGTCATCTGATTATCACTCAATAAAAAAACATATTGATGAGATAGAAGAGTTTATACAACAAGGTTATTTTGCTTGCGGCTATCTTGCTTATGAAAGCGCTATGGGTTTTAATGAGTCGAATAAGACCAAAATAGTCACAAAGTCAGACCAGGATTTACCTTTACTTTTTTTTGGTATTTTTGAGAGCTATACAACAATAGCTCATACTGAGTGTGCTTCACCCGAGTATTTTGAATTGTCTTGTGACACAAATATTGACGAATATCAGCAGAAAATTAGTTATATTCGATCACAAATTGAATTAGGCAATACTTATCAAACCAACTATACCATTCAATTTAACGCACCATTCAATGGTGATCCTTTAGATTATTATCATTTTCTACAAAAAAATAATCAGGCAAATTATTGTGCCTATATTGAATTTGAAAATTATCATATTTTATCTATCTCCCCTGAGCTATTTTTTAAATTAGAAGATAGAACCATTACAACTAAGCCGATGAAAGGAACAGCAGCACGAGGTTTAAATTCTGACCAAGATAAACAACAAGTGGCGCTGTTGAAGTCAGAAAAAAATCTTGCTGAAAATATGATGATTGTTGATTTACTTCGTAATGATTTAAGCAAAATATCAGTGCCAGGTTCAGTAACCGTTCCACATTTATTTACAGCAGAAAAGTATCCGACTGTCTGGCAACTCACTTCAACTATTCAAGCAACCGTAAAAGAAAATATAAGTTTGTATCAGCTATTTAAAGCGCTGTTTCCGTGTGGTTCAATTACTGGTGCGCCCAAATCAAGTACCATGCAAATCATTAGTGATATTGAAAACTCGGCTCGCGGGGTTTATTGTGGCACCATTGGTTTTGTAGAACCTTTAATGAAAAAGGCAGTATTTAATATTCCAATACGAACTTTAACCATACATAATCAACAGTTGAATTATGGTGTTGGTGGTGGCATTACATGGGATTCAACTGCTGATGATGAATATCATGAGATTTTAGCTAAAACAGCCATCTTAAATCGAACGCTAACTATTCCTGAATATATTATTGAAACATTATTGCTTAAAGATGGCGAGTTGGTTTTGTTTGATATGCATTTAGATAGGTTGATAAATTCAACGAGTTATTTTGATTTTGAATGTGATATTCAAACAATTAAACAGACATTAACTAATTTAGCAAAAACTCATTCATCAGGAAGATATAAAATTAGGCTTCTGCAACCTAAATATGGCCAAGCAAAAATAAGTCTCGATAAACTTACTCATTCAATGGTAATTGATAAGCTTGATTTTGCACCCAAATGTGTCGATAAGGAAAACACTTTTCTCTATCATAAAACGACTAATCGACAACACTTTCCCGAATTAGCAGTTGGGCAAGAATATATCAATTATAATCAATATGATGAAATCACTGAGTTTGTTAATGGTAATATTGCGTTGTTGATTAATGAAAAGTGGGTAACACCAACTATTACTTCGGGTTTACTTGCTGGTACTATGCGACAGTATTATTTGGATAATCATCAATTAACCGAGCAAAAGATTGTCAAACAAGATATTTTGAAAGCCGAGAAAATAGCATTTATTAATAGTGTGCGAGGATGGGTTGAAATTAAAGACCAGATATTAGATAAATTAAAAGCACAGTTTTCATGATCTGAAATTAAGAGCATAGAACATTCCGTCATCATATTGACGGAATGTTTAGTAAGTATTAATAATGTTTAATTGAATTTGCAAAGTCTAATTCTTCATTTTGCCAGCCTTCGGATAAGGCTTTTACCAAAGCATCATAACCATTTGTTGCAAGTGGAACATGACGTTCAATAGCTTTAGTAACGATTTTACCTTTCTTATCTGTCACTACCCAGCGCCCTTTTATGATTGCATCGCCATTATAACCGCCATGGAAACCATCAATAAAAAGTTTAACTGTAAAAGTTGGCGTGGTAATTGATTTAGTTGACACCAAATAATTAGGCAAAATTTGAGTTAAGTCTTGTGACAATCGATCGGCAAGTTGTTGAGACAGCGTTGATGCCCATAAATGATTAGTTGCTGTGACATATTTTATGTCCTGTGTTTGCAGGACAATACCGGGTTTGTTTAAGAAACTAGCTACCTCAATGGACTCAATCCAAATAAAATGATCTGTAGTTTGTGTCATTCTTGAGCCAGTCAAATTACTAGTTAATTGAAAATAACTTTTACTCGGTGCATTTGATGAACAACCAATTATAGCTCCTAATAATGTCACCAATATCGTAACTTTTAGCGTTCGAATTAATTTAACCATTATTTCTTACCTCTGGCTTTGGGTTCTTGGTCTTTTTTATTTGGCGCTGAGAAAATCAATGCATTACTTTTATTATTTAATGTGTTAAGTAAAGGAGTCAGCTCATCCATCATTAGTTGAATTTTCTGTAAACTTTCGATCATTTGCGTGTTAAGTTCAGATCCCGGTTGCAACCCTTTCATGGTCTCGTGTAATGAACGAATTGCCTTTTGTAAATCCTTCGGCATAGCTTGCATCTCTTTACTCGCCATAATTTGATTTAATGAATTCATTAGTTTTTCACTTGATTCTAATGATTTATTAAATTGAGTCATCGTGTTATTCAACGGTAAACTATTAAAGTTGTCGAGTAATTGCAATATTTTTGCTTGAATTTGAGCAAATCCTGTTGATGTTGTTTCGATAGTATCGTAACCATATTGGTTAGCTAATTTTATATCGTATTTATTTTTCAAATCAGGATAAAAATCTAAATCAATATAAAGCGCACCAGTAAACATATTGGACGTTTTTAATGATGCTCTTAGTCCATTTTTTTGTTCATCTTTTATCAAAGCTGCTATATCGATCTTATCATCAACTAATTCTGATAGACGGTCAGGCTCTATTCTGATTAATACTGGTACTTTTTGATTGAGAATAGATCTTTCTTTTAACATTTCTGTAGTATAAAACGGTACTTTACTCACTGTACCCAATCTTATACCATGATATTCCACTGGCGCACCTTCGGTTAATCCCGATATGGAATCAGTAATCATAATTAGAAATTCTTTATATTCAGTGTACTGTGAATCTTGAATCGATTTTCTATCGTCATATAATTTATAAACATCATGTTGCTTGGCCGGTTCGCCTAGTTTTGCGCCATCTGGTAAATCAAAGCTAATTCCACCAGACATTAGAACATCTAACGAAGGAACTTCAAGACTTGCTCCACGTGATGATAAAGATAAATTGATACCACCCTCTTTCCAAAAGCGTACATTTTCCGTCACTAAGGCATCATAAGGTTTTTTGATGAACACTTGATACTTCATTTTACGGGCATCAACATCAAATAACGACGTTTCAACATTACCGACTTGATAACCTCGGAACATCACTTTTGCACCACGAGGTACTACACCACTTTGGTCACTTTCTAAATTTAAGCGAATTCCTTTTATACTTGGATCAGATAACGGCGGTGTATCAGATAGAATAAATGGGCTATTTTTGAAACTATGCGTATCGTTGCCTGAGACCAATTCAATATATACACCAGATAAAATAGTGCCAAGTCCTGTCACACCATCACGGCCAATTTCAGGTTTAACTACCCAAAAAATTGAGTCATTTTTTAACAATGGCTCCATATCATTATAAATTCGACCTTTTATGACGACTTTCTTGTAGTCATCAGATAATGTCACTTCATCAACTATACCAACGTCAACACTACGATTTTTGATTACTGTCTTACCTGCAACAATGCCATTTGCATCATTGGCTAATAAGGTAAAAGATGTGCCTCTATCAGCAAAGTGGGCATAGATAATCCATAATCCAACAACGGCGGTTACTATGGGAATAATCCATATTGCAGAAATTGCTCGGATTTTAATTATTTTTGCTAATTTTCTTGAGGTTGCCATATTATTCCTATTATTCTATTTTCGATTTCGATCCCAAAGTAAGCGTGGATCAAATTTTTGGGATGCAATCATAGTAATGATGACGACGGTTGCGAAAAAAGTAACACCAATATCAGGATAAACTCCCATCATTTGTTGGTTTCTAACTAAAGAACAAACTACAGAAACAACAAAGATATCTATCATTGACCATTTACCAATAAATTCTACCGCATTATATAATTTCTTCATTTTTAAGCAATTATGTTTATTTTTATCTTTCACGGCTAAAGCAAAATAACATAACCAGCTGAGTGAAATAATCTTTAAAATTGGAATAACCACGCTTGCGGAAAAGATAACTAATGCCACTGGTACATCCCCTGACTGCCACATATAGATAACACCATCCATAATAGTTGAGGTCGACGCTGAGCCAAATACAACTGTGATCATAATTCCGAATAAATTAGCGGGAATATAAATTATTAATGAAGTTACCAATAATGCAATTGTCCATTGTATTTTATCTCGCCCTCTTACTTGGCTTTTTTGTTTACATCTTGGGCATTTGGCATACTCAACAGGGACGATTGCATGGCAACATTGACACAATTTTATATTTTGAGAAATTCCCGTCTCACCAACTTCTAGTGCTTTTATTGAAAAATTACTTCGATGAATTTCATTCCAGATTTTACCCGGAGTGAAGATAACTAAAGCTTTAATATAAAAGAATACGAATAAACAAAATGCCCAAAATGTGCTAGTGACACCAATATTGCCATAACTCATTAATTTAACGAAACTAACTAATATGCCAGTTAAAAATATTTCAGGCATACACCAATGTTGGAATTTTTCATAAACAATAAGTAAATCTCTTTTCCGATATTTGGTTAAATTAATATTTGAACAAAGTAAGGCAATAATAGATAAATTGAGTAATGGAAAGACTAATACGAAAAAAATAAATAATGCTGAAATATAACTATATTTATCAATAAAAAGTATTCTTGGAATGTCCAGCACACTTACGCCATTGACATTACCAACTAAATTGATATCAATAAAAACAAAACCACAAGCAACAATGAGCATAATTAGAGAGCAAATTGCATACATTGCCGCTCTAAACTTCATATTGACATTGTTTTTAAATAGTATTGTATTACATCGTGGACAAACAGCTTTGTGGCCAACTGCAACATCAGCTAATTCGATGACCAAATCACAATGAGAACACAATACATAGTCTTGACTATCAGTGGTCATTATTTTCCTTTATTTATATTTTAAGCTATAAAGATGTTTTTGATTAGCATAACATTTAGGTATAAAAATCTTCAATGATTATAATATGTTGAGGCAATTAATTTAATACATCAATAACGACTAAAATTTATTTCTATCATCATACCAAATGGTCTTTTTTTATGAAAGTATTACCTAATTAAATTACCTTAATTTGATTATTCTCATTTTTTAAAAGCTCTATTTTTTAGTCGCCTTTTTAAATAATTCAATATCTTTTTCAGCACGAGATCATAAACAAATTCTGCAAAAAATTAATAAATTTTGTGACCAATTTCACAGAGTTAACTAATTTATGAATGTTTATAAAAAAAACTTGATACTGTATAACAATACAGTATAATGTACCCCAATATCCTTACTTATTGGAATTTTATTATATGAATGAAAACAAACAACGTGCACTTTCTGCAGCATTAAGCCAAATCGAGAAACAATTTGGTAAAGGTTCAATAATGCGTTTAGGTGATACTCAGACACTAGACGTAGATGCGGTTTCAACAGGTTCTTTAGGGTTAGACATTGCATTAGGTATCGGCGGCTTGCCAATGGGAAGAATTGTTGAAATTTTTGGGCCAGAGTCATCAGGGAAAACAACATTAACATTATCTGTTATTGCTCAAGCACAAAAAGAAGGTAAAACCTGTGCATTTATCGATGCTGAACATGCTTTAGATCCTATCTATGCAGCTAAGTTAGGTGTTCAAGTCGATGATTTATTAGTTTCTCAACCTGATACAGGAGAGCAAGCTCTTGAAATTTGTGATGCATTAGTTCGTTCTGGTGCAGTTGATGTGATTATTGTGGACTCGGTTGCAGCATTAACACCAAAAGCAGAAATTGAAGGTGAAATGGGCGATTCTCACATGGGGTTACAAGCACGCTTAATGTCTCAAGCATTACGTAAATTAACCGCTAATATCAAAAATGCAAATTGTCTTGTCGTTTTCATTAACCAAATTCGTATGAAAATTGGTGTAATGTTTGGAAATCCAGAAACCACTACCGGTGGTAATGCCTTAAAATTCTATGCATCTGTTCGTTTAGATATCCGTCGTACTGGTGCGGTAAAAGAAGGCGAAGATGTTATTGGTAGTGATACGCGTGTAAAAGTAGTTAAAAATAAAGTAGCTGCACCGTTTAGACAAGCGGAATTCCAAATCCTTTATGGGTGTGGTATCTCTAAAGAAGGTGAATTGATTGATTTAGGTGTTAAACATAAATTAGTTGATAAGGCAGGAGCTTGGTATAGCTACAATGGTGAAAAAGTAGGTCAAGGTAAAGCAAATTCAATTAAGTTTTTACAAGAACATCCTGAAATTGCTAAAGAACTTGAAACTAAATTACGCGATTTACTATTAAACAGCCCTGCAGTTTTCTCTGCTGATGATGAAGACGTTTCGGCAGATGATGAAAGCTTTGAGTAATGGAAAAAAAACTCAATAAATTAATCTTAAATAAAGCTGTGCAATTACTTGCACAGCGTGATCACTCATCATGCGAACTTAGCCGAAAATTAACCTTATTTTTTAGCAAAAAAATTACTTGCTCAAAAGATAATTATCCAGAACAACTAAATAAGTTAAAAACAGAAATAGAACATGTAATTGCACACTGTACTAATCAACATTGGATGGATGATAAGCAGTATATTGAAAAGTATATCTTTATGCGTGCTCATAAAGGTTATGGAAAATATAAAATAAGCTTGGAATTAAAACAGCGAGGTTTGTCATCAGATCTTAGTAGAGAGCTATTACTTTTAGCTGATATTGATTGGTCAAAAATTGCACATCATCAATTATTAAAAAAGTTCAAACTTATCGAACCAAAAAATAATCAACAAAAACAAAAAGTAATACAATTTTTAAAAGCCCGAGGATTTACACAACTTGATATAAAAACTGTGTATAGTTTGTTGACTTAAATTATTATAGTCCCTACAATATTACTTAGATAATACCCATTACGTAAAAAGCTCTCAAGATCTTTTAATTTTATTCCTTACTACTTATTAATAGTAACTAGATCAATCGTTGTACTAAGAATATTTACTTTTCAACTTAAGTTGTAACGGGTATATTACTATGTCTAAAAATTTATCGTTTAATATGGAAGCATAAATGAAAAGCACTGCAGAAATTCGTCAAAGTTTTCTTGACTTTTTCCATAGCAAAGGACACGAAATCGTTGCAAGTAGTTCCCTTGTTCCACACAATGACCCAACACTTTTATTTACAAATGCGGGAATGAATCAGTTTAAAGATGTTTTTCTTGGTATTGATAAACGACCTTATACCAGAGCAACAACATCTCAACGTTGTGTGCGAGCAGGCGGAAAACATAATGACCTTGACAACGTAGGTTATACTGCTAGGCATCATACTTTTTTTGAAATGCTTGGGAATTTCAGTTTTGGCGATTATTTTAAACGTGATGCGATTCATTTTGCTTGGGAACTACTAACCAGTGAAAAATGGTTTAATCTACCAAAAGACAGATTGACGGTTACTGTTTATGCAACTGATGATGAAGCATTTGCTATTTGGGAAAATGAAATCGGTATTCCTAAAGAGCGTATCATCCGCATAGGCGATAATAAAGGTGCACCATATGCATCCGATAACTTTTGGCAAATGGGTGATACAGGACCTTGTGGACCTTGTACAGAAATTTTTTATGATCATGGTGATCATATATGGGGTGGACCACCTGGAAGTGCTGAAGAAGATGGTGACAGATTTATTGAAATTTGGAATCTCGTCTTTATGCAATTTAACCGCCTTGCTGACGGTACTATGGAACCTTTGCCTAAACCATCAGTTGATACTGGTATGGGGCTTGAACGAATAGCTGCTGTGTTACAACATGTCAATTCAAATTATGATATTGATCTGTTTAAAACATTAATAAAAGCTGCAGCTGAAATCATTCAAGTTAAAGATTTAGAAAGTAAATCATTAAGAGTAATTGCAGATCATATACGTTCTTGCGCCTTTTTAGTTTCTGATGGAGTCCTACCTTCAAATGAAGGGCGTGGTTATGTATTACGTCGAATTATTCGCCGAGCAGTACGCCATGGACATATGTTAGGTGCTAAAGATATTTTCTTCTATAAGCTAGTTAAACCATTAATTGACGTAATGGGAAGTGCTGCTAATGAATTAGCAAATAATCAAAAGATAGTTGAAAATACACTTAAAACTGAAGAAGAGCAGTTCTTAAAAACATTAGAACGGGGTTTATTGTTACTTGACCAAGAGTTAGGTAAGATTACTAACAATGTATTACCTGGCGATATTGCTTTTAAACTCTATGATACTTATGGTTTTCCATTAGATTTAACCGCTGACGTTTGTCGCGAGAAGAATATCACTATTGATGAAAATGGCTTTAATCAATGCATGGAAGAACAACGTAAACGAGCTCGTGAATCTAGTTCATTCAGCGTTGATTATAGCAATATGATTAAGCTTGATGATAAGACAGAGTTTTTAGGTTATCAGTCTAGCGAAGCTTCAGGAAAAGTGATTGCAATCTTCCAAAATGGAAACAAAGTTGAAACAATAAATGCCGGTGATCAAGCTGTTGTCATATTAGATAAAACACCATTTTATGGTGAATCTGGTGGTCAAGTTGGCGATAAAGGTGTATTAACCGCTGCCGATTTAGTATTTAACGTTTCAGACAGCCAGAAATATGGTAAAAGCATTGGTCATATAGGTAAGGTCACCAAAGGATCATTGAAAGTTGGTGATATAGTAACAGCTGCAATCGATGTAGAGATACGTGAACGCATTCGTCGTAATCATTCTGCAACACATTTATTACAAGCCGCGTTACAACGTATTTTAGGAAGTCATGTACATCAAAAAGGATCATTAGTTAACGATAGCTATCTTCGGTTTGATTTTTCACATAATCAACCGATTACATCAGAACAAATTGAAGAAATTGAAAATTTAGTTAATCAACAAATTCGACGTAATTTACCAGTAGACATAGAACTCATGCCTATTGATCAGGCTAAAAATAAAGGTGCTATGGCGCTATTTGGTGAAAAATACGAAGATATTGTAAGAGTATTAACTATGGGAGATTTCTCCATTGAGCTTTGCGGTGGAACACATGTTGATAGAACTGGAGATATAGGACTATTTAAAATTATTTCTGAGTCAAGTATTGCATCAGGAGTACGTCGTATTGAAGCTACTTCAGGTCAAAATGCGATGGAATATATACACCATGAATCCAATTTGCTAAATCAAATTGGACAATTGGTTAAAAGTGATAAATCTGCTGTTTTATCACGAATTGAGCAACTGCTCGATCAAACCAAAACACTTGAAAAAGCTATAGAGCAGTTAAAAGCCCAACAAGCTAGCCAACAAAGTGGGCAATTGCTTAATCAATGTGTGGAAATCAATAATAAAAACTTACTAATTGCTAAGGTTGATAACGTCGAGGCAAAAATGTTACGTACCATGATTGATGATCTTAAAAATCAATTAAAAACTGGCGTAATTATTTTAGCAGCTGTCAATGATGGCAAAATCAATTTAGCTGCTGGTGTAACCAATGATTTATTAAACATTGTTAAAGCTGGCGAATTAGTTTCTCAATTAGCATTAAAAGTAGGTGGTAAAGGCGGTGGGCGGCCTGATTTCGCCCAAGCAGGTGGAATGGATCTTTCGGCGTTACCAGAAGCGTTATCTTCTGTAAAAAAGGAAATCAGTAATAAATTACAAGCAAGTTAGCCGGAAGTACTCCAGTGTTGTTAATTAGACATTAGTGTATTTCTGTAAAATTACGTCTTTCTATCTCTTCGATAGTAGGCTGACGAAGCTATATCTTAAAATTGTTTGGATATATACTTAACTGATATTAGGAGATCTAATGTTAATTTTAACTAGGAGAGTAGGTGAAACACTTATCATTGGTGACGATGTTGTTATTACCGTCTTGGGCGTGAAAGGTAATCAGGTCAGAGTCGGTATTAACGCACCTAAAGAAGTTTCTATTCATAGAGAAGAAATCTACAACCGTATTCATCAATCACAAGACAAAGTTGATGAATTAGTTCAACCCAAAGAGTAATATTGGGCACTAAATAAACAACCAGCACGTGTTCGCAAAAAAATGTTTGACTTATTTTTTGTAGAACGTAATATGTGCGCCACACATTATGATTTTGTTGTTCAAGCAGAGTCATAATGTTTTGGTGAGATGGCCGAGAGGCTGAAGGCGCTCCCCTGCTAAGGGAGTATGCGGTCAAAAGCTGCATCGAGGGTTCGAATCCCTCTCTCACCGCCATTTTAAAAATTAAAATATGCATCCGTAGCTCAGCTGGATAGAGTACCCGGCTACGAACCGGGCGGTCAGGGGTTCGAATCCCTTCGGATGCACCATTTTAAAATCTAATACGCATCCGTAGCTCAGCTGGATAGAGTACCCGGCTACGAACCGGGCGGTCAGGGGTTCGAATCCCTTCGGATGCACCATTTTTTACGAACTTACAAGCATCCGTAGCTCAGCTGGATAGAGCACTCGGCTTCGAACCGAGCGGTCAGGGGTTCGAATCCCTTCGGGTGCGCCATTTAAGCATCCTAAAAACCTTCTTCGATTTATAATGCCAATTAAACGTTATATTGAATATCATGAAAGGTTATACTCATTAACAATGTTATTTACTTTTTAGCTTATTAGTACTACAAACTATTTTAAAAACGTTGAATGCTATAAATCACTATACAAAGCTTTTTCTGTTTTCCCTTAAATATTAACCCTACCCGCTCTTAAAAAGCTTCGTACAAGCTTAAATTTTAAATTGGCAATAATAAAATTAAAGTACATCGACTTAGAAAAAATAAAGTTATAAAAAGAACATCAAGGACAACCGAAAAATAATTACTTAAAAGCTTTGTTTATACTTTCAATGATGAAATTAAAGAATTAAATATTAAGAAGCCTATATATTGAATGTTTGATATGAAATGCAATGCGTTTATTGCAGAAACAAATTGGGTATTTATTAGAACCCAATCTTTTATTCATAATAAGCTGACAGCTTTTAATTCACCATAACATTATTCTTTATTTATGAGATTAATGGTTAGCTGATAATATTATACTGCCAATTACGAAAAAGAATAAAAACCATAATACAAGGGTAATGATTCCACAAACGATTCCTGCTGTTGCAAAACCAGAACCACTTTTGTTATTAGTTTTTATATCACTTTTAGCAACTGCACTTAATACTATAGCTACAATAGCTAATACAATGCTTATAAGGCCTATTGGGATTAGTGATATAATTCCGCAAACCATCCCTGCTATAGCTAAACCACTTATTACTTTATATTGCTGTTGATCCACTTATTTTTTGCTCCGTAAAGATTTCGAAAAGTTAAACAAATTGTGATTAAGTATAATATTATCGGTTTAGCAGATCAATCTAAGACAGATTCCACTTTACCAATGGCAAATCATAATAATTTATTCCATTAAATATCTTAATAAGATTTATATCAGCAAAAATATACATATAATCTTAAATAAATGGTTTGTACGTTGATTTACAACTATGAAATACAGAAAAATAGACTTCAACTCAAAATACAGCATTGGTATTATAAAATTTACTAAAAAATGATTGTTAATAACTTGTATTTGTTTTTCCTTTTATGAATAATAGTTAAGTTAAAATATTCAACAGTATTAGCAAATAAAATAATAGATAAAATTTATATATGTATAAAATCAGCGTATATAAAAAATGATTATTTTTTATCCTATTGAACTACTTTGATTTATGGCTATCAGTTAGATTTCTTCGGGTTTACCACTTCGGTTGAAACCCGATATAATTCTAGTATACTAAGCTCACAAATTTCATATGTGTTATTCATCATATTTTTTGTTAACTCAAACAGAAAATTAAATAGATAACATTAATAAACGATAATGGACTTTTTTATGTTGGACCCAAATTTACTTCGAAACGAATTAGATCTTGTTGCTAGCAAATTAGCACGTCGTGGTTTTAAATTAGATGTTGAAACCATTCGACAATTAGAAGAAAAGCGCAAAATATTACAAGTTGAAACTGAAAATTTACAAGCACAGCGTAATGCCCGCTCTAAAGCTATTGGGGAAGCTAAAGCACGTGGTGAAGATATTTCAGTTGTACGAGAAGAAGTAAACCAATTAGGCGAAAAGCTTAACAGCGCTAAAGCAGAGCTTGATATCCTTTTAAACCAAATTAAAGATATTGCATCCAACATTCCAAATATTCCTGATGACTCTGTACCCGATGGTAAAGATGAAAGCGATAATGTTGAAGTATCTCGTTTTGGTACTCCAAGGACTTTTGATTTTCCAATCCAAGACCATGTCGCTTTAGGTGAACGTTTTGGTGGCCTTGATTTTGCTGCTGGGGTAAAACTTACTGGTGCACGTTTTGTGGTGATGAAATCACAATTAGCCCGTTTACATCGAGCGATTACTCAATTTATGTTAGATCTGCATACTGAACAACATGGCTATGCTGAAATCTATGTTCCATATCTTGTTAATCATGCTACCTTATTTGGCACAGGTCAATTACCTAAATTTGCAGGTGATCTTTTCCATACTAAACCTCTCGATGAAGAAGCTGAAAGCAGTAACTATGCATTAATTCCAACGGCAGAAGTCCCGGTAACTAACTTAGTGCGTGATGAGATACTTGATGAAAGCCAGCTTCCAATGAAAATGACTGCTCATACACCTTGTTTCCGTTCTGAAGCAGGCTCTTATGGCAAAGATACCCGTGGCTTAATTCGTATGCATCAGTTTGATAAAGTCGAACTTGTGCAAATTGTTAAACCGGAAGAATCAATGAAAGCTTTAGAAGAGCTGACAGCACATGCGGAAAAGGTTTTACAGCTACTTGAATTGCCATACCGTAAAATCGTATTGTGTACCGGCGATATGGGCTTTGGTTCATGCAAAACTTACGATCTTGAAGTTTGGGTACCGGCTCAAAACATTTATCGAGAAATCTCGTCTTGTTCTAATATGTGGGATTTCCAAGCTCGCCGAATGCAAGCTCGATATCGTAATAAAGCGGATAACAAAACTTATTTAGTCCATACCTTAAATGGCTCAGGATTAGCTGTTGGACGCACATTAGTGGCAATTATGGAAAACTACCAACAGGCAGACGGAAGCATTAAAGTGCCTTCTGTTTTAGTGCCATATATGAATGGTGTTGAAGTAATCGGTTAACCATGTTCTAAAAGTTTGCTTACTTCATTTTTAGCGCTATTAATTAGCGCTATTTTTTTATTAAAGGTGGAAAAATGATTAAAGGTGTTGTCCTTTCAATACTCGCATCATGCCTTTTTGGCTTACTTTACTACTATCCGGTTTTACTACAGCCTCTTCCTGTGGTTGACATCTTTTGCTGGCGTTTATTAACCTCGTTTCCAGCCATAGTGGTGTTAGTCTTTATAGAACACCAGTGGTCCGCAATTAGGGATTTATTTAAGCGTATTAGAGAGCAACCGATGATTTTAGTCGGATTGATCTTTTCCTCCCTATTGTTAACTATTCAGATGTTAATTTTCATTTGGGCACCGCTTAATGGGCATGGCTTATCGGCTTCTTTAGGTTATTTCTTATTACCATTAACCATGGTGATTTCAGGTCAGATTTTTTACAAGGAAAAACTCAGCTTTTTGCAAAAGATTGCCGTTTGCCTTGCTGCTATCGGCGTAGCCGTTGAAATCTATACCACAGGCGCATTTTCGTGGGAAACAGCAGTGGTTGCATTGGGTTACCCCATTTACTTTATTACACGTCGTAAATTGCAAATAGAGGGGATTTGTGGCACCTTTTCTGATTTCTTTTTTATATTTATTGGCTGCGTGATTTATTTCGCCTTTAATTACCCATTTAGCCAGATTGTGAGTGATATTACACACTTTCACATTTTTATCCCAATGCTGGGGATCATTACGGCTATCGCTTTTGCTATGTACTTTTTAGCTAGACGATTATTACCTTTGGGGTTATTTGGTTTGCTTGGATATGTTGAACCCGTTTTATTAACGCTTATATCAGTTCTATTTTTGCATGAATCGATCTCGGCACAACATATTATCTCTTACAGCTTTATTTGGTTGTCAGTATGTGTACTTGCGCTGGAGGGAACGATTTTTGTTTTGCGAGCAATAAAGCGTAAAAGAATTAGATAAAAAAGGATAGCAACTAAAAAGGTACCATAGCTGGTACCTTTTTTATTATCATGTTATTTACTAAATGTAACCGATTGACCATAACTTTCTATGATCTGTTGTATTCTGTCTAAGGTTTCTCGCGGTGGCGCCTCTACCCCTTCTAACTGATATTTATCTCCGAACGTATCCCATTTGTAAGCGCCCATTTTATGATAGGGTAATAACTCTACTCGCTCAATATTCTCCATACCTTGAATAAATTGCCCTAAAAGATGTGCGGAATTATCATCATCAGTCCACCCCGGTACAACCACATATCGTATCCAGGTTCGTTTATTAATTTTTTGTAGATATTTAGCAAACTCGAGCACACGCTTATTAGGTACGCCAACTAGTTTTTGATGTATTTCATCATTGATTTGTTTGAGATCTAACATGACTAAGTCTGTCACTTCCATAAGTGCTTCAACTATGTGATCTAACTGTCTTGCATAACCATTGGTATCTAAGCATGTGTGAATACCTTCTTGATGACAAGCTTTGAACCATTCAGTAATAAACTCAGATTGTAGTGTCGCTTCGCCGCCAGAAGCGGTTACCCCCCCGCCATTAGGCATGATGAAACTTTTGTAAGTAACGATCTCTTTCATCAGTTCATCAACAGTGACTTCACGGCCAGCTTTTAAATCCCAAGTATCACGGTTGTGGCAGTACAAGCAACGCATCAAGCAACCCTGAAAAAAAACAATGAAACGTATACCCGGCCCATCTACAGTGCCAAATGACTCATAGGAGTGGATGCGACCTTTGATTGGTTGCTTTGTTGTCATAATAATATTTTGTTCCATAAAAATTCTCTAGTGCTTGCTCATATTACTTTTTTATTGTTTAAGATATTTTAACTCATATGATACTTTCTTACACCAATTGTATTAATTGGATAATCGCTTATTAAATTAATGATGAGAATAACAGTTGAAAAACGTTCTTTTTAATAATATTGATATGGAATCAATAAATCTTAATCTTATTCTGATAAAAAAATAGCGCCTCAAGTAGGCGCCATTTTAAATTAGTATCAGTTAACTAAAGTCGGGTAGCAGCGGCATATTTCTATGCCGCCGCCCCCTAAGAACTGTACGAGCGAATTTCTCCGCATACAGCTCAAGCCTTTCTATTAACTTATTGCTAAGTCGGTTTCAATACTTCTAACTTCAGTGCATGAACTTTAATGTGACATACTGGATGTAATAATATTCTGTTTTTCAGTTTATTATCTCCGCCCTGTATGCGGTATATGATATGGTGGTCGTGCCATCCCGTCTCTTTTGTGATAGGGAGATGACATAGTCCACACCGTCCTTTTTGTTCCTTATACAACCTTTGCCATTGACTTCTGTGCGAATAATCTTCGTACATCCGTTTTTGGTATAGTGTTTCGCCGTATAATTCCCATTCTGGTAAAAAGGGATTATATTCCGATTTTACCTTTATATGACGTCTAATTTCTGTCTTACTGCAACACAGTAATTCAGTCCATATCTTTTCTCCATGCCGATTCGTTGTATGTGTACCAAATATCCAGTCCCTGCTTTGTATCCTTGTGAAGTATTTCTCCTTAACAAATCGTTTCCGCCTGTTACTGTGTCTTCGGCAACACCATCGCCAAATCGCTTGCCAGATTAAATGGTCTACTTTACTGTACGTTTCTTTAGCCACAATGTTACGGTGATAGTTTGCCCACCCCCTTAACATCGGATTTAATTTTGCTATGAGTATGTCCTGCTTAACCATCTTCATTTTGCTTATCGTTTCTTTTACCTTGCGATAGAATGATTTCACATTCTTTTTACTCGGTTTAATCAACAACTTGCCTTTAAATGACCTCACAGTCCAACCTAAGAAATCAAACCCTTGCTTAATGTTCACAATGCGTGTTTTCTTTTCCGATAGGGTTAGTCCCCTCTCTTTCAAAAATTCTCGCATTACCGGAACAACTTCATCTTCAAGCAATACTTTCGAATTCCCCGATATGATAAAGTCATCCGCATATCGAACCATGTATACTTTGTTGGCACGCCGTTGTCTATTTCCAATTACACCAAAGTGTTTAGTTAATAGCTCGTCAATGCCGTCTAGTGCCATGTTTGCTAAAGTTGGTGAAATGATACCCCCTTGTGGTGTACCCTCTTCCGTCCGTCTAACCTGTCCCATATCCACTACGCCAGATTTTAACCATTTTGCTAATATTCTTTTATTCATTGGAATATTTGCTATTAACCAATCATGACTAATATGGTCAAAACAACCCTGTATATCCGCATCTAATACCCATTGCGCCGTTTGTCTCATTTGACGCCCTTTGCGTGAGAATATTTTATGCACGTGGCTTATCGCATCCGCCGTTGAGCGATTGATTCGAAAACCATACGAGTTTTTATCCGCCGTTGTTTCTGCAACAGGCTGTAAAGCAAATAAATGTAACGCTTGCATTGCTCTATCTTTCATGGTCGGAATGCCTAAAGGGCGCTTCTTTCCGTCAGACTTAGGAATATAAACCCGCCTTAATGGCATCGGTTTGTATCCTTTACTTGTCAACGTTGCAATTGCTTCCCATTTACTTTCAGGTGTTGACCATGTTACTTTGTCAACCCCTGCCGTTCTTTTACCTCTGTTTTCTGTCACTCTTCGTACTGCTAATTGCTTAGCGTACGTTGAGCGTGTTAGTAACCGTTGTAAGCGTTTAACCTTACGGTAGTCACCTTCAATTGTTGCCTTCGCAATCCGTACCTGCAATCCCTTAACATGTTTTGTTACTTTGACCCAATCAATATTGTGCCATTGCTCATTCATGTCAGGAGTCGCTGGAGCTGGACCACTTTCAACTTTTTCGTTAAACTTAGTGTACTCTTTCATACTTACTCCTGTAATAACAGAAATAAGCAGAAATCTACTTGGTGTTGTATGAATAATTTCTTCATCTGTGAAGGGAGGAAGAATTATTCAGTGTACCAAATAAATTCTACTTCTCTGTCACATGGTGAATTGTTAGAGTTGGGAAATGAGCTTGTTTTCACTTGCCTGTTTCCTTTCCCCATCCAATCATTCCCGAAGAAATGACCATAAAGGATTAGCCAACATCTTACGATGAAAGACCAGTTAAAAGTCTGCACCCTTTCGGATTAGGTCATGTTTCATACCCTATATTAGCCATTACAGCCAATCATTCGCTTTCTCTAACCTCCTTTACCTGCACTCCCAACAGCATCACTTACGCTTTACCTGCCCTAAGGCGGAAATACGGGCTTACCAAGTTCCATTATTATCACACAAATAGTTAAGATGTTGTCTTTTCGCCGATAGTGTTTATGATGACGTATCCCCAATGTAAAAAAGAGATAACCCACTATATACCTTTTTGGTTAGAGCTTATCAGTAGCTTAAGCTCTTTACAATTCACGACGTTTATCAACAATTCACTTACGTTCATCTTTCTATTTAGCCTAGCCCCTCATGACATGCTACTTGCCATTACTTAATGTTACCTCACGATACGCATTAACCTTGCTGTTCCTCAAGGGGGTACATTGTCAGGAAGCTCCACACCAAACCGTTGCCAGTTTCGCATTATCCCTAGGCTACTGTTAGTCATATAACAGGTTGACTCGCACTTTTACCTAATCTATAGGTAATTGTACTTCAACAATGATAATAACAGCTTATGCACTTATAAACTTCACAATAGGTCAATTCTAACTTAAACTATATACTGATGAATTCTTTCGTTTCCTTGGGCGATTCAATAATTTTATTGAATTCCTTGGTATCTTCCAGAATATCAGATAGGATTAATTGAATTGTCCAAAGAATTTTGTTCTTTAGATATGAGAGGTGCCTCTCACAGACTAAGATATATTCTTTACCGAATACAGGTTATACAATATCCTTTCGGACATGTGTAACGCCCTACTCGGATATTGTGAGGATGGCTAATTAAAGTTGTTCACTTTAATTAACCCACCTAACTTTTGATTAAAATCAAATAGTTAGGAGCATAAGTGCGCTCTTGTCGCACTTACATTGATTGTGTGAAAGTACGTGTAATAACGTCTTTTTGTTGTTCTTTAGTTAGTGAGTTGAAACGTACTGCATATCCAGAAACACGAATAGTTAATTGTGGATATTTTTCAGGGTGTTCCATCGCATCTAATAATGTTTCACGATTTAATACGTTAACATTTAAATGTTGACCACCTTCAATAGTAGCTTCGTGATGGAAGTAACCATCCATTAAACCAGCTAAGTTACGTTTACGAACATCATCATCTTTACCTAATGCATTAGGAACGATTGAGAAAGTATATGAAATACCATCTTTCGCATAAGCAAATGGTAGTTTAGCAACAGATGTTAATGAAGCAACCGCACCTTTTTGGTCACGTCCGTGCATTGGGTTAGCACCTGGTCCAAATGGCGCACCAGCACGACGACCGTCTGGAGTGTTACCTGTTTTCTTACCATATACAACGTTTGAAGTAATGGTTAATACAGATTGTGTAGGAATCGCATTACGATAAGTTTTAAGTTTTTGAATTTTCTTCATGAAACGTTCAACTAAATCAACTGCAATATCATCTACACGTGGATCGTTGTTACCGAATTGTGGATATTCACCTTCGATTTCAAAGTCCACTGCTAAACCATCTTCATCACGAATAGTTTTTACTTTTGCATATTTGATAGCTGATAATGAGTCAGCAGCAACAGATAGACCTGCAATACCACATGCCATTGTACGAATAATGTCACGATCATGTAGTGCCATTAATGATGCTTCGTAGCTGTATTTGTCATGCATATAGTGAATTGCATTTAGTGCAGTTACGTATTGTTTTGCTAACCAATCCATAAAGTGATCTAAACGAGCAAATACTTTGTCAAAATCAAGGTATTCGTCAGTGATTGGATCTTCTTTTGGTCCAACTTGCATTTTAAGTTTTTCATCCACACCGCCATTGATTGCGTATAGAAGAGTTTTAGCAAGGTTGGCACGCGCACCGAAGAATTGCATTTGTTTACCAACGATCATCGGGCTTACACAACATGCGATTGCATAGTCATCGTTATTGAAGTCAGGACGCATTAAATCATCATTTTCATATTGTAATGATGAGGTATCAATAGATACTTTAGATGCGAACTCTTTGAATCCACTTGGTAACTGTTCTGACCAAAGAATAGTCATGTTAGGCTCAGGTGATGGACCCATTGTATATAGTGTGTTTAAGAAACGGAATGAAGTTTTAGTAACTAAAGTACGTCCGTCAACACCCATACCTGCGATTGATTCAGTTGCCCAAATTGGGTCACCAGAGAATAATTCATCATATTCAGGCGTACGTAAGAAACGAACCATACGTAATTTCATAACGAAATGGTCAACAATTTCTTGAGCGTCTTTTTCAGTAATTAAACCTGCTTCAAGGTCACGTTGGAAGTAAATATCAAAGAATGTAGAAGTACGACCAAGAGACATTGCCGCACCATTTTGAGATTTAACTGCAGCTAAGTAACCGAAATATGTCCATTGCACTGCTTCTTGAGCTGTTCTAGCTGGTCCAGAGATGTCGTAGCCATATTTAGCTGCCATTTCTTTGATTTGACCAAGAGCACGATGTTGTTCAGCGATTTCTTCACGACGTTGCATAGTCATTGCTAAATCAACACCATTTTCAAAATCAGCTTGTAATGAATTGAATTGAGCAAATTTATCTTGCATTAAGAAGTCGATACCGTAAAGTGCAACACGACGGTAATCACCAATGATACGACCACGGCCATAAGCATCAGGAAGACCAGTGATAACACCTGATTTACGACAACGAAGAATATCAGGAGTGTAAATATCGAAAACACCTTGGTTATGAGTTTTACGATACTCAGTAAAGATTTTTTTGACTAAAGGATCAAGAGTTCGGTTGTATGCTTTACATGAGTTCTCGATCATTTTGATACCACCAAACGGGATAATCGCACGTTTTAATGGTTTTTCAGTTTGTAAACCAACAATCTTCTCTAAATCTTTTTCGATATAACCTGCATCATGAGCAGTAATAGTAGAGATTACACTTGTATCAAAATCTACAGGAGCATGAGTAGCATTTTCAATTTTAATGCCTTCCATGACTTTATCCCATAATTTAGTTGTAGCATCTGTTGCGCCAGCTAAAAAAGATTCATCACCTTCATATGGTGTGTAATTTTTTTGAATGAAATCGCGAACATTGACATTACTTTGCCAATCACCCTCTTTAAATCCTTTCCAAGCCGTTGCTTGTACTTCGTTTAAATTACTCATAGTTATTAACCTCAGGTTTACAAAAATATCTATCTACTCTTACATAAGGGTAAATATTATAAAATCAATGTGGCTTACGAAGATGTAAAGCCCAATTAGGGATAGCGACTAACAAGCCTCCTAAAATATTCCCGATAGTAACAGGAATTAAATTATTTACAATAAAATGCTCAACGGTTAATGCCTTAAATGAATCAGGAGATATTCCAACAGTAGTCCAAAACTCAGGTGATGCAAAATTATTAATTACAATTCCCATAGGAATCATAAACATATTTGCAATACTATGTTCAAAACCACTTGCAACAAACATTGCTACAGGTAATACCATAATTAGCATTTTATCAAGTAGACTGCGACCAGCATAACTCATCCAAGCAGCTAAGCAAACCATTAAATTAGCTAATAAACCAAGAAATACAGCTTCGATGAAAGTATGATGTAATTTATGATCTGCGGTTTGTAATACATTCAATCCCCACAAACCATTGGCTACCATATATTGCCCAGAAAACCAAATAATTCCTACAAATAGTATAGCACCGATAAAGTTACCAATATAGACCAAAATCCAATTACGGAACATTTTTATCCAACTAATTTTATGTGTCATTTTAGGTAAAATGGTTAAAATAGTTGAAGTAAAAAGATCTGTTCCACAACATACAACAAGCATCAAACCTAACGAGAAGCAAATACCGCCAACTAATTTAGCCAAGCCAAAAGCAACGGTTGAAGTCCCTGTTGTAGCAGTAATATAGAAAACGAATGCGATAGAGATAAAAACACCGGCAAGGATAGCTGATACTATAGTACTAGTAGGGTTTTTATTTACTTTATAGTTGCCAAGTTCCTCGGCGATTTGGGTCATTTGCGCGGGAGAAAACGAGTCCACAAGCTTATCATTACTCAAGTTGACATCCTCAAAAAAACTATGCTTTTATGAGGCGCATAGTATACTACTAATTTAAGTCAGATCATCAATTTTTTAGTTAAAAAAAACATTTTTTTTAACCAATTGTTTTTTTTAGTTACTTTTCAATGTTTTTTTTCTGCACTTAAATAGTTAATATTTAGAGATAAACAGTTATAAATCAATATAATTATCAGTTAGAAATAAAAAATTCCGCCCTTTTCCTAATAAATCAGAAAAGGACGGAAATTAAGGTGGTTTAAAATTTGGATCTTACGATCCAAATTCATTTGTTATTGACTCTTTTCCTCTGAAACTGTGAAGTCAACTTTACTTGGTAAGCCTGGTGATACTCTCACTACTTTAGGATTACGCCCAATTACTTCATAGCCTTTCGGTAGTGATCTTGTATCTAATTTAAGAACAAAATTCGCACCTCGTTCCCAACGTCCACCAGATACACCGACTATGTGATAACGACCACTAGCATCAGTTGTAATAATTTCACCACGTACAGTAACTAGTTTTACACCACCTAAGCCTTCTTCACCTTCGTCCTGAACACCATTACCATTTTTATCAACATACACTTTTCCGAAGATTAGTGCATCATCAAATAATGGATCAGCAGTAACAGTTACTGTTGCCTGAGAAGTATTAGATACAACTTTTCCATTTATTGAATTAACTGCTACAGCTGTATTAGTGTATTCACCTTGAGTGACACCAGCACCAACAACAAGCATATAGGTAAAGGTTAATTCACCTTTTGGTTTTAATTGAATAAGTTGTGAATTTACTGTTCTTCCTCCAGTAGGATCTTCAACTTTTTTACCATTAAGGCGAGTGGAGCCTTTAACAAATTTAAAGCCTGCTGGTAAAACGTCTTTGATCTTAATAGTTGAAACGCGTGAACTATTATTCGTTATTTTAATAGAGTAAGGAACAATATCACCAACCGTTACCTTATCTTTTAATGCAATTTTAGCAATAGTTATATCAGCATCTGAACTACGATAACCTAATAAAATTCCATATGCTAAATTACTTGTTCCATCATTTACCATAACTGGTACAGTATGTTCACCACCTACACCATTAAAGTTTATTGTAGCCGGTGGGTTAGAGAGATTAATTAAATCATGCTCTACTAAATTACCACTAGCATCTCTATACTTATCAAATGATGGTATTAGATCATATAAAGGATTACCTCGACCTACACTAACAGTTCCATCATTATAATCGCCATAAAGAACACGGATAAAGTAACGTGCGCTTGTACTACGAGTAGTATCACTGATTAGATTACGGAAATTAAATTTACCATTGTCATTGCTGGTCGAAACAATTGGACGACCATTTCTATCCATTATATGGTTTTTATTACCATCTAATAAGTAAACTTTAACTCCAGATAAACCTTTATAACCAGATACTCCAGTTAAACCAGCACCTTGATTATCATCTAGAACTTTACCTTCGATAATACCACCATTGATATAACCAAAGTTTTGATCAGATAACTTACCTGTAATATTTATGACGGCAATATTCGCAGTTTGCGGTAATTTTAATTCACCACTTGCATTATGATGGGCATCATCAGGGTCAAAGCTAGCTTTTAGTGTTGATGGTACGCCAGCAATTTCAATACTCCATTTGCCCGGAATAAGATTAGCAACATCATAATCTATATCACCAGCAGCTAAATTACGTGTGAAGTTAATTGACGGATTATTCACATTTTTAAAGGTAATTGTTATTGGAGCATTAATAGCTGTATCTATTGAAGGATTATATTCTCCATCATCATTATTATCCAAGAACACTTTACCTTTAATGCCACTAATACCACTCCAAGCAAATGTAACGTTTTTAGCTTGATCTGTTGCACTAGCAAACTGATAGGTTTCTTCCATCAAGTTATCTGTTTTATTGATTGTTGCGGCAATATTACTATCAGTAAGCATGAAGCTACTAATGTAACTATTACTTCCCATACTAACTTTAACTTTATAACTAATACCAGAAGCTAAATTGTCAAATTGATATTTACCAAGCTCATCAATATTTGTTCCAGTAGTAGTTGCGGCTTTCTTATCAATTAAATTATCGTCTACAAATAACTCAACTTGATAATTTGGAATTAGAGAATCAATACCGATATCCCGAGATGAAATAGCATTACCATCTTGAGTATCAACATCAATTACAACTTGACCGCTAATACTTGCTTGTCCCTTCAATCCAAAATCAACATTCGTGACCAAATTAGAAGATGTTGCTTCAATTTTAATTCTTGTTCCATTTGTTATAGATGTTGAATTTGAACCTTGAGGCTGAATCACATAACTGTAACTATAACCTGCAACGGCTGTTGCGTTTACAGTTACATCCCATTGACCTTCAGCTATATTATTAATTTCATATTGCCCATTAGGATCACTAATTGCAGTTAATACTATATTATGATCATTAACATCTCTTGCCTCAACGGTAACTCCCGCTAAAGTTGTATCGTATGTTTGATGCACACCTTTTCCAGAAACATCTTTATAAATAGTTCCTTTCAAGGTTTTTTGGCTCTTATAACCATAGTCAATCTGAGCAAGATCTTGAGTAGCAGATGTTAATGCTAATGTATCATGATTAATTGCAGACCCACCATTTATCATAGCTGGACTGAAACTGATTTGATAGCCAGCTCCAGTCAAGTTACTATCATTAACAGTCAATTCATAATCATTATATGCGGTAAGGTTTTCAAACTTATAACTACCGTCACTTCCTGTAGTTGTTGAAATAGCCGTTGTACCGTTTAAACCATTTGCTTTAAGGGTAACCTCTACACCGCTTAATGGTCTATCAATTGATGCTGCATGATAATTTAAACCGACATTATCATTTACATCCACGTCAACAACAACTTTACCTGATATTTTTGCACTACCTTTCAAACCGAAATTAATATTTTTTCCTACCGTATCATTTGACGCGATTATTATTTTCAATTCGCCAGGGTTAACTTCGCTAATAGTTGCATTACCTACGGCAGCATCAAAATAACTATAATTCCAACCTGACGGTGAATTTGAAATTTTAATTATCCAAGTACCAGCAATCAGATTGTTTAGTGAATAACTACCATCTGCAAGAGAAACTGCATTAATAGTTAAATTATTACTTTGATTAACTGCGGTAATTCCAACACCTGCTAGCGGAGGATAGTTAGTATTATGCTGACCATTACCCATAATGTCTTGATAGATATGTCCACTTATACCTAAATTAGATTTATAACCAAAGTCATTCCTATCTGATTGCGCAGCATCGCCTGAAATAGAAATTGTCGCAATATCCGAAGCAGTATTTGATGATGCTTGACCAGAAGGACTAAAGCTAATGACATAACCATTTAATTTATTAGATGGGTCAGTCACTCTAATTCGGTAGCTACCATTAGCTAAATTATCAAAAGTAAATTCACCATCACTATTCGATACCGCTTCCTTATAAATAACGGTATCACTATTTGGGTCTATCAATTTTATGGTTAAACCATCGACACCAGTATCGAATGATGACAATTGCTCATCCGCATCATTATCAAACACGACTTTACCAGTAATCTTAGCTTGGCCTTTCATACCTAAATCAAGTTTGATCTCATTGCCAGTATTTGAATCTACTTCATAAGTGATACTATTATTATTGACAGCAGTTGGGGTTACCACTTTTTCAACAAAATAACTATAGGTTAAATCAGTTCGTGTCGGATGAGAGACAGATACTGTCCATTTACCTTCAGTAATATTATTGAAGGTAAATTCACCGTTACTTCCTACAGTTTTAGTATGAGTTACATGCTTATTGTTACTCAATTCGCCTTCAACTTTAACTACCGCCCCATCTAGTTTTGGATTAAATGTTTTTTCAGACTCATTTCCACCGATATCTAAATAAACATTCCCTGATAATTTACGATCAAACTGATACCCAAACACTCTTGTATTTGGATTTGCTTCAAAACTTGTATCATTTGGTCCATTTACATTAAAAGTTGCTGTCTCAGATACAGGTGATGGATTTCCAGGACTAAAGACTAATTTATAATTAGAATCACTCACATTACTACTTATTTCATAATTATAAGCGCTCAATCCTGTTATTTCGAAAAGACCAGTTGATGCATCAACAGTAAATTCTTTTGTTTTAAATCCAGCTTTATTAGTTGCCGAAGTTAGTGTTATTTTCGGCGTTATAGGAGTAGCTAGCTGACCAAAGCTTATATCGTTAGAACTATAAACTCCATCACTATCACTATCAATAACGACATAACCGGTAATCTTACTATTACCTCGATAACCAATATCAATGTTATCAACAACATTTTGATCAGCTGTCACTTCAACTTCTAACGATAAATTATTACTTTGTTGTATTGGAACAACATTATTTCCAATAGCCGTATAATTTAGAACATAACTATTCCAATCAGTTATTGTTTGTGAAGATGCTGTTGAAATAGCCCATGTTCCTACTGGAATATTATCAAATACAAAGTTACCATTTGGATCAGTTGTTGCTTCAAATGAAGTTTGTTCACCACTGAAAGTTGAACTTGATACTTTCGTTAGAACCAGTTTAACACCTGCAAAACTAGTGTCTGCACCGGTTCTATCTTTGCTATCATCAACATCAATAACAACTTGTCCTGATACTCGTCCAGTATATTTGAAAGCTGTACTGCTATTAAAATCATTATCAGTTAAAGGTTCAAAATTGAATGTATTAGTATTATTCGGTATATCAGTCGCTGGTACTAATACAGTCGAATTAGGAGTACTAACCTTAATTTGATAATTATAATCTTTTGGTAATTTATCAAACAAATACTGCCCATTTTTCGATGCATTACCATTCAATGCAATGTTAGCCGTTTTTGTCTTCTTAAGCGTTTTAAAAGTATTTGTATTTGGTACTTGATAAGATAATTCAACCTCAACATCATTAGTCAGTTTTTGATCAGTTTTAATCTTATCATTATTATTATCTATCCAAACATCACCACCTAGTTGTTGTTTACCTAAAACTACATAGTGATTATCTAATGATCCCTCTTCTTTCAATGCTTTTACAGGAATAACAATATCTTGCGCCCTATTACCTGCTTTACTGAATTTAAAGTCATAGTCCGGAAGAGTGTTCATTTCAATTTTAACTGAGTAATCAACATCATTTCCATATAAAAGATCTGCAAAATGATAGTGCCCATTGGTTGTCAATTGTGTCATTAACAACTGACCTGTACCATTTAAACCATCATAAAGCTTAACTGTTACTTGGTGTGAACTATTGATTAAATGTGCATACTCATTCAATTGACTTGTATCAGTATTAGTATCATTAAAATCAACATAAATATCACCTTGGATACCATCATGGCTTGCTTTGCTATAGAAGAAGGTTTTATCCGTTACCCCTGAATTAGTAACAGTAATACCTGAAATAGTATCAATTGGTTGAGTAGTGCTCACACTATTTCTAACAACAACATAATATGCTGGTGGATGTTTCACGTTAACTTTATAATTTCCACTCGGTAAATTATAGAAATGATATTCACCATTAGCATCGCTATATTGGCGAGCCATCTCTTTACCGTTTTCATCAATCAAACTCAATAAAACATCTTTCAATGGTTTATAGTTTGTAGGATCTGGATCATCAATTAATGTTTTACCAGAAATACCACTATTTATTGCTGTAGGGCTAGTAATCCCTGCTGAAGGATTAGGGTTTGTTCCACCAGCTAACAAGAAGTATTTACTTTGTTGGTTTTGCCTTCCCGAGCTAAAGCTAATTGGCGATAAAACTGTATTGGTATTTTTATCGGCATTAGAAATAACACCATACCCACTAGGAGGCTCAATTTGAACAACATAAGTATCATTAAGTTGATTTTTATCTAAATCAAAACTATAAACACCAATTTGATTAGTTTTTACGGTCTTAAATGGACTACCAGTTGCCGTAGGTCCTTTATATAAATTGATAGTAACATTTTGTACTGGCACATCACCTGTTTTATCGAAACTAATATCTGCTTCACCATTATTATTAATATCAATTAACACATAACCATAAATAGAGGAATCACCTTCTTTTTTATAAAGAAAATCTAATGCTCCATTTGGTACAGTTGGATTGCTTTGTGTAATTTTAATATTAGAAATTGTGTCAGATAAACTTTTCAATTCATAACGACTTGTATCTAATCCTTGAGCTGTGACTTTAACTTTATAGTCATCATATAACAGGTTTGTAAACTTATAATTACCATTACTATCTGTCGTTGTGTATGAGTAAACATTATTAGAACCATTACGATATAACTCTACTCGAACCCCTGTCATTGGCACGTCACCATTATTAGGTTCAAAAATACCATTGTTATCATAATCGTAATAAAGTTTTCCACCAATTTCAGTGGTTTCTCTTAATCTTAGTAACCAATATTGATCTGGAGTACCATTTTGCAATATTTCTACCTGCATATACTCCAAACCGTTTTGTACTTTACTCGGTAAATAGTTGCCTTTCGTTTGACCGCTATTACCTACTATTTCGAATGCATTATCCAACCCTTTTAGTTTTAACATCATGTTGGAAATATATAATTTATTTCTGAACCTTGAATTTGTCTTGTTATAGACAAATCTACCGTTGTCTTTTACTCCCTTATCTATAAAATCTGGTGTATCGAATAATGATTCAAAATTTCCACTGTAATGATTATTATAAAGACGAGGAGTAAATACCCCTTCAACAGTTATTTTGGAAGGATTATATTTTTCTAGTTCTTCTTTAGTTAACAAAATTGACTGTTCATTCTTAACATTTGAACCAGTAACATCCAGATAGATATTACCTGAAACAGCTTCAGTTAACGCTTCTGGAGCTTTATTTGCTTGCATAAACCACTGTTTATCAGCTTGCATCCCATTAGCTAAAGATCCATCAGCTTGAACTTCAAACTGCAATGTACCAGGTTGAGTTGCAGGATCTTGATCGGCTATATCAATATAATCACCAGTGCTAGTCTTATGCACAATTTTATATTTACCTTTCGGTAAAGATTTTAAATCGAATGCATGATAATAATCACCAATATCTGCCCAATATTCATAATGATCTTTATCCCAATAATAGAGATCAAAATTTCCTTTACCTAGTTCAATTGTTTGATAGCCTGCATATTGCGTGTCACCATTTATATCATTAATTGGTGCACCAGAAATAGTACCTTTACCTTGCATAAGGAAGTTTCTAGTAATAGGCGCATCAAGTGTTGTAAATTTAACTCTATAAAATGGATATAAATTCTCACTCGCGTTCGTAACTGTTTTTATTCCATCATATTTTACCTTAATCATATAATCTGTATTAACAGTTACATTATTAAGTTGTCCATTAAATACGTAGTCACCTTTACCATCTGTGATTTGCTTATCAAGAAAGTTTATACCATTTTCCGTACAATCGCTTTCATTTCCATCACGGCAAAGTAGAACTGTTGCATATTTCAATGGCAAATCATTAGAGTTATAAAGTTCTCCTGTTTGGAGCTTACTGTCAGCTAACCATGTATCAAGGTATACTGTACCTCGAATAACATAATCATTGACTTTCAACTTATACCAAAAATTGGTATTAGTATCAAATACTCTACCGCCATTAACTGATAATTCAATTTGTGATATGGTTTTTTTGTTATTACCTGGATCTATACTAAACCCTTTATTTTGGTCATTATTTTCAAAAACTAGATCCCCGTCTTTTATATTACTTGCCAAACCATATGTTTGTTTAGCCGTAATTCGATAATCACCATTCGGTAAATTAGTAAATTCATATTTACCATTTTCATCAGTAGAAAAGTTAGTAAATTCGACCCATTCACCGTCAACTTTCCTATCCAAAACAACTCGATTATATTTAATAGCTGTATCATTATTAGGAGCATAACTACCTAAAGTACCTGGATGACTATTATTTAAATAAACATAACCTGAGATAGTATTTTTCTGTTTAGGTGCAAAAATAAGTCTATCGTCCCAAACTCTACCAGGGGTTAGCATCACCGTGAAATTCTGTAATGATGTAGGTTTTTCCAGAAGATTAGTATCATAATCTTCAACCGAATAATTAAACAAACCACAACGGTCAATATAATAATTCTGAAGGTCTCTTAAACCATAATACCCTGGTCTTTTATAAGTTACTTCAAGTTTATTATTTTGAGAGTCAGTTGCTTGGGTAACACCATCTTCTTCGTAAAATACTATCTTAGTATAGGTACTGGCTGAACTTGCCTCTAGTCCATTGTAAGTTGTACTCCAACTCCAATGTCCTCCAGCTGTTTCTAAATAGTTAACAACCATTAAATTACCTATAGCTTTTTGTACTGGTGAATACCAGAAGTTTTGATATTCTTTCTTATTATTTAAATTAGGTATAATAATTTCTTTTCCAGCAATATTATCTTTAGTATTGTTGCTTAATGTGACTTTACCTTTATGACTACTTCTTGAATTTGGAGAAGTACTCGTTGATTTTCCATCAGTATCATTGAGGAAATAGAATTTAGTCTGATCAATACCTGATTCAGTCAACGAAACTTTGTAATCTTTACCTTTAGTAAGACCTATAAATTGGTAGGATCCTGTTGTACCATCTGTTTTTGTAGTGGAAATTTTTTTCCATTCTGAACCAGTATGTTGATAAAGTACAACTTTTGTTGACATTCCTCGGCTACCAACCCTAGTATCATAAATATTATTATCCGATTTACCTGAATCGGGACCACTGCTAAGATATTGTTGTGGTCCGATAACAAAAACATTACCTGATATACTAGATAGAGTTGTATCATATGGGTCAATCTGAAATACGAAATTAGGACCTACTGGATTACCTAACTCATTAGGTATTTTCGCTTTCTTTCTCAGATCGCTTGGTAAGTATTTAAATGGAGGTGCAGGAACATTTGAAACTACAATATCATAAGTTGCTACAGCTAAATCACTGAAACCATAAAAACCATCATCTCCCGTAGTAACTGGATTTGTACCCATAACAGGGATAGTAGTATTCTCATAATAAATATCAACTCTTATTCCTTCTAATCCTGGATCGGTACCGACTGTGTAAAGTCCATCATTATCCATATCAAACGCAATGACACCATCTAGCTTATTCGGATTTCGCTTTTTGAGATTAAAAGAGCCACTTTGTTCAGCTCCTTTCATTGTAAACTTAATTTTATCATTATAGGTATTAATACCATTTAAAGTAACATCCCATAATTTATACTTTAAAGCCTTTAAAAAAGTATCAACATCAGAATCAAAGTAAACCGCATATTCATCATTCAATAATGTGTTTTTTATCTCAACATCACCATTAGAATTAGTATTTAATACTATTACATTTTTTGTTGATGCATTAAGCAATTTAACTGGAATACCATTAATTCCCTGATTATTATCATCTTTAACTTTAAGGTGAACAGTTCCACCATTACCTTTTAAAAATAGATTTTGACCCAATTCACCAGTCATACCATTAACTGAAACTGACTTGGATACACTTTCATTATTGCTTGTTTTTACTTCAACTTTATAAGAACCTAATGAGGATACATCAAATTCATAAGCCCCATCTTCATCGGTGTTTACACCAGCAATTTTCGCACCTGTATAATCCTTTAGTTCAACAGGTAAGTTTTTTAATGGGAAGTTGACATTATTAGAGTTACCATCATAATCCAGAAAGACTTTACCTGAAATCGGTATCGCATTTGCTACCGATAGAGCCATAAACGAAATAAAAAATGAGAACAACACTAAATTAAAGTGTTTTATTATCGCTTTATAATTAAAAACTTTTATTAATGATCTTCTTTTAGATTTTGTGTTATGCTCAGTTCGCATTATCTTTTCTCCTGATATGCGTAAATTCTTTTTAACGTTTTCGACTTTTTGATCTGATTTCACTTGCATTTGTAAATGCGGTTGACCATTTTTAACTTTTTGCCAACTGTTCATTAGAAACTCCCCACGACATTTACAAACCAACCATGTGAACGGTAATTCAGGTGTGTTAAGTTATCGTTATAATCAGTAAAGTTATAACCTACACCCATCTTGATATTGTCACCAACATTGCGATAAACACTGGTAACTAAACCATCTTTATGGTCATCGGCTAAACTTGTGCGTAAGGTTCTTCCTTCTACTTGATATTCCCAATCGCCAAGCTTGTAATTGACTCTTAAGGCATATAAGTCTGCGCCTGATGAGTACCAATTACTTTCGCCTTTGTAACGTAAATGCCCTTGACGGTGCGCCGCTTTAAACGCCGTTTCCCAATTTGCATTCCATTCATAAACCCCTTCTAACGACCACACCCAGCTCTTCTGATCATATAAGCTTGATGTGTAACTTTTACTGCCTGATGAGGTAGAGTTTGCGATTAGCTGATCGTCAGGATCTAATCCATATACATAGGTTAGTTTTCCAAACAGATTTAGGTTATTAATGACTTGGGGTCGATAAGCAAAACCAACCATAGATTCAGTATAATTGCTCACAACTTTATCATCGCGTTCACCTAATGTTTTAGCAAAATCAAACTGAGTAAGCCAACTTAAGTTCTCACTTACGATAGTTTTAGCACGGTTTGTCGTGACCCATTGTTTGATACGCTCACTTGCTTCATCTATACGATATTCAAGGCGGTTACGCATTTGAAATTTTTCATTTTTAAAGCCATAACCTACTGCATATACATCTCGGCGAGTTTCATCATTTCCTGTCAAACTGGTACTATTTCGATTACGGTTATTTACTCGACCTATAGAGTAAGACCCTTCGACATATTGCGCTTCAGTTGGTTTATAATTGACACCATAGATATCTGAAGTAGTGTGATCAATTTTGCTGGTTTTAAATTGACGCTCAGAATATAACTCCATTTTACTTGTCGCGTTGGTTTTTCCACCAAAAACAGTAGTTATTCCCCGACCTGAAGTTGAATCGACATCATTTAATAATTTAGTGTATAAACTGGTTCGTTCATTAACATCCCAGCTACCTTGTACACCACCTCCTGCACCTCGGTTAGAACCAAAAACTTCAGCACCGATATTGATGTTTTCTGTCACTTGCGAGTTATAACCTAGCGTTGTGCGGTTATCATCAGCAACATCACCTGATTTATTTAAGGTTAATTGTTGGATGATATAACCTTTATCTCGGCCATCAAAGAATGAACGTTCTAATTTTGCCGCTACTAATGTTTCTTTAGTTGAATCACTACCATAATTATGATCATTTCGTTGTTGTAGCTCTAAAGCGGTTTTATATAATTCACCTAAGGCAGTGTAATATTGTGCACGAGTAATTCGTTCAACGTAATTTGCTTTATCTTTTTCTTGGCTATGACCAACCAATACACCTTTTTTATCTGGTTCAAAGTCATAACGCAATTCACCGCCCCATTCTTCTAAATCACTACTACGTGCTTTAGCAAAAGATGAAAAACCTTCTTGTTGCATCGAGTAATAGCCTTTGAAACTTAGTGGAACATCTTTTTCGGTAAAATCATTAAAATCGATTTTTTGTTCTATTTTCCAAGCTGCTCCACGAGTATCACCTGATAGCACAGTTTCAGTAAATGATAGACCACCATTGCTCGATACAAATATATCATTCATTTTCGCTTTAGTTTTGGCGTATTCTAATTGAGTGTGTGTTCCTTGCGTTGGTCTTACAATTAAATCCACACCTTTCAATTCATAATTATCACCACTAGCCTGATCTTCACTTAGGTAAGTTCCCCCAATACGTAGATAATCGTTTAACCAGTGATAAGCTCTTCCACCAAAAACTTTCTGACCTTCAAGGTCAAATCCATCCGAGTAATATTCATATTCAGCTATAATCCAAACTGGATCACCACCAACTAAGTTTCCACCTTCGATAATGGAACTACCCGAGCCACCACTGGAGGTCATTGGTAATGGTTTAGTTAGCATTATACGACCTTGGAATTGGTTAACTTCATAATCCACACCTTCGGTTAAGGAACTGGTACTTAATACTCGTCCAGTGTTACGATCGCGTACTTCGACCGAAAGTTTTAAACTACCTTGAGTTACACGTTGATGTTTCAAAAAGTATAAGCTACCACCAGTTGAGGCTAATTCATTATGACTACCTCGTGTTTCACCATTTGATAAAAATATGGTAGCTAATGTACGAGTATCGCCATATTTTGTCGTCTGCTCACTTTCATGGTAAAGCTTAGCACCGTATAGACTTCGGTTAAAATTTGCAAATTCATTGCCAGTAATTTGGGTATTATAATTACCCCATAACCCGTAATTTTTTCCTTTCTCTAACTTAACATAGAATTTACCTTCGGTATCAACATCACTTTCAGTGGTTGAGTCATCACCATAAATTGGATAATAAGCTTGAGGATCGATTTCTCGAACAAAACGCGTTGGGTCTTTTTCACCTAAATGACCAAACGCATTTTTTAATTTGGTTTCGGTGGTATCTAAATGAGCTGTTAAACGATAATCTTCTTTATTGGCTTTTAAATAAAATGCGACTCGACCATCCCAACTACCTTTACCACTATAATGATGGCTATCAGCATCTTCCACTATTGATTGACCTTCACCACTAACATTATTTTGAGCATAAGTGACATCAACAATACCGACATAAAAAACATCATTTTCTTTTTGAACAACTAATTTTTCGTTTTGTGAATGAGTTTGACCAAATTCATCTTTCCAAGTTAAATCGAACTGATATTCTCCTGGCGATAAGATCATCTCTCGCATAGCACGACCACTATTATCCACCACCAATCGTTCACCATTTAACATCACATCTTTTTTATCTTTTAGTCCCGCCATTTGAATGACAACTTTACGATCCTGCGCACCACTGACAATGCCTTGATGATCGATCCGACTTTCTCCAAAACCAGGAATAGTACTATCTGATTTTAATTTACCAAAGGTCAAGTTAGTGGCTGGTGAGAAAGAAACATTAGATTTGCTATATGAAATAAATTCACTCTCTTGTTTTATACCACGCCCTAATGTACTAAAGTTAACGGCATGAACGTTATCTTTTAAACCGTCATGACTAGTCGTGGTTAAAATCGCTTTATAATCACTATCAATTGACAATGGTTCTCCATTGTCGGTATCACCTTGCCACAATAGTGCTTCATATGGGCTAATTTCATTAAACTTCAATGTTTTTATTGGATGTTGGTTATCGACATCAGATTGGCGATAAATAGTGATTTGATATTCTGCTATTTTACTCGGATAGTTGGTATAAACATAAAGCCCCATTGGGGTATTGAATAAACCTTGGGATGTTAATTTAAGTTTCGGATTATAGATACTTAAATTTAGTTTTTCCGCTGAATTAAATTCATCGCGGATAATATTTAATTTTGGTACGGTCTCTGTACTCGCATAAACACTATTTGAACCAAGTAAAAATGCAGCACTTATACTTAGATAAGAAATGTTACGGAAACGATTAAATTTGACCATGAACTATTATTTCCTTTCACTTAAATACATCTTGTTGTTATAAAAATAGAGCTGAAGAAATTTCAAAATTAAAGAAATGAAAATTTTCTATATGTTCATTTACAAACATATAAATATTAGAAATTTATTATAAAAATGTTGATATATTCTAGATTTGCCATTGATAGCCAGCAACTTCATATTTGATAAGAGTTGTAAGTCAAAATATTATTATAAAACAAATTATTATGCGTTATTTACAACTCTTGTGGTAAGCTATTTTTAAGAAATGAAAGGGGAAGGTTAAAATATTAAATTTTGCATAAGAAATTTAATATTTGTTAAAAGGACCATCACAATATTATTTATTTAAAATAATGTGATAGTCCTATAAAAAATAGATACTTTTTATTTATTATCTAGAATTCTACTAACTTTGATAAGATAATTTCGTGACTCTTGAGAAACATGTGAAGTCACTAATTTGCGATAAACTTGTTGAGGTGTCATGGAGTTAATTATATTGATCGCCTCATTTCGGTCATCAGAAAAAGTACGTAATACACTTCCAGCCCCACCATTATAAGAGGTGATCATTGCATATCGTAGTGATATTGGATTATTTATGCCTGCTAAATACTTCGTTTTTAGTAAAGATAAATAGGCAGTTCCCATATCAACATTATTACGAGGGTCAAGTAAAAACTGACGACTCGGTTCACCTGGTTTTCCACGCAACTTGAAGATGTCTCGACCAGCAGTATGTTGTTGTACTTGCATTAATCCTAATGCATCTGTACGACTTACCGCAAATGGGTTAAATGCTGATTCAACTTCCATAATAGCTAAAATCAATCGTTCATCAATAAAGTAACGATTTGAGGCTTCAGTCACTAAAGGTAAGAATTTTCTTGCACGTTGATTAATGTGGTTTGGAACAAGTTTGATTTCAACATAAGTGATTTTATGAGCTCCAGAAGAGCGTACTTTTAAATTATTGGCAAGCAAATAATCGGCAAAGCTATTTGCCCTACCACTCCAACGAATTGGTTGTCTTTCTTGATCAAGAACCTGGTTATATAAAAAAGGTTCTTGTGATAAATCCTGACTTATTTTATCTCGCCTGATAATATCAACAGGTTCTGGCATAAGTAATGTAGATACAATTGCGTCCTTCAAATTATTGATTGGTGTATCAGATAAAGTTTCAATGGTAATTATCCCAGAAACAAAATTGATATGAACTCGAGTTTGTAGATTATCTTCATATTGAACATAATCTTTAGGACCAGCAATAAGAACCTCTTTAGGTCCCCAGATTTGTTCTATATTATTAGCGTACTGACTTATTAAAATATTAAATGCATTAGTATCTTTTATATAATAGTCTTCATCAGTTTTTTTGTTATTTGAGCCAGGACAGGCTGTTAATAAACTTACTGAAATGAGTAATGTTAGAATTTTAAAATTGTTTTTCATTGTAATCTCTCAATTTTCAGGTTTATATCCATCAATAACCACATCTTCACCTTCAAACAAAAACTTTATCATTTCGGTTTCAATTTTTTTACGATGTTCTAAATTCATCATATTAAGCTTATTTTCATTAATTAACATTGTTTGCTTCTTAAGCCATTCTTGCCATGCTATTTTAGAAATTTCATTATAAATACGCTTGCCTAGCTCTCCTGGGTAAAGCTGAAAATCTAGACCTTCGGATTCTTTTTTTAAATAATGGCAATAAATAATACGACTCATATTTATTCCTATTTTATTAACGATTATTAATTAATCGCTAATTATACCCGAAAATAATTGCAGAAAAGAATAAAATATACAAAATATCCAACTTTTTTAAATGAATATAAATTCAGTATTTATGAATAAATATTTACTTTACTATCTTTATAAATAACATAAAATAGAAAAATACTGTTAGATAAGATAAGGATCGTATAATGCAGCCAGAAATAACACGAGAACTGTTTGACAAAGTAATCCTACCCGTTTACTCACCAGCTAAATTTATACCTATTAAAGGGAAAGGTAGTAGAGTATGGGATCAGCATGGTGAAGAGTATATCGATTTTGCAGGAGGGATTGCGGTTAACGCGCTTGGTCATTGCCATCCTAGGCTAATTAATGCCTTACACCAACAAAGTGAACAATTATGGCATGTAAGTAATGTTTTTACCAATGAACCGGCTTTACGCCTTGCCCAAAAAATTATTAATAATACCTTTGCTCAGCGCGTTTTCTTTGCTAATTCAGGCGCTGAAGCAAATGAAGCTGCTTTCAAATTAGCAAGATACTATGCGGCTCAAAAATATACTCCTTATAAAACTAAAATTATCTCGTTTTATCAATCGTTTCACGGTCGCACCTTTTTTACAGTATCAGTGGGTGGACAAGCTAAATATTCCGATGGTTTTGGTCCTAAACCTGCTGATATTATTCATGTCCCTTTTAATGATTTAAATGCCGTTAAGGCAGTAATGGATGATCATACGTGTGCAGTGGTGTTAGAACCAGTACAAGGAGAAGGTGGATTAAACGCAGCAACACCAGAATTTTTGAAAGGTCTGAGAGCACTTTGCGATCAATATAAAGCTTTATTGATCTTTGATGAAGTTCAATGTGGAATGGGGAGAACGGGTACTTTATACACTTATCAGCAATATGACGTGGTTCCAGATATTTTAACTTCAGCAAAAGCACTTGGCGGAGGATTCCCTATCAGTGCAATGTTAACAACCGATGACATAGCATCAGTAATGCACCCAGGTGTTCACGGCACGACTTATGGTGGAAACCCTCTTGCTTGTGCTGTTGGTTGTGAGGCATTTGATATTATCAACACACCTGATGTACTTCAAGGCGTTCAAAAACGCCGAGCAATCTTTATTGAACAACTAGAAAATATAAATGATAAATTCAAAGTATTTCGAGAATACCGTGGTAAAGGACTACTTTTAGGTGCTGAATTACAACCAGTGTTTCATAATAAAGCACGTGACTTCTTGAATGTTGCCTCCGAATTTAAAGTAATGATCCTTAATGCAGGACCAAATGTGCTTCGTTTTACCCCTTCGCTAATTATATCTGAAGACGAAATAAACGAAGGAATGAACCGACTTAGCAAAGCAGTCGAAAAAGTTGTCAATTCCTAAGTTTTTCTATACAGTAACGGCATTTTAAGTGATTAAGTGCCGTTAATGCACTTAAAGGACATTTTTTATGACCGACATTCGACCATTAAACTATGCTAAAACGCATTTTATTTTAAGTGCTCCCGATATTTCACATTTACCAATTGATAGTGGCGTTGAAGTTGCCTTTGCCGGCAGATCTAATGCCGGTAAATCAAGTGCACTTAACACATTAACCAATCAAAAATCTTTAGCAAGAACTAGTAAAACACCGGGACGAACGCAACTTATTAACCTATTTGAAGTGGAAGAAAATTGTCGTTTAGTCGATTTACCGGGCTATGGTTATGCACAAGTTCCGGAAGCGATTAAACGCAAATGGCAAAAATCATTAGGCGAATATCTGCAAAAACGAGAAAGCTTAAAAGGCTTAATTGTATTAATGGATGTTCGGCATCCGCTTAAAGATCTCGACCAACAAATGATTGAATGGGCTGTATCAGTTGATATTCCTGTTATGCTACTGTTAACTAAAGCCGATAAACTCGCTTCAGGCGCATTAAAAAAACAGGTTAACATGGTTAAAGAAGCTATCTTACCTTTTCAAGGTGATATTACTGTTGCACCGTTTTCATCGCCAAAACGTATCGGCTTAGAGCCTTTGAAACAGAAATTAGACCAATGGTTCAGCCAGCAATAAAGGAACGCTAAAATGGATAGTTCAGCCTTTTCATTTCAATCATTATCACCCGACGTTATTTTTGCTAGTTTGGCAACCGTTGGTATTCGGGTTGATTCCGGGCTGACTGCTTTAAATAGTTATGAAAATCGTGTCTATCAATTTTCTGATGAGGATCGCATACGATATGTCGCCAAATACTATCGCCCTTATCGTTGGAATCAGGCACAAATTCTTGAAGAGCATCAATTTACTAAGCAACTATCAGAAGCTAATATTCCTGTCGCTGCACCATTAACCTTTAATGGTCAGACTTTGCATGAATATGAAGGCTACCTATTTGCTCTGTTCCCAAGTGTAGGAGGACGGCAATATGAAAGTGATAATATCGAGCAAATGGAATCGGTAGCCACTTTGCTGGGACGTATTCATCAAATTGGTGCAAAACAACCTTTTATTTATCGCCCCACAATTGGACTGGAAGAATATCTTTATCAGCCTAAAGAAGTTTTGTTAACCTCTAATTTGATCCCTAAGAAAATCCATGACGAACTCAAGACCAGTTTAACCCACTTAATACAGATTGTTGAGCAGCATTGGCATACCGATTGGCAACCAATTCGCCTTCATGCTGATTGCCATGCGGGTAATATATTATGGCGTGATAGTGCCATGTTTGTCGATTTTGATGATGCACGTAATGGACCAGCGATTCAAGATATTTGGATGTTACTCAATGGCGATCGAAAAGCGCAACAATTGCAACTTGATAGCATTCTTGAATGCTATCAAGAGTTTTATAATTTTGATATGAACCAACTGAGTTTAATTGAACCACTTAGAGCAATGAGAATGGTGCACTACCTGGCTTGGATAGTTCAGCGTTGGCAAGACCGAGCTTTTCCAATCGCATTTCCTTGGATAATCGATGCTGATTTTTGGTATCAGCAATTAGCTGAATTTAATCGGCAAAGTCAAGCCATTAAAGCGCCACCGCTACAATTGATGTCAATGTTTTAAATTGAGCAGTATCAAGAATAAATTACGCCAAATAACCTCTATTGCAAATCAGGACAATAATATCATTCAATATTCTGCAATTGAGCAAATCATCGATTGATCAAAGTTAATAAATTCACTAAGTCGGGGGCGTTTGCCACCAGTTGCTCTTTTTTCTGTTTAGAAAGCTGTTTTATACGATACTCAAGTTTCAATGCGGTTGATCTGTCACCTACACTGATTTGATAAACAACGGTTAAATTATGATGCCCTTTAAGGTGTTTAGCTCCTTTACCATTTTGATGCTGGCGTAAACGCCTGGCGACATCAGTTGTGATACCGGTATATAAAGAGTGTTTAGCCGTTCTGATAATATACAAAATCCAAATAGCAGAATGATTACCCATAACCAAATTTAAAACGTAGATGTAATTTAGATGGATATAATACGCTGTTTAACCAATTTAATCAGTAAAGTCCTGTTCTATTATTAGAGATGATCGGTTTGGTAGATCGACATCTTTGTCAAAGAGCCACATTAATGTCATATCATCCTTTTTATATTTGACAATGCTAATACAAGGATTTAGCCTAATTTGTATAATTCTATCAACTGATAACAATAAACTCATTTGTATTTAATCGCTAAGCTAAATTGCATAATAGAGTAAAGATTGATTTAACTTTATTGACAATAAATACACTGAGACATAGCAAAAATGCTTTTGTAGTAAACGTTACTTGCCCGCTTTTTGCCAATTTTATGTAAAATAAACATCAGCTAACTAGTAACCAATATTTTTTCGCACGCATCACCTGTTAATATTGACTGTTTCATTTACTTTAAGCTTGATAGTGTTTAAGATAAACTCATTTTTTGATGTATCTTAGGACTTTAAAACTTGAATAACTTTGCAAACATTATTGAAATCGAGCGCGGCAATATGAAGTTCGCTTACGTACAAAATGATGAGATAAATTATTTGGAACTTTTTGACCAATTTTTGGCCGAAGAAGGACATCATGAGCTACTCGATCCAAGTGATAAAATTGAGAGATATACTTATCTAATTAATCACAATCAATCTAAATTTATTTTCAAAATAGATGGCGGTGTTGAGCATCGTTTAGAACGTCGACTTATTGCTAAAATAACTGGTGATTTTTATTTTAATCTAATCCGTAAGCTAGCTAAAATTTCGTTGGATAAATGCGATATCGCTTATGAACTCTATTTAGTTGCTTTTGATAAGACCACCAATCGCCACTATATGATCTTTAATTTTTTAGAAGGACGCTCATTAACATGGGATGAAATGCGTGAATATGGAGAGCAAGTTAAAGCATGTATTGAAAAACTGCATAGTTATAATCTTGTTTCAAACGATGTTCACGGTGGTAACTTTATTTTAACTCCAGAGGGTAAAATCAAAGCAATCGACTTAACTAACTCCGGTTTTATTTGGTTAACTAAAGCCAATGATGCAATCGAATTACGTGAACGCTTTGGTATTAAAATTAATGTTCCTTTCATGGCTATGGCAATTAAAAAATTTACTCACGGATTTAAACGTTTATCGCGTAAAATTCGCGGTAAAGAAGATTAATAAATTAAATGAGAGAAAGACAAGCTTCTCTCATTTTATTGCAAATAAATATAATTAATTCAATACATTAAATCATACATTTTAATACTTTTCAGCTCTAAAAAATATTTAAATCCTTCTGTTCTAAATACTGGTAAATACTTTTATAACCGTTTAGAATAAAACTAATCATGCAAAGAAGGATGAGTTATGAGAAAGTTAATTGGTTTTACTGTTTTAGTTGCGTTACTAACTGGTTGTTCTTCTCAGAAGATGTTGTCAATCTATCAAACAGAAGGTGTAGAAATTACTCAAAACACGTTTGGTGAGGATATCATAAATAAATACAGTACTTCACGACCTATCCTTCATTCTTCATTATCACTCTGTATTGCACAAGAACTTGATAATAGACCAGTAGTTTTGAACCGTGAAAACTATTTAAGTTCGGCATGGTGGCCATATTATAATATGCCTTCTCAACAAGCAATTACGATAAATGGTGGTGATACTATCAAATTAGTTGAAGGTAATAATGTTGTTGCTAACGCTGTTACCAATTATCAATCACAATCTAAATACTTTGTTAGTTATACATTAACCGCTACTCGCAATGCCAAAAATATCCGTTATCTATTTAGCAATATCAAACAAGCTCAACAATATACTGGTTCTATTGGCAATGAAGGGTTTGAAAATGTAAAAACCTTAGAAAGAGCCCACCCAGATTTAGTTATTGATGCACTCAATAAAGAGGTCGATAAAATTCAAGCTTGTTTATTACATTAATACTGCATCCTCAAAAAAATTACAGTTGAGGAACGGGGGTTTTGAATCTAAAATTGATACAAAATTCTTATCACAACATTTTAAAAAGTAAAACTCATCATGAAAAAAATTCTTTTTTTATTCTTGCTTCCATTTTTTTGCTTTGCACAAAATGACATAAATGACTTTTGGAAAAATGATCTTTGGCAAATTAATAAAGTAGTAAATCATGAATTGGATTTATTTGAGTTATCCAATCCCCCCGCTGAAAGATTACATATAAGTTCGGATGGAACGAAATATATTTACGGTAACTCGCTAACTTTTAATACTAATGGTACTTTCTTATCAAAATACTCTGCCTGGTGTGGTAACGATTGTTTTACCCGTTCAGAAGGTACTTTTGAAAAAATTGATGAAACACATCTTCGATTACAAATCAATTTATTCCATCGTTCTGGCGACTGTGAAGGCGTAGAAGATAAAACAGTTCGAGATTTAGGAACCTTTGAAATTAAACCAACTGAAAATGGCTATCAATTAGTTAAATTAAAGGATGAGTGAAGACTAGCTATAAAATAATAAACTAAGAAGCTAATAAGCAAGTAATATCCTTCTTTTCAGTATATTAATTAAACTAACTCCTTAATTTATTATTCCCTAAATTATTTGTTATCTATTAGATAAACAATACAAAAATTGTTGATTCATTGATGTATAAAAAAAGTTGAGGAGCGGGGTTTTTTAAGTCTAAAAATAGTCAAAATTTGACATCAATCCATTCTTTAATTAGATAACTGATAAAAGTCTTTCTAATAAATTAGTCATTACTAATTCTTCCATTTTAAAGGTGACTTTGTCATAAAAACCTATATAAATCAATCATAAAACTATTAAGATACTTACATTAGTTACAAAACTAGTTAGTTAACTTTCTTATTCTTCTGATTTCTTTCTGCATAACTATACTGCATATGTGCTATAAAAAAATAAAGAGGTTTAGTTATGAGTATGTTACAAGATATAAAAGAAAACAAAATGTATATAGGTTCACTTCCCCTCCCCATATTTTTAGTTTGTTCGATTATCGTTATTATTGCTGCACAATTAGATATGCTACCTAAAAGCCTTATTGGTGGTTTTGCTGTGATATTACCTTTAGGTTGGTTTTTAGGCACTGTCGGGCAGAATATTCCATTTTTCAAAAAATTTGGGGCGCCTGCCATTTTGTCACTTATCGTTCCTTCATTATTGGTTTACTACAACGTTTTTGATGAGAATACTTTATCAGCAACAAAGATGTTAATGAAAGACTCTAACTTTTTACTCTTTTATATCGCCAGTTTAGTGTGCGGTAGTATTCTTGGTATGCATCGAGTTATTTTAGTTCAAGGCTTTATTCGAATGATGATTCCGATGCTATTAGGTATGTGTTTAGCTGCGTTTGTTGGCGTCTGTGTCGCCGTAGCTTTTGGTGATGATTGGGAGCACGCCTTCTTTTATACAGTTTCACCAGTAATGGCAGGAGGAATTGGTGAAGGTGTTTTGCAACTTTCCAATGCCTACAGCAATATCCTTAATCAAGATTATAATGTTTTTGTTAGCGCATTAATTCCTGCAACTGTTGTAGGTAACTTTTTTGCAATCACTTTTACGGCGATTATGAGCCGAATTGGTGAAGTTAAACCTCACTTAAGTGGGCACGGTCAATTAGTAAAAATTGAATTTGATGGCTTAGCTGAAGCGTTAAAAGATGATAAGACACCTCTTGATGCTCGTGCAATGAGTGGCGCAGTTATGATTTTAGCTACACTATTTATCTTCGGTATGATTTTAGAAAAAGTAACTCATTTCCCTGGTCCTGTTTTAATGATTATTGCTACCGCTGTAGTTAAATATTTTCGTTTATTACCAGCGAGTGTCGAACGAGGAAGCCAACAATGGTACAAATTTATCTCAGGCAACTTTACCTTTCCATTAATGGCAGGACTTGGTCTACTTTATATAGATTTAAATAGCGTAGTTAAAGTATTAACTATCCCATACTTTATTACCATTATCTCTATCGTCTTCACTGTTTCAATGACAGGATTTGTTTGTAGCTTCTTCTTAAAAATGTATCCAGTTGAGGCATCTATTATTTCATCTTGCCAAAGTGGAATGGGTGGAACTGGTGATGTAGCAATACTTTCAACAGCCAACAGAATGAACTTGATGCCTTTTGCTCAAGTTGCAACACGATTAGGGGGAGCTTTAATGGTGATATGCACCACGGCACTGATGCGTTATTTACATATGTAGTTTTATAAACATTAAAGAATGAATTAGAAGTTTTAAAAGCAGTTTGAGATAAATATTGGTTTGATCTCAAAAAATATTAAATATAGTTTTAAGTATTTAAAAAGGTAAGCATTATGACAACAGTACAAGAAAAAGCGTTAGCAATCAGTAAACAAATGCACGGTAAATTTGAAACCCACTCGAAAGTCCCTGTTAATTCAATGGCAGATCTTAGTGTTGCTTATACACCAGGAGTTGCGGCAGTTTGCACAGAAATTGCTAAAAATCCCGATTCAGTTTATGAATATACCAGTAAACGTAATTTAGTTGCGGTTATCACTGATGGTTCAGCTGTTTTAGGGTTAGGAAATATTGGGCCAGAAGCAGCAATTCCAGTAATGGAAGGCAAGGCAATTTTATTTAAACAATTTGCAGATGTTGATGCAATACCTTTATCAATTAATACTCAAGATCCAGATGAGTTAGTTAAACATATAGCAGCATTAGCGCCCTCATTTGGCGGTATCAATCTAGAAGATATTAGTGCACCAAGGTGTTTTGAGATTGAAAAACGATTACAAGAATTATTAGATATTCCTGTATTCCATGATGATCAACATGGTACAGCAATCGTTGTATTAGCAGCGCTTTATAATGCACTTAAAGTTGCAGGTAAGTCGATCGAATCGGCCAAGGTGGTGATTAACGGTGGCGGAGCAGCTGGTTTAGCAATTGCCGATATGTTATTAGCCGCTGGAGTAACCGATCTTAAAATTGTCGATAAGATTGGTATTTTATCCGAAGATGATCTTTCTTTACCACCTCACCATTTGGCCATGGCGAAGAGAACCAATAAGAACAAACAAAAAGGTACATTACAAGATGCGGTTAAAGGTGCTGATGTGTTTATTGGTGTTTCAGCCCCAGGAGTATTAAAAGCAGATTGGGTTAAAACGATGGCAGAAAAATCAATTATTTTTGCTATGGCAAATCCAACACCAGAAATATTCCCAGACGAAGCTAAAGCAGCTGGTGCTTATATTGTCGGTACTGGGCGTAGTGATTATCCGAATCAAATTAATAATGTTTTAGCATTCCCTGGCATATTTAGAGGCGCTTTAGATGCTAGAGCAAAAAATATTACATTGGCCATGCAGCTTGCAGCAGCAAAAGGATTAGCCAATATCATTACACCTGACAAACTATCAATTGATTGTATATTGCCAAATGCATTTGAACCTAATGTAGCCAAGGTGGTTGCTGAAAGTGTAAAAAATGCAGCAAATAATCTTTAATAGTCGATTAAATTAGCTAAAAACCTGCTAATACGAAATTTATTAGTAGGTTTTCCTCCCTAATAAGTTATGATAGTAAGTGATCGCTTTTTATACAGTAAATGAGAATGAGATATTTATTTAATAAATTACCACTCAAAGTTAAGTTAATAAGCCTGATTTGCTTAGTGTTTATACTTTCAGTTATTGCACAAAATATTTATATTGTTCATGTAGTGAATAACGAATATCTTATCAACTCTCGCCAACGAGTTGAGAATATCGCAAATATTATCTCTACATCACAAAGTATCATTGACGAAATACAAAATCCAACACCACAAAATATTGCTTCCATTCAAAAAACAACAGAACAATCCAGAGTATTAACACAAACTGATTTTATTGTGATATTTAATATGCAAGGCGTTCGATATTCGCATCCCGATGAAAATAAAATAGGTCAAACTATAGTCGGTGGAGATGAACAGCGCGCATTAAATGGTGAGTCCTATACTTCAATTGCGAAAGGCACATTGGGAGATTCTGTTCGGGCATTTAAGCCAATTATGAATGATAAAGATCAACAAATTGGTGTAGTTTTAGTTGGTCAGACCTTGCAAAAAATTAATCATTTAGCCTCAAGAACAAGTCAGCCGATTTGGCTATCCTTGTTTGCTTCATTATCGATAGCTATTCTTTTGGCCTATTTGTTATCTCGCAATATAAAGAAAATTTTATACGGCCTTGAGCCAGTTGAAATGGCGCAGCTATTTGCTGAGCGAAATGCTATTATCCGAACGGTAAAAGAAGGTATTGTGGTTATCAACCGAGATGGATTAATTACACAGATCAATGATGAAGCAATTAGAATTTTGCGCATAAAAAAAGATAAAGAAAATATTATAAGCTTACCTATTGGTGACTTTATTCCAAATACTCGACTGCACGAAGTGATGATGAGTGGAAAAGCTGAATATGATTGTGAACAAAATATTAATGGGGTGGTGATACTAACCAATCGAACTCCATTATTTGTTAATGATATTTTAGTTGGAGCTATTGCTTCATTTAGAGATATGACAGAAGTACGTAGATTGGCAGAAAATTTAACAGGAGTTAATCGTTATGCCGATGCTTTACGTTCACAATCTCATGAGTTTAATAATAAATTACATGTTATTTATGGGTTAGCCTTTAATGACAATAAATCTGAATTAATTGATTATCTTGAAGAAATTATTGGCAATCAACAAGCGGAATCTAAACTTGTTAGTCAATATATTAAAGATCCAATTATTGCAGGATTTTTAAATAGTAAATTTAGCCGAGCACGTGAGCTAAATGTGACATTAACGTTTAATATTGATGGTATTTTGGCACCAATAACAGATACATCTGTGACACATGGTTTAGTTACAATACTTGGTAATTTAATTGATAATGGACTTGATGCAGTACAATTTTTAGATGATAAGCAGATAAAGGTGAGTTTAGTTATTGATAATTCTAATTTTCAGATTGAAATCAATGATAATGGTGAAGGTATTTCTGAAAATGATATTCAATATATTTTTCAAAAAGGCTATTCGACAAAGGGCGATAATCGTGGTTTTGGGCTTTATTTAGTGTTAGCTAGTATTGATGAGTTAGATGGGCAAATACAATTATGTGATTCTGATAATAAAAAAGGGACTTGCTTTAAGGTATTATTACCATTAGAAGAGATTTATAGGAAAAAATAATCATATGGTAGAAGTTTTAATTGTTGAAGATGATCCGATGGTAGCAGAGCTCAATAAAAAATATTTGCAAATGCTTCCTGGTTTTAATTTAGTGGCAACTGTTACTAATGGAGAACAAGCGCTACATTTTATCCATGATAATCATATTGATCTATTGTTGCTTGACGTTTTTATGCCAAAACTAAATGGTCTTGATCTGTTAAAATATATTCGAATTAGTTACCCTAAAATAGATATTATTATGGTAACCGCCGCATGTAATACCAATGATATCCAAACCGCATTACGTTTAGGAGTCATTGATTATATTGTTAAACCCTTTACTTTTGAGAGATTTCGTACGGCTTTAATTTCATATCAAGAACGGATTCGCCTATTATCATCTTCCGAAATACTAAACCAGAATCAATTAGATGATCGAATTTTCACTAAAAACTTTAATACTACAAATAGATTACCAAAGGGAATCGACTCACAAACTTTACAATCTGTTCGAGATGTTATTGTTAACTATCAACAAGATTTCTCTATGAGCGATATTATCGAATTGATTCCTTTATCTAGGATATCGGTTAAGAAATATCTTGATTATTTAGAAGAGTTAGGAGAAATAGAAAGCCATTTGACCTATTTACCAATTGGCCGTCCAGTAAAACGTTATATTTATCAAAAATAGTTTATTTAGTTTGTTATTAATTGTGCTGTAAATGATTACTAAGTTAACTAAAACTATTCATCCATTGTAATTTCATCTAATGATAAGCTGAAACTTGGGACAAATACATCTAAAAAATAATCCATTTCTGGAGTATTACGATCTGATAATGTTTTTTTTAATCGTTGTTCTGCTAACCTAAACTCATTATTACCCGCACTAAGCTCTTCAATTGTTTTAAGATATGCACACAAAGCATCTGCTTGTTTTACAATGCTTTTTTCATCTTCATCATAATAATCGTCATCAATTAGTGTTTTAAAGTCATCTTGTAACTCTTTTGGCAACATATTAATGAGTTTATTTTGAGCTATTTTTTCAATCTTTTTGTATTCAGATGTGATCTGTGGGTTGTAATATTTAGTCGGTGTTGGTAAATCACCCGTTAATACTTCTGATGCATCATGATACATAGCCAGTAATGCTATGCGTTCAGGGTTAACATTACCATTAAATCGTTTGTTTTTAATTATCGCTAAAGCATGTGCAACAAAAGCAACTTGAAGGCTATGTTCTGATACATTTTCAGTTCTCACGTTACGCATTAAAGGCCAACGATTAATTAGTTTTAAACGCGATAAATGAGCAAAAAAATGGCTGTTATTCATTATGATTATCTCATTGATTCTAAAATAAAAAACGCCTCCAAATCGGAAGCGTTAGTAAATTTATAATACGATTTTAATGACTTATGCTAAAACAAGCTGTCTTGTACCTAAAGCAACAGGAACATTTTGTTCTTCATCAAAGGTGACATATTCCCAAGCATCTTGTTTAGCTAATAACGCTTGCAATAGTTGGTTATTTAAAGCGTGACCTGATTTATAACACACTACTTCACCAATCATATTATGGCCACTCATGTATAAGTCACCAATGGTATCTAGCATTTTATGACGTACAAATTCATCTTCAAAACGAAGACCATCTTCATTAAGAACTTTATAATCGTCAACAACAATTGCACAATCTAAGCTACCGCCTAAACATAATCCTTTAGATTGTAATGCTTCAATATCTCGCATAAATCCAAACGTTCTTGCACGACTGATTTGACGAATAAAAGACTCTGAAGAAAAATCCAATTGGTAACGTTGTGAACTGTTATCAATAGCTGGATGACGAAAATCAATAGTGAAATCTAATCGAAAACCACTATATGGTCTTACTTCTGCCCATTTATCACCATTTTCGACACGAACAGTTTCTTTAACTCGTATGAATTTTTTCAGCGCATTTTGCTCAGTAATTCCAGCATCTAATAATAAGTAAACGAATGGGCTTGCACTTCCGTCCATAATTGGGATTTCGGGCGCATTTACTTCAATAATAATATTATCTATACCGAGCCCAGCTAATGCAGAATTGATATGTTCAACAGTTGAAATACGAACATTATCTTCATTAACCAAACAGGTACAAAGCATTGTATCACGCACAGATTTTACATCCACAGGAAAATCAACATACGGATTTAAATCTGTACGGCGATAAATAACACCTGTGTTCTCTGGCGCAGGACGTAAAGTCAAAGTAACTTTTTTGCCAGTATGTAAACCGACACCAGTTGCTTGAATTGTCTTTTTTAAGGTTCTTTGTTTCACTTCGCACCTACTCTTTTTATTCGCTTCCATTATCCATTAGACAATAAGAAATCAAATAAGTTCAATACTAATTAGCCTGCTTACGGATAAAAGCAGGAATATCTAAAATTTTATGTTCTTCCATTGGAGAAACCGCTGGTTCATTAACAACTTTAGGCATTGGTTCCTCTTGTTGCTGTGGCAAATGATTTGTTTGACCAAATAATGATCCATGTGATGTAACTGGTTTATTAATTTTAACTTCTGGACGTTTATCCATACCAATACCAGTTGCAACCACTGTCACACGAATTTCATCAGACATGTCTGGATCAAATGTAGTACCAACAACCACAGTTGCATTGTCAGAAGCAAAAGCTCTAACAGTACTACCAACAGTTTCAAATTCTTCTAAACCAAGATCAAGACCAGCTGTAACATTAACTAACACGCCACGTGCACCCGATAAATCAATATCTTCAAGTAACGGGCTTGAAATAGCCATTTCAGCAGCTTCTTCGGCACGGTTATCACCACTCGCACGACCAGAACCCATCATAGCGTAACCCATTTCGGACATTACTGTTCTAACGTCGGCAAAGTCAACGTTGATATGACCTGGTTTGGTAATTAATTCAGCAATACCTTGTACTGCACCTTTTAAAACACCATTAGCAGCAGCAAAAGCATCTAATAGCTTAACGCCTCGACCTAATACTTTTAATAATTTATCATTTGGAATTGTGATAAGAGAGTCAACGTGTTTAGCTAACTCAGCAATACCTTGCTCAGCAAAAGCCATACGTTTTTTACCTTCAAATCCAAAAGGTTTTGTAACAACAGCTACAGTTAAAATACCGAGTTCTTTAGCAATTTCTGCAACGACTGGAGCTGCACCTGTTCCTGTTCCGCCACCCATTCCGGCTGCGATGAATACCATGTCGGCACCCTCAATCGCACTACGAATAACATCACGATCTTCTTCTGCTGAATTCCTTCCCACTTCTGGATTAGCTCCAGCACCAAGTCCTTTGGTCACATTATTACCGATTTGGATAGTTTGACCAACTTTAATTCTTTTCAATGCTTGTGCATCAGTATTTGCTGCAAAAAACTCAACGCCTTCAATATGTTCAGCAATCATATGCTCAACAGCATTACCGCCGCCGCCACCTACACCAATAACTTTAATGACTGCTGCTGGCTCATCATCCGCAACCATAGGCTCAAACATAACTTATCTCCAAATTTACGATCTAACAACATTGTACAGATAACCAGCTACAATGTCTACGAAGTTATTAAATATATTAGCTAAAATTCTTTTTTAAACCAACCGGTCAATCTTTTAGCTATCCCTTTCAATGATGATTTATTGCTATCTTTAGTATCATCATTTAATAAACTTTGTTTTCCATAGTGCAATAAGCCTACGGTTGTAGAACAATAAGGCTTTTGCACATAATCAGTTAATCCTGAAATATTCAAAGGTTGTCCAATACGAACTTGATTTTGAAAAACTTTTTCAGCACATTCAACCATGCCTTTAATTTGAGCTGCTCCACCAGTTAAAACAATCCCTGCTGCCAACTGATATTTCACATTTTGTTTCTTAAGTTCATCTTGTAACACTAGTAATTCTTTTTGGACTAAAGATAAAAGTTCTGAATAGCGTGGTTCTATTACATCTGCTAATGTTTGTCTTTGTAATGAGCGTGATGGTCGTCCTCCAACACTCGGCACATCAATAACTTCATCTTTACCAACTAATGAACCGACAGCACAACCATAACGAATTTTGATATTTTCAGCATCCATTGGTGGTGCACCAAATGCATAAGCGATATCACTAGTAACAACATTGCCAGCATAAGGAATAACTACCGAATGACGTAATGCACCACCTGTATAAACAGTAACATCCATTGTTCCGCCACCGATATCAATAACACATACACCTAATTCTTTTTCATCATCAGTCAAGACTGCATAGCTAGAAGCCAACCCAGAGAAAATAAGTTGATCAACTTTTAAACCACAACGTTCAACAGCCTTAACGATATTTCTTGCCATATCATTATGACAGGTGACCAAATGAACTTTGGCTTTCATTCTTACACCAGATAATCCGATAGGATTTTTAATGCCTTCTTGTAAATCAATTGAATACTCTTGAGCAATAACGTGCAAAATACGATGTTCATCTAATATTCGAACGGACTTAGCTGTATGAACTACGTTTTCGACATCTTCTGCAGTAACCTCTTCATCAGCAATTGGCACCATACCTATTTCATTTTGACAACGAATGTGTTTACCAGATAGGCTTAAATAAACAGAAGATATTTGGCAATCAGCCATTAATTCAGCTTGGTCAACTGCTCGTTGGATTGATTTAACAACTGATTCAAGGTCATTTACACCACCTTTATCAACGCCTTTCGATGGACAATGTCCAACACCTATAATATTGACCACACCATCAGGAAGCACTTCACCGACAAGGGCAAGTACTTTGGATGTGCCAACTTCAAGTCCAACAACCAATTTTTTCTCTGTTGCTTTCATACTTAAGCCTTTATTTATTCCTTATTGCGATATTTTTTCTCGTTGTACTGCGATGCCGTTTTCATAACGCAAATCAGCAGCCGTTATTTTTTCATCAGCTGGCATTCTAGACTGAATTTCAGGAAATAATTTAATAAATTGTTGATAGCGTTGTTCTATTTTTTCACTACCAACTATCAATTTTATATCCTGACTTTCAGAACATAAATCAGCTGTACATTGTTTAATCAGCAATTGCCAAGCATTACGTTCATCAGCTATAGCTGCTTTAATTTCTGATGCAAACTTGTTATTAGCTAACTTTCTAGAAATTTCTTCTAGCTTAAAATACGTTTCTAATATTGTTTTTGCTTTACCTTCAGGGCCATATATCCTAGGTAATTGCAATTCACCCAAACGATCTAATGGCACACTAAATACATTGCCAGCATTATCAAGTAGATATAAATCATTCCAGTAAAATGCAGGTTTGTATTCTTCAATATAAACAATCAACCTATCCGGCCATTGCTTACGGATACTAGCTTGTTTAACCCAAGGGTATCGCATTATTTCTTGTTGAATATCGTCAACATCCTGTCCTATATAGGTATTTGGCAATCCTAAACCTAATATTGCTTGTCGAAGATCATCTTCAGTTGTGTAAGTATACTCTCCACTTAAAGTCAATTGTGATAAAACCATCTGATCTGGATCTTCCATCCAGTTCTTAACACAATTGATAGCCCAGGCACTAATACAAATAATTATAATAAAGAACAAAAAACCTATCATTTGTTCTGAATTACGAAAAACAAGCAACCTTCTTCTATTTTGATGTTCTCGTTTGTGCGCTGCTTGTCGGACTTTTTTCATAAAAATAAAGCCAATTATATGGTTGCTAATTGTAAAATACGTTTAACCAATTCACTAAATGACCATCCGTATTCTTTTGCTGCCATTGGTACCAAACTATGGTCTGTCATGCCTGGAGCAGTGTTTACTTCAAGTAAATATGGTTTTTCATTATTATCAAACATAATGTCCACTCTACCCCAACCTCGGCAACCAACCGCTTTATAAGCATCTAAAGCTAATTTACGAATCTCTTGTTCTTTTTCATCAGATAATCCGCTTGGACAGAAATATTGGGTTTTATCTGACAAATACTTTGCATCATAATCATAAAAATTGGTAGCAGGCTTAATGTAAATTGCTGGTAAAACCTCATCACCAACTATCGCAACGGTAAACTCAGGGCCAGATAAAAACGATTCAACCATTACGGTATTATCATATTTGAATGCAACATCAATAGCAGCTTTTAATTCTTCTGCCTTATCAACTCTTGTCATACCAACACTTGAGCCTTCATGGCTTGGTTTAACAAATAATGGTAATCCAAGATTTTTAACAATATTTTCAATGTCAATTAATTGCGATTTTTCAACCATAACGTAATCAGCAACAGGTAAACCAAGTGATTTCCAAACTAGTTTTGTTTTTAACTTATCCATGGTTAAAGCTGATGATAAAACATCACTTCCGGTATAAGGAATGTCTTGATAAGTTAAAATAGCTTGGGTAATACCATCTTCGCCACCTCGACCATGTAAAATAATAAAAGCTTTAGTAAACCCTTCTTGCTTCAAATTTGTTATACAATGATCTTTAGTATCGATAAGATGAGCATCAATACCATTTTCTTGTAACCCTGAAAATACTGCTTTACCTGATTTTAGGGATACTTCTCGTTCAGCAGAGGTCCCACCATACAACACAGCAACTTTATCAACCATTATTATAAAACCTCTTTTGAAAATAGTTGGCTACTGGCTAACTGACGGGCAACTCGGCCAACGCTTCCAGCACCTTGAGTTAATAACAAATCCCCACCTTGTAATAATTCTTTCATTATTTCAGGTAGAAGATCTAAATCAGAAACATAAATTGGATCAACTTTTCCACGATTACGAATTGAACGGCAAAGTGATCGACTATCTGCGCCTGCAATAGGCTGTTCACCAGCAGAATATACATCTAACATAACTAACGCATCAACTTGAGAAAGAACCTGCGCAAAATCATCAAATAAATCACGAGTACGCGTAAATCTATGTGGTTGAAATAACATCACCAATCTACGGTCAGGCCAACCATTTCGAGCTGCCTGAATTGTGGCATTAACTTCGCTTGGATGATGTCCGTAATCATCAACCATCATAATATCTTTTCCATTTCCATCAGGAAAAATACCTAATAGATCGAATCGACGGCTAGTTCCAGCAAATTTTGCTAAAGCTTGTATAATTGAATTATCATCAATACCATCTTCAGTCGCAGCAATAATTGCTGCTGCTGAGTTTAAGGCATTATGTTTGCCAGGTGCATTTAATTCAATTTCTAAATCGTTATGATCTGGGCGACATACTGTGTAGTAACTAACGCCTCTTTCCTGACGATAATTTTTAATAACAACATCGGCTTCTTCACTAAAACCATAAGTGATAATTTTACGACCAACAATCGGTAACAATTCACGATTAATAGGATCGTCATAACACATAACAGCTAATCCATAAAAAGGAAGATTACGTAAAAAGGAAATAAAGGTTTGTTTAAGATTCTCAACACTTCCTTGATAAGTATCCATATGATCAGGTTCAATATTAGTTACTATAGATACCATAGGCTGTAAGTGTAAAAATGAAGCATCACTTTCATCGGCTTCTGCAATAAAATATCGACTACTACCTAATCTAGCATGGGTTCCTGCTGCTTTAACCAAACCACCATTTACAAAAGTTGGATCGAGTTTAGCTTCTGCATAAATAGCAGTTACCATTGCTGTGGTAGTCGTTTTACCATGGGTTCCTGCAATAGCTATACCATATCGAAAACGCATTAATTCGGCTAACATTTCAGCTCGTTGAATTACAGGAATACGAGCTTCTCTAGCTGCAACGACTTCTATATTATCTTGAGAAATCGCTGATGAGATAACAACAACACTTGCACTAAGAACATTTTCAGCAGCATGTCCGATAACAATCTTTGCGCCTAATGTTTCTAAATGTTGTGTTACTGCATTTTCAGCAATATCAGAACCGCTAATTTGATAGCCTTCATTAGCAAGAACTTCAGCAATCCCTCCCATTCCGGCACCGCCAATACCCACAAAATGGATATGTTTGACACGTTTCATTTCTGGAATGATTGCTCTTAATTCAGCTAATTCCTTAGTATTCACTATTAAACCCCTGGTTAATTATTTATTAAGTAAAGTCATTTTTTGCTCTCAAACAGAACTTAACAAAACTGTTACTTAAAATTATAAATAAAATTCGTTATTTTACCACTGAAATCAGTGTTTCTGCCACTCTTTCTGTCGAATTTATAATGGATAAACTTTTCGCTTTTACAGCCATTTCAACTAATTCTTGTCGACTTAGGTTTGAAAGTAATTGAAATAATGAATCAACATTAAAATCAGGCTGTTCAATAATCTTAGCAGCATCAATATCAGCTAAAGATTTTGCATTCCAAAATTGCTGGCGATCTTTATGCATAAAAGGAACAAAAATAGCACCAATACCAACAACTTCTATTTCACTCACAGTTAATGCACCGCTTCGACAAATAACTATATCAGCCCAACTATAGGCTTCTTTAACATCACTAATAAATTCTGTTACTTGGTTAATGTTACAGTTCTGATAAGATTTAATTACATCATCTAACATTCCTTTGCCCGTTTGATGCCAAACAATAAATTTATCAGACAATTTTGAAATTGCTTGAGGAACAACAGTATTGATTACTTTGGCGCCTTGACTACCACCCATAACCAAGACTCTAATAGGGCCTTGTCTATTTCTGAGTCTTTCACTGGGTTCTTCAATTGTTAATAAGTCACTACGAACTGGATTACCAACCACTTCGGCATTTTTAAATGCTGTTGGAAAAGCTTGTAAAACTTTAGTTGCAATTTTAGCCAAATATTTGTTTGTTAATCCCGCAATGCCATTTTGTTCATGTAGTACCACTGGAATACCTAAACTTTTGGCAGCTATTCCACCAGGCCCTGAAACATACCCGCCCATACCTAAAACAACATCAGGACGATACGCTTTTAAAATTTTCCTAGCTTGTAAAACAGCTTTCAATATTTTATAAGGCGCTTTTAATAATGCTAGTTTACCTTTGCCACGTAGTCCTGATATTTGAATAAAGTCTATTTCAATTCCATTTTCAGGCACTAACTGTGCCTCCATACGATCAGCTGTACCTAACCATCTTACTTGCCAACCTTGTTTCATTAAATGATGAGCAACAGCAATACCAGGGAATACATGCCCACCAGTACCACCAGCCATGACTAATAACTTTTTCATTATTTAATTGACCTTATTCTTGCTTGAGCTTGTTGTTGTCTAAACTCAAAATCTATTCTTAGTAATATTGCAACTGCAATACTCATTACAATAAGGCTTGAGCCGCCATAACTAATAAATGGCAAAGTTAAACCTTTTGTAGGTAACATACCGGATGTTACACCAACATTAACAAAAGTTTGAAAACCAAACCAAATGCCGATTTCACAAGCCAAATAGCCTGAAAATTGAGATCCTTCGTTTAACGCCCGATATCCTATAGCTAATGCTTTAAATGTTAGAAAGAAAAGTAATAACAACAAAGCTACGACACCGATATATCCATACTCTTCTGAAATAATTGAAAAAATAAAATCAGTATGACATTCAGGTAGATAGCGTAATTTAAAAATAGAATTACCAATTCCTTGTCCAGTTATACCACCATTACCAATAGCCATTAATGAAGCAACAAGCTGATAACCGGCTCCAGTGGCATCTTGCCATGGATCAAGGAATGTCATTAAACGTGTCAAACGGTAAGATTCATATAAAATAAGGCAAGCAACTGCACCAACCCCAGTTAGTAAAATGGCAATAAATTGCCATAATTGTGCACCAGCAATAAATAAAATGCCAATTGTGACCATGAATAATACAATCACCGTACCTAAGTCAGGCTGTTTTAGTAATAAAATTGATAAAACAGCCATCACCACCATAGGTTTAAAAAAGCCCCAAAATCCGTTTTGAACTTCATCTGATTTACGAGCTAGATAACCTGCTAAAAATAGAAATAATGATAATTTAGAAAGCTCAGCTGGTTGAAAATTAAAAACACCTAACGGAATCCAACGCGACGCACCATTAATTGAAGAACCGATCCCCAAAACCACTATCAGCATAATAATTGAAATAATTAATAAAACTGATCCAAATTGTTGCCAACGTTGCATAGGAATATATAAAGCTATACACATTAAAAATAGCGACATTCCAATTTGGATTAACTCGCGTTGGGTATAAAAGAAAGGAGCACTTTCACTAAATGCCATTGATGAGGATGTCACCATAATTAAACCAAATATCATTAAACCAATCACTGTCCAAAGCAACTGGTTATCGAAAGGAATATTTGGATTTACTTGTTTTCTTATCCAAAAGAATGTCATTTTTCACCCCTTTGAGTATACTGCTTAGCAAGTTGTGCAAAAAGATTTCCGCGCTCAATGTAATTTTTAAACTGATCTAAACTTGCACAAGCAGGCGAAAGCAACACCACGTCTTTTGGTGCTACTTTTTTAGCTATACATTCAATAGTTTCAGCCATCGTTTCTGTAATCGTTGATATATTAGGCGCTAAATTAGCAAGTAAATTTCGATCTCGTCCAAAACAGAAAATTTCAATATTTCTATCTTTTAAATAAGGAATCAAAGGTGAAAAGTCTGCTGATTTTCCATCTCCACCTAGCAATAAAAACAATTTTCCATTACATATAACACTATTTAAAGCAGCTTCTGTGCTACCTACATTTGTTGCTTTAGAGTCATTAATCCATTTTACCCCATTACTCTCAAATACTAACTCAAAGCGATGAGGTAACCCCTGAAAATTAGCAATAGTTTTCAAACTTGAATCACGATCAATGTTTAAACTATCGGCAATAGCTAATGCTGCTAATGCATTCAAATAATTATGACATCCAATTAATTTCATTGCGTTAGTCGCTAGGACTGGCTTTTGTTGTGCAATCAAGTATTCATAATTATCATCTAAATGATAATCTCCAGCCTTTATCCCAAATGAAACACAGTGGTGATGATTATTCTTTGGTTTAGTTAATTTATCATCATGATTAATTACACAACATTTTGCATTGTGATAAATGCGTTGCTTAGCTTCAGCATACTGCATTAAACCAAGAGGATAACGATCCATATGGTCTTCGGAAATATTCAATATTGTTGCCACAGAAGCTTGTAAGCTTGATGTTGTTTCTAACTGAAAACTCGAAAGTTCTAACACATAAATATCACAATCTTGTTTTAATAGTGAAAGAGCAGGTTCACCGATATTGCCACCTACGCCAACTTTTAATCCAGCCTCTTTGACAATATCCCCAACCAATGTAGTAACGGTTGTTTTACCATTTGCCCCTGTAATAGCAATAATTTTTTTATTTCTATCTTGATTAACTTCACGACAAAAAAGCTCGACATCACCAACAATCTCAATACCTTTTTCAGCGGCTTTTTGTAATTCAGGTGTAGATAATGCAATACCAGGACTGGCAATAATCAGATCTGCATCAAATAGCCAGTCTATATTTAGATTTCCTAAATGATAAATAACACGATCATCTAATTGCTCTAATCCTGAAGGAGATAAACGTGTATCAATCACTTTCGGTATAACATTCTGAGCAAGAAAATAGTCAACACACGAAAGTCCTGTTATCCCTAATCCGATAATAACAACTTTTTTACCTTGATAGTCAACCATGATGCAATCCTACTCTATTTTATTTAACGTAATTTCAAGGTTAATAAACCAATTACGACTAACATCAATGAAATAATCCAAAACCGAACAATTACTCTTGGTTCTGGCCAACCTTTTAATTCATAATGATGGTGAATTGGTGCCATTTTGAAAATTCGTTTACCTCTTAATTTGAACGAACCTACTTGTAAAATTACGGATAAAGTCTCTATAACAAAAATTCCACCCATTACTAATAATAAAAATTCTTGTCTCAGTAGTACTGAGATAATCCCAAACACACCACCTAAAGCTAACGAGCCTACATCACCCATAAAAACCATCGCTGGATAGGTGTTAAACCATAGAAAGCCAAGACCTGCACCAATGATTGCAGTACAAACAATCATTAGTTCGCCACTAAATTTGATATATGGAATATGTAAATATGCAGCAAAGTTAACATTACCTGTCGCCCAAGCAACAAGAGCAAAACCAGCAGCTACAAACACAGTTGGCATAATTGCTAGGCCATCTAAACCGTCAGTAAGATTTACTGCATTACCTGCACCAACAATAACCACATAAGTCAGTAAAATGAACCATAACCCTAATTGCGGCATAACATCTTTGAAAAAAGGAACAACTAATACTGTTACGGAACTATCTTTCCCATATGCATAAAGACCAAAAGCCACAATTAATGCAATAACTGACTGCCAAAAATATTTCCACCTAGCAATTAAACCCGCAGTATTTTTACGGATAACTTTTAAATAATCATCAGCGAAACCAACAAGACCATAACCAAGTAAAACAAATAAGGTTACCCAAACATAAGGATTTCGTAGATCTGCCCATAGAAAAACAGAAAACGAAATAGATGCTAAAATAAGCGTTCCACCCATTGTTGGTGTTCCCTTCTTACTTAAATGAGATTCAGGACCATCGTGGCGAATAACTTGACCAATTTGTAATTTTTGAAGCCAATCAATTACTTTTTGCCCCATAATTAACGAAATTGCCAATGATGTTAATAACGCAAGAATAGCCCTTACCGTTAGATAAGAAAAAACATTAAAAAAAGTAAAATATTTAACTAAATATTCTGATATCCACACCAACATAATTTTTAATCCTGACCTGTTTTTAATTGAATTTCTGTGATTAATTCTTCCATTCTTGCACTACGCGAACCTTTGACTAACATAGTTAAGTTTGGATATTTTTGTAATAACGTTAACAAAAACTCCACTGCTTTATGTTTATCAACAAAATGGTGTCCAACACCACTAAATTGGCTAATCAATTCGCTTAAATCACCAATACTGACAACACAATCAATTTTTTGTTGTTTAGCTAATTCACCAATTTGTTGATGATAATTTTTTGCGTTATGTCCCAATTCCGCCATATCACCTACAACTAAAACTCGATAACCTGGTTGAGTTGCTAAAACATTAATAGCAGCCGACATTGACCCAACATTAGCATTATAGGAATCATCCCAAATTAATTGAGTTTGATTTAATTTAATTGGGTAAAGACGCCCTTTCACTGATTTCGACGTTGCTAATCCCTTCTTAACTTCTATTAAAGTTGCACCTACTGATATTGCTAAAGCTGCAGCAGCAATTGCATTAGATACATTATGCTCACCAACTAATGGTAAGGTGATTTCACTCTCACCAATTGGTGTGCACAATGTGAAAATAGTCTGATCCATTACTTTTATATTACTAGCATAAAAATCAGCAGAAGAATTATGTAAAGAAAAGGTCCAAACAGTTTTATTATTTAGCTCTTTTAACCAATTATCAGAACAACTATCTAAATTAATAATCGCGATGCCGTTTTCTGAAAGCCCTTCAAAGATTTCACCTTTAGCTGTTGCTACCCCTTCAAGTGAACCAAAACCTTCAATATGAGCTAAAGCAATATTATTAATGAGTGCACTATTTGGTTTAACTAAACGAGTGGTATAAGCAATTTCACCAATATGATTTGCACCCAGTTCAATAACTGCAAATTGATCTTGCTTTGATAATCTTAATAACGTTAATGGAACTCCAATATCATTATTAAAATTACCTTGAGTATAAAGTGTTTCACCACACTGCTGTAAAATAGTAGCAGTCATTTCTTTCACAGATGTTTTACCTGATGAACCCGTCAACGCGACAATTTTAGCTGAGCTTTGATCTCGCACAAATGAAGCGATTTGACCTAATGCTAAATGGGTATCATTTACTACTATTTGAGGAATATCATCGTCGAGTTTGTGATTAGCAATTACCAAACAAGCTCCATCTTTAATAGCTTGTTTAGCAAATAAATGACCATCAAATTTATCACCCACTAATGCAATAAATAGTGATTTATGAGTAATTTTTCGTGAATCAGTACAAATTTCTTCAATAGTTAATCTCTCATCTTGAATATGATAAGAAGTCCCATTAACTATTTTTTCAACTTGCTTAATATCTAAAGGAATCATGATTGATTCTCTACTCCTAAAATCTGTTTTACGGTTTCTTGATCTGAATAATGATGCTTTGTTATACCTATAATCTGATAATCTTCATGTCCTTTCCCAGCTATTAGAATAACATCATCAGGTTTGGCTTGAGCTAGGGTCTTTGTGATAGCCTCAACTCTATCAGTAATAACTTGTGTATTTTTAATGTCAGTTAGCCCTTCTTGTATATCATGAATAATTTTTATTTCATCTTCAGTACGAGGATTATCATTAGTTAATACAATTTTATCGGCAAACTGTTCAGCAACTTCCCCCATTAATGGTCTTTTACCTGTATCTCTATCGCCTCCACAGCCAAAAATTACCCATAATTTACCTTTGCAATGAATGCGGCTTGCTTGTAATGCTTTTTGTAGAGCGTCAGGTGTATGGGCATAATCAATGATTACCGTTGGGCTATTTTTCACGTGTATCACTTCCATGCGACCACATATTGGCTTAAGATACGATGCCATATTGACTACTGCAAAAAATGGATAATCAAGTGTTAGTAATGTTGCGATTGCTAATAGTAAATTTGATACATTAAATTCACCTAGTAATCGGCTATGAATAATGGCATTACCCCAACTTGATTCCATATGAATTTCGGCACCTTTATCATGATATTCAATCATTGACACACCAACAAAAGGGTTATCCATCATCTTCAAGCGTCGCAAGGACTTAGGTTGGCAAGATACTGCAGTAGCTTTTGATAATTTATCAATCCAACGTCGTCCATAAGCATCATCATAATTAATAATGGGTTTTCCTGAACTAGCTACCTGCTTTTCTTTTTCATCAGAACTAAATAGCGACCATTTTGCCTTAGCATATCTATTCATCGTTTTATGATAGTCAAGATGATCTCGGCTTAGATTAATAAATACTGTCGCTGCACAATGTAATTCTTTTACCCGATTCATCGATAACCCATGGGAAGAAATTTCCATTGCCACAACTTGAACACGTTTTGCTACAAAATCAGCTAGATAAGACTGAACTTCTACAGCAGATAAAGTTGTGTTTGGCGAGGGTTCGAGATGATTGTAAACACCATTACCAATCGTGCCTAACAATGCGGATTTTTTATTTAATAAAGTTGCACATTGTGCAATCAACTGCGTAATTGTCGTTTTACCGTTTGTCCCTGTTACTCCAATTACAGATAAATGTTTAGAAGGTGAATGATAAAAATCAGCTGCAATTTTTGATAATTTTTGAGAAAGTTGAAATACACTTATTTGAGGAATAACTTTCTCGTCTTTTTGATTTAGGTAATCAATTTTCAAATCATTTGATTTTCTGTTTGTTTCAGTTAAAACAAGAACAGCACCTGATGAAATTGCTTGAGGAATAAAATCTTTACCATTAACGGTATACCCTTTAATAGCTACAAACACATCTCCTTTTTGCACTTTCCGACTATCAATTACTAATTGATTAAGCGGGAAATCATCTACTGGTAGTTGATTCCCACCTAATAAGTTATATAAAGTTTTAAATGTGCTTGTTGCCATTATTTATTACCTATTAATATACAATCATTTGACCATCAACTTGACGATCTGGTTTTACATTCATTGTTCTAAGAACTCCCCCCATAATACGGCTAAAAACAGGGGCTGAAACAGAACCACCATAATATTGCCCAGCTTTTGGATTATCGATAACAACAACCAGTGAATATTTAGGTCCTGTTGCTGGTGCAATACCAGCGGTATAAGCTAAATATTGATTAACATATCGTCCACCAGATAATTTTTTAGCTGTACCCGTTTTAACACCTACACTATATCCAGGGACAGAAGCTTTGGTACCACCTCCAGTCACAGCAACCGCTTCCATTAATTGCACTACTGTTTTAGCTGTTTTTTCAGCTACAACTCGTTTACCTTCTACTGGCTCGTTAATTTTTAATATTGAAACAGGTCGATAAACACCATAGCTACCAATAGTTGCATAAGCCCTAGCTAGCTGTAGTGGGGTAACACTTAATCCATAACCAAAAGAAAACGTCGCTCTTTCTATATCAGCCCATTTTCTTGTTCTATCAGCAGCAATTGAACCACTCACTTCTCCGCCTAAACCAAGTTCAGTTGGTTGTCCTAACCCAAAACGGCTATAAAACTCAACAAGGTCACCTGATTGCATTTGTAAAGCTAACTTACTCACACCGACGTTACTTGATTTTTCAAGGATACCAGCCAAATTTAGGGCTTTTTGATAAGACACATCTTTGATTTCATAACGATTTACCAAAAAAGGTCTAGTATCAATAACCGTGTTTAAATCAGCTATTTTTTTCTCTAATGCAGCCATAACAACTAAAGGTTTAACTGTTGAACCTGGCTCAAATGCATCTGTTATCGCTCGATTTCGTAATAAACTATAATCAATTGAAGAGCGATTATTCGGGTTATAGGATGGACTGGTTGCCATGGCCAATATTTCACCCGTGTGAACATCAATTAAAACAGCTGTGCCACTATCAGCTTTGTTAAATTCCACAGCTTGACTAAGTTCACTGTAAACGAGCGATTGTAAACGTTCATCAATACTTAATGTCAAATCAGAAGCAACTTCACTTTCAGTCCTTTCTAATTCTTCTATAACTCTACCAACGCGATCTCGCCTAACAACACGTTGTCCTGATTCACCAATCAGCCATTTATTAAAGCTTTTTTCAATTCCTTCTGAACCTTTTTCCGTTCCATTTTCATCAATGTCAGTTAAACCGATTAATTGTGCTATATTTTCAGCTGCTGGATAATAACGTTTAGATGTTTTGGCAAACGAAATACCAGGTAATTTTAATTGTTTCAAATAATCCGATATTGTTGGTGTAATTTGTTTAGACAAATAAACAAAACGCATTGATGGATTACTCAATTTTTGCTCTAGTGTCGACATTGGAATATTCAATGTCTTTGCTAATCCTTGCCAACGGATATCATTAGGATCAACTCCGCCTTTTTGTACAACAATTTTCGGATCAGCCCAAACATCATACATAGGTACACTAACAGCCAATGCTCTGCCATTACGATCCGTAATCATTGCTCGAGGTGCGCTCATTTCTTGATGACGAATTGAACGTTTATTGGCTTCAGCAATTAACTTATCAGGTTCTATTATTTGTAAAATTGCCAATCGGACAAGTAAACCAATAATTGCTAAAATAATAAAACCATAAACAATATAAAATCGAGTGAGGGTAAAAATTTGTTTTTTACTATTTAATTTATTCCCTTTATTCGACTTTGTAGTATGTTTTACATTATCTCTTTTATTAGCAAACTTCATTATTTACTCTTTATCACAATAACGGTTTCATTTTGCGGTGTCACATATGACATGCCCAATTGATTTTTAGCTTTATCTTCAACACGTTTTGGATCAGCAAGTACATTTTCCTCAATAACTAAATTACGCCATTCACTTTCTAAAACATCTTGTTCGAGTAATAATTGTTCACGTTCAAATAATTGTTTACGGACTTGCTGGGTTATAACTAATACAGCTCCAGCAGAAATAATAATAAAAACCAATAACAATAATGAAATTTTTTGATGGCCGAGCAAATCACTAAGGATTAATCCAAATAAACTTTTGCTGGGTCTTTTTTGATTGTGTATATCTACACTTGTTCTTTGATAAATTTCATTGTTACTATTCATTTTTCCTTTCTGCTATCCTTAATATCGCGCTTCGAGAACGCGGGTTACCATATATTTCATTATTGCTTGGCTTAATTTTGCCAAGTGATTTTAATTTAGCATCACCATATTGTTTAATTTGTTGTTCTGTTAATGGTAAGCCAGCTGGTAAATTAGGACCTTTACTCTGTTTATTTATAAATTGTTTTACAATTCTATCTTCTAATGAATGAAAACTAATAACTGCAAGTCTTCCTTGAGCAGCAAGCACTGACAAACTACTATTTAAGGCTTGCTCAACTTCTTCCAATTCACTATTTATATAAATGCGAATAGCTTGGAACGAGCGTGTTGCTGGGTGTTTATTTTTGTCTTTTTTCGGTGTTGCTTTTTCAATTAGATTTGCTAATTCTAATGTACGAGTAATTGGTGAAACTTTATTCTGTTCCACAATTGCACGTGCAATCCTTTTGGCAAACTTTTCTTCCCCAAAAGTTTTTAAAACCCATGCGATATCATTTTCATCACTATTTAGTAACCACTCACTTGCAGTTACACCTTTGCGGTTATTCATCCGCATATCAAGTGGTCCATCTCGCATAAAAGAAAATCCTCTTTCAGGATCATCTAATTGTGGAGATGAAACCCCCAGATCTAATAAAAAGCCATCAATATTACCTAACAACCCTAAATCATTGATATATTGATGTACATTCGAAAACTCTCCTCGAATAAAAGTAAACCTAGGATCGGTTATATTAAGTGCGGCTTGTTCAGCACGTTCATCTCGGTCAATTGCAATTAGTTTCCCTTGTTCGCCCAATTGTTCAAGAATTAACCTAGAATGACCACCACGCCCAAAAGTACCATCAATATAAATACCGTTTTTTTTTATATTTAATGCAGCCACAGCTTCATTTAACAAAACAGTTTTATGTTGATAATCCATCTTTATTTACTCTTATTAAATTGTTAGACTTTTTAAATTTTCTGATAAGTTTTCAACATCTGTTGATAATGTGGCAATGTCATCACTAATTTGTTGATACCAAATTGCTTCATCCCATATCTCAAATTTATTAGATTGGCCAACAAACATGGTATGTTTTTCTAGTTTTGCATAAGTACGTAAAGTTGGTGGAAGTAAAATACGTCCTGCATTATCTAAATTACATTCCGTTGCATAACCTAATAATAGTCTTTTAATTCTTCGTTCTGCTTCAACAACTGTTGATAATGTTGATAGCTGTAATTCAATTTTTTGCCATTCAGTCATTGAATAAAGTGTCAAACAAGGGTGATATAAACCAATGGTACAAACTAAACCATCAGGCAAAAATTCACGATAACGAGTAGGGATTGCTATTCGCCCTTTGCTATCTAAATTGACTGAAATTGCACCACTAAACATAAAAGCACCGTAATTGTTAATTTTTATTGTTTTTAAATTATTGAAAAAATCAATATGTTAATTAAAAACCTATTTTTTACCACTTAACCCCACTTTTTACCACAAAAGTTACAAAAATAATAGATATTTAATCAATTAATTTCTAACAATTTAAGAAATTAATAAGATAATAAGTGAGCACTAACAAATTAAGTGAAGCGCTTAGAAATGGTAAGACGAAATTATTAACAGTGTTTATTAATATCCGAAACAAACTAATAATAAAAAAAGTCACAAATAATCAATTTATTAATGATTAAAAATAGCTCAATAGGTGTTTTAATATAAGACCAGAAATGAGAGCTTTGCCAGTAAAACTGGCAAAGTTGATTGTTCAGTTAAGATGCTGTCCAAAAACCAATTACATTGACTTTGTTTTGTTGCAGTATTGCACGAATTGGCATTTGATTAATATCATCTCCCTTTTCTGCTTGTTGTAATACCTGCATTTTGCTTTCTCCTACTAAATGCAGATAGATATTTTGACTATCTAAAATAGTTGGTAATGTTAAAGTAATACGGTCTAATGGAGCCGTCAATGGAGTCATTCCAACAACTTTGCGACCTGATTTCATATCCAAACCAGCCCGCAAATTTGCCGCACCAGGGAAAAGTGAGGCAGTATGACCATCTTCTCCCATTCCTAAGATTAAAACATCTAAAGGCATAGGAATTTTATTTAAAATTTTGTCTGTAATTTCTACACCATCAAATGGATTATCACAACTATTTTTTAAACCTACAAAATTGGCCAATTTAGCTTTATTTTGTAATAAGTAAGTTAACACTAATTTTTCATTACTAGCATCATCGGTATCATCTACCCATCTATCATCTACTAATGTAATAAAAACATTGTGCCAATCTAAATCTTGTTGGCTTAATAGTTTAAATAATGGAATAGGTGTTTTACCACCTGATACAGCAATAGAAGCATGTCCCTTTTTATCAATAGCTTGTTTCAAATCTTTGACAATATAAGCAGCTAAATCTTCAATTAATAATTGACTATTTGGATATTTTTTTAATGTAAACATATTGTTAAATTCCTCTATTCAAACTCATGCCATGAATGACCATCTTTAGTTATCAAAGCAACCGAAGCGACAGGCCCCCAAGTACCAGCAGGATAAGTTTTAGGTGGTTCATTATCTAATTTCCAGGCACTAATAATTGAATCAACCCATTTCCAAGCTGCCTCTACTTCATCTCGATGAACAAATAATGCTTGTCTTCCTCGCATCACTTCAAGTAACAACCGCTCATAAGCATCAGCACTTTGTTGATGAAAAGTTTCACTAAAACTTAAATCTAACTTAGTCGTTTGTAAATTATGTGTACTGTCTAATCCTGGCACCTTATTTAAAATTTCAATATCCATACCTTCATCTGGCTGTAGACGAATTGTTAGTTTATTCTGCGGTAGTTCAGAATAAGACTCACTAAATAAATTAAGGGGTAAAGATTTAAAATAAACTACTACTTCAGAACACTTGCTTGGTAAACGTTTTCCGGTTCGTAAATAAAAAGGCACACCCGCCCAACGCCAATTATCAATATCAACTCGAATAGCAACAAATGTTTCCGTATTACTTTGTTTGTTTGCACCATCTTCTTCTAAATAACCAGGAACATTGATACCATTAACAAACCCTGCAGTATATTGTCCTCTAACAACTTTTTCACGGATATTTGCTTTATTAATTGGACGTAATGCATTAAGTACAGCAATCTTTTCTCTACGCAAGCTATTATCTTCAAGATTTGCAGGTGGAGACATGGCAATCATCGTCAGAATTTGTAATAAATGGTTTTGCACCATATCACGCATTTGACCCGCTTTATCAAAATAACCCCAGCGACCTTCAATTCCTACTTGTTCTGCAACAGTGATTTCAACATGATCAATAGAATTTCTATCCCAAAGCGAAGCAAATACAGGATTAGCGAAACGAAGTGCAAGTAAATTTAAAACTGACTCTTTTCCTAAGTAATGGTCGATACGATAAACTTGTGATTCACTGAAAAATTTTGCAACTGAATCATTAATTTCCTTTGATGATTGCAGATCAAAGCCTAGAGGTTTTTCCATTACAATTCTATTTTGAGCCTGATTTAAACCTGCTTCAGCTAACCCTTGGCAAATCGTACCAAAGGCATTGGGATGCATCGCAAAATAGAAAATAGCAGGATGTGACTTTTCAAGCTTATCTTTTAATAAATTAAAACCGGCAATGTCATTAACATCTAATTTATGAAAGTTAAGGCGTTGGCTAAAACGTTGCCAAATACTTTCATCTAGTGGTTCAGTCATAAATGTGGTTAACGCATCTTTTGCAACCTCAGTGTAAGCGGCTTGATCCCAATCAGCTCTACCTACACCTAAAATTTTTGTCTGCTTTGGCAACTTTCCATATTTTTCTAATTGATATAGAGACGGTAAGAGTTTGCGCCTTGTTAAATCCCCTTTAGCGCCAAAAATTACCAAATCGCAAGCTGGGATATCAGACATGAGTTTCTCCTAAAATGGTGTAATCTACAATTTATTTTATTATGTTTGATACCAATATACATCAAGTTAATAGAATAAATTATAACAATAGGTATTTGTCGTTTTAAGACTATAGTAAAAAATAAAAGGTCACCATTTAGGTGACCTTTTATTTAAAGATATTGTTGAATGATTTTTCAACAAACATATGATTATGCGCGTACAAAATCCATGTGAACTAATTTTGGTTTAAATGGATGACGTTGTACTGCTTGCACTTTAGCTTTAACTGCTTTACCGTCAATTTCAATAGTTAGTACTTCAGAATAAAACTCTGGTTTTTCTTGCATATTGAAAATTTGATTGTGATCTAACACAATAGAAATTGCAGGTTCTGTTCCACCATAAACAATTGCTGGGAACTGACCAGCGTGACGCAGGCGGCGGCTCGCACCCTTACCATGCTCTTTTCTAACTTCTGCTTTAAATTTAAACATATTGATTTCTCTTGTTTATTCTAAATAAAAAACCAATTACAGGCGACCCAGTAGTTGGCTATAAAATTGATGCTCTAAAAAGCGCTAAGGATTATAAAGTGTTATGATTGTAAACGCAATCAAATAATCAGTTTAATAAAGATATAGTCTTATATTGATTGCGTTTGCAATATCAAAATCTAATGATTAAATAACTTCAATCTTAAATCCATATGTTGATTTCTGTATTGGCGATAATTTTAACGCCTTATTAATACGACACGTTTCAACACATACCATAGATTGATATTCTTCATCAGCAAAATCCGCCATTGCTTTAGCTTTATCTATCCAAGGATTCCAAGTAACAACATCACTTGCATTAACATTAGTTAATTTAATTGTTCGTTTACCATCGGTAATAAGGATTGAGTCATCCGCATGGGTGTAAATGCGATCAACCTCTTGATTAAAGGTAAGTTGCCCTGAAATTGATGGTTTATTTTCAACTGCTAAGCGTTCTTGATAAGAATCGCCTAAACCTTTAACAGTGACATCATTAATATTATTAACTTCAAAATAAGTATGTAATGCACTTGTTGCTTCGAAATCCCCAGTGCAAGATAAATTCACTTCACACGTTTGTCCAACATGAATGGTTAACCAAGCTTGGAAAGGTTTTGTGAAAAACTGTTCTGTTTGCTGATTATTAGTTAATGATAAAGTTAAATTCACTCCATTATTATCTTCTTTGCAAGAATCTAATTTCCATTCAACCAGACGCGCAAAACCATGCATAGGATCACCCAATTTACCAAACCATGGCCAACAAATTGGTACTCCCCCTCTAATTGCAACTTCTTTTTTAAAGTTAGCTTTTTGACTTAACCAAATAACCGGTGTCGGTTCTGTTGAAGGTTGCCAAAATAAAAGATGAGCACCTTGTAACGATACTGCTGCTGAACACGTTTTATGTTTAATCACTATGACAGGCAATTCACCAAATGTACATTGATTAACTGATGCACTCACTGATGTACTTGATAAATCACTATCTAAAATCTGCTTAATAATACTCATATTTACTCCTAACTATCTAATTTGCTTGGCGAACATCGTCTTTAGTCATTAATTGTACGCGCATTATTCGAATTATAAAAACGGAATAAAAGCTTTTTTTACTAAATTGGAGTAATATAGCCGGCTATTTCTTATCAGTTGCTGACACTTTTTTTAAAAATTTGAGGAAAGGTATATGGTTCAATATAAAATCCCGTTGAGTTTATATATACATATGCCATGGTGTGTACAAAAGTGTCCATATTGTGATTTTAATTCACATAACATGAAGAAAACGCCCGATTATTCAGCATATATAAATCATTTAATTAATGATTTAAAACAAGACGTCATGCTTTCAAATGATCGTTCTATTGACTCTATTTTTATTGGTGGAGGTACACCCAGTCTTTTCTCCGCGGATTTAATTAATAAATTATTAATGAGTATAAATAAAATTATACCAATTAATCACGACGCAGAAATAACAATTGAAGCCAATCCTAATTCAGTTGATGTAGAAAGATTTAAGGGATATCAACAAGCTGGAATTAATCGAATATCAATTGGTGTACAAAGCTTTCAAGCAGATAAGCTTGCAAAATTAGGACGAGTTCATAATCCGCAAGAAGCAATAGATGCTGGAAAATTAGCACAAAATTTAAACTTAAAAAGCTTTAATATAGATTTAATGCATGGCTTGCCTAATCAAACAGTATGTGATGCATTAAGTGATCTAAAACAGGCAATAGAAATTGCACCGCCACATTTATCTTGGTATCAACTTACAATAGAACCTAACACTTTATTTGGTTCTAAACCGCCTGTTTTACCTGATGATGATATGTTATGGGATATTTATCAACAAGGCCATCAATTATTAACTAAGCATGGTTACCTACAATATGAAACATCTGCTTATGCAAAGGCCAATTATCAATGCCAACATAATTTAAATTATTGGCGGTTTGGTGATTATATCGGTATTGGTTGTGGTGCTCATGGAAAATTAACCCAAAATGATGGCACAATTATTCGCACCGTAAAAACAAAACATCCTAAAGGATATTTAGAAGGACGCTATTTGGAACAATCTTATACTGTCCCTAAAGATGAGTTAGCATTTGAATTTTTTATGAATAGATTTAGATTATTTGAAGCCACACCTAAATCCGAATTTGAACAACGAACTTTTTTACCTTTACACTCTATTGATAAGCAGATATCGACTGCTGTTGAAAAAAAATATTTGATTGATAACAACCAATGTTGGCAAATCACAGAGCATGGGAAATTATTTTTAAATTCATTACTTGAAATATTCTTATAACGAAATCAGTTAAAAGATTTACTATTTATTAACAAAACAAATACTAACAATTTAACTAAACCTACGCATATCTTAACTAAAACACATCTGAAAAGAGTGCATAATATGTACAACAATGAATTTATTTCATTGTTTTCCTATTCCTTATGTTTTCCCAATAACATTGTTATTGGGATTTTTTTAGGGTTTGAAATAAGATTAATTATTTATATTTTCCGATAAGAATTTTTCAATCGCGATAAGGGATGATGTTCCTTCCATTGGCCCTTTATAAGATGAAGACAACGCATAACAAGCATTTGCATACATTAAAGTCTGTTCAACACTAAATCCTGACAGTAGTAAACTCACAAAAGTTGCATCAAAGCAGTAATCAGCACCCGAATGGTCAATCGCATCAATACTAAAACCCTTAGAATAAATTGTATTAATATTATTTTTATCATCGCAACAATAATAATTTGCACCATCACTGCCTTTTTTCACCACGAGATGTTTGATACCTTTCTCCAATAAAGCTTTAATCGTTTCTTCATCACTTTCATAATTTTCAGAAAAATACCTAACTTGTGTTTCATTAATCAAAATGATATCGGTAAATTCTAATATATAACTAAAAGACTGTTCTATCTCACGAATCTCCGACATTTCTTTATGCAAATTAGGATCAAAAGAAACAGTTCCACCATGGCTTTTAATAAAATTTATTACTTTGCACATTGCATCAATGGCTCGAAATGAATAAAGTGATGATCCCATAATATGTAAATGATTGCAGTCTTTTAATAAAGCTTCATTCACATGATCAAATGAAATTAAGCCACAGGCACTATTTAAAACGTTATAAATTAAACTTCGCTCTTTTGGACCAATTTGCGTTGAAAATGCGCTAGCTGTTTTTACTTTATTGTGAGAAGTGATCCCATTAACATTAACCCCATCTTGTTTAAGTCGGTTAATGCACATTTTTCCAAAAGGATCTTTTCCTACACAACTTAAAAAGATAACTGGAAAACCTAATTTGGCAACTTGATTTGCAAAGATAGCCGGGGCTCCACTAGGGTATGGTCCAATATATTCATTTGTATAATCAAACCGTTGATTGAATTCCTTAGCAACAAATTCAACAAACAATTCGCCCATTGTACAAATTTTAACATCCATGTTAATTAGGCCTCCAATGCATTATGGTAAGTCACAGAATATTTAGTTGTTGTATGTTGTTTAAAATTAGAATTAAGCAATAGTTGATGATATTCATTAACAGCGGAGCGGGATAAAATAATAACATCCATGTTTTTTAATTTACCAATAGTATGATTATCATTACTGCTGATTCTTGGTGGTAAAATACCTATAGAATGATCTGAACTTTTTAATATCTGTTGATAAAGTTCTTGATGTTCAATATCTTGAATAGCTAAATAATTGTTAGTATTAATAGCTGCGAATTCGAATATAAAATGTGATATTGGGAATTGCGTTAATATAGATGATGAAAAGTTAGGATGCTGTAGTACATTACCATTTATTAAAAAACCACCAACAAGAATCACTTCTGCATCTGAGAATTCTCTAATGAGTTTCGCGTTATTAATATCATTTAAAATAACTGTTAATGATTTTTTATTATGCAGAAAAGGGATCAATTTTCGAATTAAATGACCATGACTTAAAAAAATTGTATCACCATCTTCAATATAATTTAGACAGCTTTTTACTAAATTAACATCACTATTATCAGTATTAAGATATGATGCCAAACGACTTGGATACACACTATTTGAATTGCTAATAAAATCTTCAGGCGAAATATAGATTGCTCGCCCAAAAAAACGTTTTAAATACCCTTGATGTTCTAAATATGTTAAATCCTGACGAATAGTTACATGAGAAACTTGTAGCATGTCAGATAACTCATCAACTTTTATTTCTCCATTTTTGCGCACAATCGCAGCAATTTCCAATCGCCGCTTTAATTGTGCCGAAGATACTTTAGCCATTTCACATCCTATGTTAAAAGATAAATACCTAACTCAAAAACAGATAAAATTTATCATACAAGTTGTAAACGATAAACCCTAGAAAGGAACTGAACCGATTAAGTAGTGTAAAAATATACTCAGTTTGTACTTTATTTTTAAATTACAGAGATATAGTTAATCGTTAAAATAGAATATTAACAACTCAAAAATTATTAAATAGCACAATATATTTAAATAAAAGTTATCAAAAAACCCCGTTCCTCAACATTATTTTCAGATCATCACCCACCATTTCAACAGATTCAAATCGGAACTGAGGTGCTAACGAAAGTTTTTGTAAGTGAGGTAATACAAACATATCTTGTGCATTATGACCAAGTAATTTAGGTGCATAATAGATGATTAACTCATCCACGAGATTTTGCTCAATTAGCGCACCGGCTAAATGAGATCCAGCTTCAACCCATACAGAATTTATTTGCTGCTTGGCTAATATGGATAATAATTCTAATAAGTCGACTTGATGACTGTTTGATGATTCAATGATAAGTTTTGTATTTGGTGATGATATTAGAACATTTTGCTTTCTAACCAACCAAGTTTCACCAGGCTGATTAAAGATATTTTCATCACCCGTCATTTGATTTTTGCTATCGATTATCACTCGTATAGGTTGACGAATTTCGGTAGAAGGGTAAATTTCTTTAATTGAATTAGGTAATTCATTATATCTAACCGTTAAACTCGCATTATCTTCCTGAACTGTTTTTCTGGTACTTAAGATACAACTTGCCTGAGCTCTATATTGCTGAACATCTTGTCTTGCCGCAACGGAGGTTATCCATTTACTTTCGCCTGATGCCATAGCTATTTTACCATCTAAAGAAACTGCCATTTTTAGTTGTACAAATGGCAAACCTGTTCGCATCCGTTTTAAAAAGCCTTTATTAATGGCTTCGGCTTGATCAGCTAACACGCCAACACAAACTTCAATGCCTGCATCAGTTAATCTCTTTATACCTTGTCCTGCGACATTGGGATTAGGATCCTGCATAGCAATAACAACTCGTTTAATTCCCGATTTAACCAGTGCATCTGCGCAAGGAGGCGTTCTTCCATAATGGCTGCAAGGCTCTAGCGTTACATAAGCCGTAGCATCTTTAGCTTCATCACCAGCCATTTTTAGCGCATAGACTTCTGCATGAGGTAAACCAGCTTTCATATGAAAACCTTTACCAATGATGTGATCATTTTTAACAATGATACAACCGACATTAGGATTAGGGGTAGTAGTGAAGCGACCAAGTTTAGCAAGCTCAATAGCTTGCTGCATATAAAATTGATCTTTATTCATAGTCATAATGAGGATTACTTTTGTTGTAACTTAGCAATTTCATTACTGAATTGTTCAATATCATCAAAGCTAAAATAGACAGATGCGAAACGAATATAGGCAACTTTATCAAGATTTTTAAGCTCTTCAATAACAAAATTACCAATTAATTTGGCCGGTACTTCCCTTTCTCCTGTTGCTCTCAGTTTCGATTTAATTCGAGTAATTGCATCTTCAATTGCATCAAAACTAACAGGGCGTTTTTCTAGTGCTCGTTTTATACCATTGCGGAGTTTATCTTCATTGAAAGGTTCGCGAACTTTATTGCTTTTAATAACATTAGGCATAATTAATTCAGCCACTTCAAATGTCGTAAAACGTTCATTACATTCGACACATTGTCGACGACGACGAACCTGAAACCCTTCACCAACTAAACGAGAATCAATAACTTTTGTATCATCTGCATTACAAAACGGACAGTGCATAAATATATCCTGATAACGTTTTAACTTACATTACAATAGCCGAAATTAGCCATTTAAACAAGTTATCAACAAAGTAATATAAACTAGCTCTATTAATTAACTTATAATTCAAAAAAGCTAAAAACCGTCACCAATCTGGTGACGGGAATTGAATTTACCATGTCAATGAGATTAAGAAATCACGTAATTTATTAAAATCATCAGGCATATGGTGAGAAAGTAAAGGCATATCAGCTCGTTCAGCCAGAGGTTGTGGTAGCGAGATTGATCGGCCAAGGATATCCTCAACTACTTCTTTAAACTTAGCTGGATGAGCTGTACCCAAAAATAAACCATACTCCCCTTCTTGCAACTGGTCTCGTAATGCACGATAAGCAATAGCACCATGAGGCTCGGATAAATATCCTTTTTTATCTAATTCCTTAACCGTTTCTACGGAAACGGAATCAGAAACAGCTGCATGCCCTAATGATTTAAGTACCCAACCTTCTCGTTTATAAATTTCTTCGATTCTTGGCCAGTTGTTTGGCTGACTAACATCCATAGCATTTGATAATGTTGCCACAGTTTTATGGGGTTCCCATATTCCTGTTTCTAAATAACGTGGAACCGTATCATTAGCATTAGTAGCAGCAATAAAGCGTTTAATTGGTAACCCCATCGTTTTAGCTAGTAAACCAGCAGTTAAATCACCAAAATTACCACTTGGTACTGAAATAACTAATTGTTCGCGTTGTTTTGGCGTAAGCTGTGCATAAGCCTCAAAATAATAGCAAATTTGAGCTAAAAGCCGACTGATATTAATCGAGTTAGCTGAGTTTAAACCTATTGTAGTTTTTAGCTCTTCATCATCAAACGCTTTTTTAACTAAAGCTTGGCAGGCATCAAAATCACTTTGAATAGCAATTGTGTGAATGTTATCGCCTAAAGTACAAAATAGTTTTTCTTGTAACGGACTAATTTTACCTTCCGGATATAAAATCACTACACGAATATTGGGTAAGTGATAAAACGCATGGGCGACAGCAGCACCAGTATCACCAGAGGTTGCTGTTAAGATAGTAATCTTTTTATCTGCTGCCACTTGGACTAAAGCCTGAGCCATAAAGCGTCCACCAAAGTCTTTGAATGCTAATGTTGGGCCATGATAAAGTTCTAATGTTCCAATATCATCTTCTACTGATTTAACTGGAGCTGGAAATTGGAATGCGTTTTGCACTAATCGATGCATATCATTATCGCTAATTTCATTGCCAATAAACGCCGATAAAATTTTGGCACTACGTGTTATAAAGTCCATTTTTAAAAGTGCTTCTATTTCTGCAGATGAAAATTTTGGCAATTGTTCTGGAAAAAATAAACCTTGTTCTTTCCCTAAACCTTGTTGTACCGCCTGCGCGAAACTAACTTGCTCTGAATGATCTTTTAAGTTATACAGTTTCATAATGTGTTCCAATTCTTTTATGCTTTAATTGTTTTCTTATTGATTTAATATTATTGTTTTGTTTAATAACTTAAATCTCTCTTGCACCTTGTGGATCTATTTTACAAATATGAGTAAAACCTTCTTCATTTTGTAGATAAGAACTTTTTAACAACGACTCAATCTGCTGCGCAGTTTCAAGGTTGTCGGCCACCACAAACATCGTCGGCCCTGAGCCTGATATACCCGAGGCTAGTGCACCAAGTTGTTTGACCTTTTTTTGTGTTTCATCGAAATTAGGTAGCAATTGTTTACGATAAGGTTCTGCAATATTATCAATCAACATTGCTGCTGCAAGTTTTGGTTGTTTAGTATAACAAGCATGTAAAAAACCACCTACGTAACGACCGTGCGCGACACAATCGGCTTTTTGATATTGAGCTGGTAATATTGCTCGAGCTTCAGCTGTAGAAACTTTAATACCAGGATAAGCCATCACCCAATACCAATTTTCAAAATGAGGTATTGACTCACTTATAATGCCCATTTCGTCGAGAATAAGTTGCATTCCACCTAAATAGCAAGGAGCAACATTATCATAATGCACACTACCAGAAATGCAGCCTTCAAGTTCGCCCATCATGGAGAGCAATTCAAATTTATTAAATGGTTCATTAAAAAACTTATTTAACGCAACAAAAGCACCAACAACAGAGCAAGCGCTTGAACCTAATCCAGAACCAATAGGCATGTTTTTTTCAAGCGTCATTTTTATCGGTAATGTTTTCCCTATGGCTTTACAAAAACGCTGCCAACATTGATAAACAATATTTAATTTGGGATCCTTTGGTAAATTTTTAACAAATTGACCTTGGCTGGTAAAGCTAAACTCAGTTGCAGACTCGATAGTAATACAGTCGCCCAACATCGCACCACTAATTGGATTGATTGCTGCACCTAAAATATCAAAGCCAACACTAATATTTGCCATTGATGCAGGTGCATACACAGTTAATGATTTTTGACTCATTTAGCCTCCAATTTTTCCAGATGTGGTTCGTAAAATATCGGCAAACACACCCGCAGCTGTAACGTCATTACCAGCACCATAACCACGTAATACTAATGGAATTGGTTGATAGTACCTAGTATAAAATGCTAAAGCATTTTCACCATTTTTAACTTTATAAAGTGGATCATCATTATCAACAGATTCTATCTTAACGCTACATTGGTTTCCATCAATACTACCAACATAACGTAACACTTTTCCTTCTTTAGCTGCCTTTTCTGATTTTTCTTTAAACTGAGCGTCTAATTGTGGTAGTTTTGCCATGAATTCATCGATACTACCTTTAGAATATTCAGCTGGTAATACTGACTCAACTTTAATTTGATCAAGTTCTAGTTGTAATCCAGCCTCCCGAGCTAAAATCAATAGCTTTCTTGCGACATCTGTTCCTGATAAGTCATCTCTAGGATCAGGCTCAGTAAAACCTTTTTCTTTCGCTAATTTAGTTGCTTCTGACAATGACATACCTTCGTCTAACTTACCAAAAATGAAAGACAATGATCCAGATAAAATCCCTGAAAACTTGATTAATTCATCACCCGCGTTCAGTAGATTTTGTAAATTTTCTATCACAGGTAAACCTGCACCAACGTTAGTATCATATTGAAATTTTCGCTTACTATTAGCTGCTTCTTGCCGTAAACGATGGTAATAAGCCATCGAACTTGTATTGGCTTTCTTATTTGGCGTTACAACATGAAATCCATTAGCTAAAAAATCGACGTATTTATCTGATACATCGCTACTTGAAGTACAATCGACTAAAATTGGATTGAGGAGCCGGTTATTTTTGGCAAAATCAATAATGCTATTTAGAGTATAATTGGTCTCGCTTTGTTTTATTTGATCGCGCCAATTTGTTAAATCAATACCATCCCGATTAAGTACAGCGTGTTTGGAATTAAATAAACCACAAACACGTAAATCGATTTGTTTGTTTTTAAGCCATTTTTGTTGCCGACCAATTTGATCAACCAATGCACCACCAACACCACCAACACCAATAACAAACACATCTAACATTTTGTCAGTACCAAATAGCATTTGATGCGTCACACGTACACCCATTACGGCAACATCATTATCAACAACGACCGAGATTGAGCGTTCCGATGAGCCTTGAGCAATTGCTACGATATTAATATTGGCTCGGGCTAATGCAGTAAAGAAATTAGCCGATAAACCACGTAAAGTACGCATACCATCACCAACAACTGAGATAATTGCTAATTTTTCGATAACTTCAATTGGTTCAAGTAAGCCATCCTTTAACTCTAAGTAAAATTCTTCACTTAATGCCTCTTCAGCTCGGTAGAGTTCGGTTTGAGGCACACAAAAACTAATACTATATTCAGATGATGATTGCGTAATAAGTACCACAGAAATACCAGCATAAGACATAGCGGAAAAAACACGCGCTGACATACCTACCATGCCTTTTAATCCTGGACCTGATACATTAATCATAGCCATGTTATTTAAATTAGTGATACCTTTTACTGGTGTTGAGCTATCAACAACATTAGCGCCGATTAACGTGCCTGCTGCATCTGGATTATTAGTATTTTTAATTAAACATGGAATTTGAAATTGAGCGATAGGTAAAATTGTTCTTGGATGAAGTACTTTTGCACCAAAATACGATAGTTCCATAGCTTCTTGATAAGACATCGTTTTTAGTAATTTAGCATCAGGCACAATTCGAGGATCACAAGTATAAACTCCGTCAACATCAGTCCAAATTTCGCAGCTGTTGGCACGTAAACACGCTGCTAATACTGAAGCTGAATAATCAGAGCCATTACGGCCAAGAACAACTAATTCTCCTTTTTCATTACCAGCGGTAAACCCTGGCATCAAAATTATATTTTCTGGAGGTATATGCATTTCACTGATTCGATGCGATGACTCGACAATATCAACTGTAGACTCTAGATAGTCCCCCTCAGCAATCAGCATTGCCACAGGGTTAATAACTGTTACAGCATGACCTTTCGCTTTCAGCAATTCTTGCATAATTGCAATCGAAAGTTTTTCACCTCTGCAAATGATACTTGCATTAATACTATCCGGACATTGACCTAATAGCCGAATACCTTCTAATAGTTGTTTAACGTTATTTAACTCATCTAGAGCAAACTTTTTCATTTCTTCATAGGCAAAATTAGGTACCGCTTTCGAAATACCTTCTAGTAAGTCTGCAAAGATTTTTTCAGCATCGTAGATATTAGTTTGGATATCTTGTTTTGCAATGGTTTTTTCAACCATTGCCACTAGATGATTAGTAATTTTAGCTGGTGCAGATAAAACCGTTGCCGTTTGTTCTTGTTTAGCATTATTTTCAATAATCTCTGCTACACGCAAAAAACGTTCTGCGTTGGCAACAGATGTTCCTCCAAATTTTAAAACTTTCATATCACACCTTACTTATTTTTCTAACTTATGCCAATGATAATTCAAAATGCAATTTTTAAAAAATACTGATAAAACTAATATTTTGAATTCTTTTTACTTTAATTTCTATTTAAGAACTTTTTTATTTCACAAAGTAAAAAACCCGCCTTTGGAGGCGGGTTTTTCGATATTTTTAAGGAAAAATCAACCCGCCCTATATTTCATAATAGTGCCGGTGGTACCAATAATGCCTGAAATCATCATTACCATTTTCATTATTTTTCCTTAACTAAACCCTAAACAAAACAGCCCGACATTTTCATGTCAGGCTGTAAATAATTAAAATACCTTTTTGCTGTTTTCGTATTCATTCACTACCTTATTTAAGGCTTGATAGATACTTTCGGCATTTTGTTTTTGTAATGCCTCATCAAGTATGTTGAGATACGATAACATTAATTTTTGATTGTCTTCAGCAAATTGTGGTGAAACTTCCTGATCTTCATATAACATCACATAAGTGCGAGCAAATCCAAAAATTAAAAAGTAAACCGATGCGTTATTCGGATCTTCTTGGATTAATGACCTCATAGCCTTACGTAGTTTTACATACGAATCGGTACCAGGTAAGCTTGTCGCAAATGTTTTTGTTACTTCTGAAAATGTCATTGCTAAAACCTCAATCAAAATCACAAATAAGAAGAATAGCAATCCATTAACATAAGTGCAAGTCTATTTTGTTTTTCAATTCACTTTTTTATTATTTTTTTAAAACCTCGGTATCATATAATGGTAATTTAATTTCACCTTAAACTTCTTTGCAAACTGATAACCCTGCTGAAGCTTGTGCGACCGGCATAATCTCAATTGAATTCACATTAAAATGATTTGGTGTATTAACTAACCATGAGACGGTATTGGCAATATCTTCTGGTGTAATAAAATCCACATCTTTATATACCGCAGCAGCTTTTTCGTCATTACCATGGAATCGGACATTGGAAAACTCTGTTCCTCCACATAATCCGGGTTCGATATTTGTTACTCTGATTTTTTTACCCAATAAATCTGTTCTTAAATTAGCACTAAACTGCTTAACAAATGCTTTTGTTGCACCGTAAACATTTCCACCTTTATACGGATATGTACCGGCTACTGATCCAAGATTAATAATATAACCATAGTTACGCTCTACCATGCCAGGTAATATTTGATATGTTAAATGCACTAATCCAATAACATTGGTTTCAATCATTGTTTCCCAATCATTGTAATCAGCTTCATATGCGGGTGCTAAACCTAAAGCTAATCCTGCATTGTTAATTAATATATCGATAGGCTGAAACTCTTTAGGCAGCTGTAACAAAATTGTTTCAACAGAGTCTTTTTTTGTCACATCAAGAGTTAGCGGTAAAAAATTATTACCTAATTCTTGTGCAAGTTTTTGTAATTCATCAAGTCGTCTGGCTGCACCAATTACTTTATAACCATCAGTAATAAGTTTTCGGCAAATTGCTTTACCAAAGCCAGAAGAAGCACCAGTAACTAAAGCAATATTCATATCCAATCTCCTTCATAATAATTACAAGTGTATACCGATATTGAATGAAAAGAAAAATAGGTGCCAAAATATATACAACTTGTTTGAAAACATAACTATCTAAATTTTAGATAAAAATATATAAAAAAACCCGCTACAAGGCGGGTTCATATCGTATGTTTCATTTAGATGGTTCTTCGGATGGCTCATCATCTTTCAAAGGAACAATCAATGTATCGATATGGGTATTATTAATTAGCTGGCGAGCTGAAGACATTAATTTACTCCAAAAATCTTGGTGATGACCACAAACAACTAGATCTGCCCCATATTCGTGGATAGCTTCAATTAATACTTGTCCAAATTCACCATTACCAGAAAGAGTATGTGCAATTGGATAACCTGCATCATCAGCTAATTTATTTAATGCAATATGGGCATCTTCAGTGATACGATCTTTCATATCATTCATATTAATATCAACTAGGCCTGTATAAAGGTCAGAGTAATTGATGCCCACATGAATGAGTGATATTTGAGCATTATATGGTCTAGCCATTGAGACTGCTTTTTCAACAAGAACTTCACTTTCAGGTGATAAATCCACTGCGACTAAAATGTGTTTATAAGCCATAATATTCACTCCTTCCTATTTTGACGCTCTAATTAAATTAAGATTTTATACTTCCTTTTTACTACTAAATTAATTTTTGAGCAAGCCAAAAAAGTGACCCAGATAACAAAATTGAAATAGGTAAAGTAAGAACCCAGGTTAATGCAATATTTTTAATCGTTTTACTTTGCACTCCTCCACCATCGACAATCATCGTACCGGCAACAGATGAAGAAAGGACTTGTGTTGTCGATACAGGCATTCCTGTATAGCTTGCTATACCAATTGATAACGCTGTAGTAATTTGAGCTGAAACCCCTTGTGCATAAGTCATTCCCTTTTTACCAATCTTTTCACCAATAGTAATAGCTACTCGCCGCCAACCAATCATTGTGCCAACTGCAAGTGCTGAAGCTACTCCGATAATTATCCAAATTGGTGCATATTCAATTGTTTTTAATAAATCATTATTTAATGATTTTAGGTACTGTTTATCTTCTGCTGATACATTTGGTTGTTTAGCAACATGAGATACCGTATCAGATAAACATAATAAAATACGTCTAGTTTGAGAACGTTGATCTACATTAAGCGAACCATAATCGTTAATTTTATTGAACAAATTGTTAGCAATACTTAACGTAGTGAAGGATCGAGAATAATCACAATGATATTTATTTAAATCATTTTCAGGAGTTGCAGTATCAACTGCTGACTGTTTACCAATTACTGTATTGAGATCATCATTATGAGTGATAAAGTACTCTTCAATATTATGAATCGCATTTCTGGTATTGGTAATTTCATAAGTTGATGCCCCCATGTTAACAATAAAACCAGCGGGTGCAATGCCCATCAATACTAACATCAATAAACCAATACCTTTTTGCCCATCATTTGCGCCATGCGAGAAACTTACACCAGCGGCTGAAATAATAAGCATAATCCGAATCCAAAATGGCGGTTTCTTTTTACCATATAGCTTTTCACGCTGTTCTGGTGTCATAAAAATTCGTTCTCTTTTTTTACTACGTTTTTTACCTTGACCTTTACGGGTCCAATATTTTCGTAATAAAAAAATCATTAATCCAGCAATAACAAGACCAACAATTGGTGAAATGATTAATGATAGAAAGATTTGTATCATTTTTGGAATATTAAGTGCATCAATGATTGATGTATCCATAATAAATGCATTGGCCAATGCAACACCAATAATTGCACCAATTAAAGTATGAGAACTAGAAGCAGGAATACCTACATACCAAGTACCCAAATTCCAAATGATAGCAGCAAATAAAATTGAAAAGACCATTGCAAGTCCATGAGAAGAACTTACATTAAGTAATAAATCAGTAGGTAAAAGGTGAACGATTGCATAAGCAACACTAAGCCCGCCAAGTAATACCCCAAAAAAGTTAAACATACCAGCCATAAAAACAGCGAGCTGTTCTTTTAATGCTCTAGTATATATTACTGTCGCAACAGCATTTGCGGTATCATGAAATCCATTAATTGCCTCATAAAAAAGAACAAAAAATAGCGCTAAAACTAGTAATATAATCGTAGAAAATTCTAAATCAGCAAATAGATGAAACATAATATATCTTTCTGTTGTTAATAGCGCTTCTATTATCCTTGAGAATAACCCAATGAGCAAAACAATTTTTATATTTTTCTTTTCGCGTAATGAGAAGCTAAAACAGCGCAGATCATTAATTGTACTTGATGGAAAATCATTAGCGGTAAAATTATTATGCCTGTTATAGACATAGGAAAAATTACACTAGCCATTGGAATACCACTCGCTAAACTTTTTTTAGAGCCACAAAATACAATAGTAATTTCATCCTCTTTGTTAAAACCCAAGAATCTCGAGCTATAAGTCGTAATTAATAACACAATAGTTAATAAGATGATTGAATACACAATGATTTCTAAAAGAGATAAAAAGCTGACTTTCGACCAAATACCATTAACCACTGCATCACTAAAAGCCACATAAACAACTAATAATATCGATATACGATCGGTCTTAGAAATTACACCTTTATATTTATCTACCCATTTACCAATAAAACGTCTTGATAAATGACCGACAATAAATGGCACCATCAGTTTAAGCATAATAGATTCAATGGCATCTAATATATTCATTGAAGCAGCAGCTTGAGTATGAATTAATAATCCAACTAATACCGGTGTGATAAAGACACCTAATAGGGTCGATGCAGAAGCACTACAGATTGCAGCAGCAACATTGCCTTTTGCAATTGATGTAAAGGCAATGGCTGACTGAACGGTAGCTGGTAGGACACAAAGATATACAAAGCCTAAATAAAGATCTTCTGATAAAAAAGTTGGAACCAGTACCTGCATCATCACCCCTAAAATAGGGAATACTACAAAGGTAGTAGTAAATATCAACAGATGCAATCGCCAATTTTTTATACCAACAATTATCGCATCAAACGACAGTTTTGCACCATGCATAAAAAACAATAGACCAATAGCAAAAGTTGTAAGATTCTCAAATAACACTTTTGCTTGTCCTTTACATGGAAAAATACTTGCTGTAGTCACAACGCAAATCAAAGTCAGCAAGAATGGATCAATTTTAAATCGTTGAAGTATATTCATGACATTAGCTTGATAAGTTAAAAAAATCGCCACATAAGTGGCGATTTAGCTAAAGTTATAATTTATTCCAAGAAACTTCTAAGAACATCAGATCGGCTAGGATGACGTAATTTACGTAATGCTTTAGCCTCAATTTGACGGATACGTTCACGCGTTACATCAAATTGTTTACCTACTTCTTCAAGAGTATGGTCTGTATTCATATCAATACCAAATCGCATACGTAAGACTTTTGCTTCACGTGGTGTTAGACCAGATAAAATATCACGTGTTGCACTACGTAAACTTTCCGATGTAGCTGCATCTAGTGGTTGCTCAAGTGCAGTATCCTCAATAAAATCACCTAAGTGTGAATCTTCATCATCACCGACTGGTGTTTCCATTGAAATTGGTTCTTTTGCGATTTTTAGTACTTTACGAATTTTCTCTTCAGGCATTTGCATGCGGTCAGATAACTCTTCTGGTGTTGGTTCACGCCCAATTTCCTGAAGCATTTGACGAGAAATACGATTTAGTTTATTAATTGTCTCAATCATATGCACAGGGATACGAATTGTTCTTGCTTGGTCAGCAATTGAACGAGTGATCGCTTGTCTAATCCACCACGTTGCATAGGTTGAGAATTTATACCCTCGGCGATATTCAAACTTATCAACCGCTTTCATCAATCCAATATTACCTTCTTGAATAAGGTCCAGGAACTGTAAACCACGATTAGTATACTTTTTAGCAATAGAGATAACTAAACGTAAGTTTGCTTCAACCATCTCTTTCTTGGCTCGACGAGCTTTAGCTTCACCAATAGACATTCTTCTATTAATATCTTTGATTTGTTCGATAGAAAGATTAGTTTCTGTTTCAATTTGCTGTAAAGCTTTAATTTGCTCTTCAATTGATGATTCAAATTCTTTTAATTTAGCAGCAAATGCACCTTTACCAGTACTCGCTTTTTTATACCAGTCCATGCTATTTTCATTGCCAGTAAAATGAGTCATAAACTGTTTTTTCGGCATTTTACATTGTTCAACACAAATTCGCATAATAATACGCTCATGAGATCTTACTCGATCCATCATGCTTCTCATATTATTAACAAGAATATCAAACTGCTTGCCAACTAATCGGAATTGTTTGAAAACTTCAGATAGATTTTCAATTTCTTGTTGTGCTTTTTTATGAGCACGTCCATATTTTTTAATTGCAGCAGAAGTTTTATCATGTTGCTCTTGTAATTCAGCAAATTTCGCTTTTGCTACTTCTGGATCGATAGAGACATCATCATCAGCTGAAGAATCGCTTTCTTCTTCACTTTCATCATCACTATCGTCAATATCAATCTCTTCTTCACCGTCTTCCAATTCTTCAGGAAGTTCTTCTTCTGACTCTTCAGCATTCGGATCGACAAAACCAGTAATAAGGTCGGACAAGCGAACTTCGCCGCTTTCGATTAAATTATATTGTTCTAAGAGATAAGTAATGGCTTCTGGATATTCAGATACTGAGGTTTGAACTTGATTAATCCCATCTTCAATACGTTTTGCGATATCAATTTCGCCTTCACGGGTTAATAGTTCAACCGCACCCATTTCACGCATATACATACGTACTGGGTCAGTAGTTCGACCTATTTCTGATTCTACATTAGATAAAACTAATGCTGTTGCTGCTTCAACTGCCTCTTCATCTGGAACATTATCTGAAAGTAATAATTCATCTGAGTCTGGAGCTTCTTCAAGTACTTGAATCCCCATATCATTGATCATTTGGATAATATCTTCAATCTGATCTGAATCAATGATTTCTTCAGGCAAGTGATCATTGACGTCAGCATAGGTCAGGTATCCCAGCTCCTTACCCCGTATAATTAGGAGTTTTAACTGTGATTGAGAATTTTGCTCCATAAAGTATCACCATTTAGTTATTCGGTCATGTGTATTATATGTGCAGAATAAAAAGTATTTTTCTACACATACCCTATATATTTAGTCTTTTTTTGATAAAACAAGTATTAGTGTCGCTAATTCTTTTTTCTCTGCGGTACTCAATCCGGAGACTCTCTCTTTTGCGATCAGTTCATCTTGCCTTTGGGCGAGTATATTATCATATAACTCTTTTAAAGTATTAGAAAAAATTGATTCTATTTCATCATCTTGGTAATGGTACTCCCAGGTTGCTAAACGAGTTAGCTGTTTATAATATGGTCGGTTAATACATTCAGTTAATATTTGTGCTGTAGTTATATTTGGATATTGTTGGCATAATTCAAGTAGTTCAATAAATATATCAATTCCCGCTAAGTTAACTTGCCTCATAACGTTAATATCAGATACCATCTTAGCTAGATTTGGATATTGAAGTAACAAACCAATTAAAATCCGCATAGTGGTCAATTTCATTTTTGGCACAGGTGCTGAATCAATAGTTCTATTTTCGCTTATATTATTATTCGCGATTAATTGTTCAATTTGGGATAGATCCAATAGCCCCAAATAACGCCCTAATTTTTGAAGTAAATTAAGTCTAAATACTTTTGCTTTTACCTGTTCAAGTAAAGGAATAGCAAGTGAACTCAATTTAGCTTTACCTTCAGCTGATTTTAAATCGACCTGTTTTAATAACTCATCGAACAAAAATTCAGATAAGTTAGGCGCCTTTTTTATGTAATCTTCAAAGCCATCTTTTCCGACTTTACGCACGTAACTATCTGGATCTTCATCTTGTGGTAAAAAAGCAAAAGTTATATTTTTACCATCAATCAAACAAGGTAGTAATACATTAAGCGCTCGCCATGCAGCATTTCGCCCGGCTTTATCACCATCGTAACAAAATATTACGGAATCTGTTGCTCTAAATAGAAGCTTAATATGCTCTTCTGATGTTGCTGTTCCTAAAGCAGCTACAGCGTAATCAATACCGTACTGTGCAAGAGAAACAACATCCATATAACCTTCAACAATTATTAATTGCTTTAAATTACGATTAGTTTCTTGAGCTTCATAAAGTCCATATAATTGAAAACCTTTATGAAAAATAGGAGTTTCAGGTGAATTTAGATATTTCGCCGACTCATTGAAGATCGTCCTTCCACCAAAAGCGATAACATTACCTTGTCTATCGCGAATCGGGAACATGATACGCCCACGAAAGCGATCATATCGATTACCTATATCGTTATTGACAGACATCCCTGCCTTGTCATATAGCACCACTTCATTTTCAGTCTTAACTATATTTTGAAAAGTTAGTTGTTTTGAATTAGGTGCATAACCGATTTTATACCTAGCTATAATCTCTGCGTTTAATCCGCGTTGTTCAAGATACTTTTGAGCATCTACCGAAGTCGATAATGCTAATTGCTGCTGGTAGAAATCAGTTATTTTAGACATCAATGAATAAAGATCTCGACGAACATTACGAGATTCAATTTGCTTTGATGCATCAGCTTGATTATTTTCGTTATCCGTGTATGGAACACGGATTCCTTGCATACTAGCTATCTCTTCAATTGCCTCAGGAAAAGACAATCGCTCATATTGCATCAAAAAATTTACTGCAGATCCAGTAGCGCCACATCCAAAACAATAGTAAATCTGCTTTTTTTCGCTTAATGAGAAAGAAGCGGTTTTCTCATCATGAAAAGGACAACAACCAAAATAGTTATTTCCTTTTTTTTTCATTTTAACGCGCTTACCTATCACATCAAGGATATTTGTGCGGGCAAGCAAATCTAAAATAAAATCGCGAGGAATAAGACCTTTCATGATAAAATTCAACCATTTATGGCATTACACAAAGACAACAAGCCGTAGTAAAAGTACGGCTTGTTAAAATTTTTATATTAAAAAAATAAATAAATTAAATTTTCAGTATAAATATTAATATAGACGAGTGCGACGAGCGTTTTCTCTTTCTAATTTCTTAGCGTGGCGTTTAACAGCAGCTGCTTTTGCGCGTTTACGAATAGTTGTTGGTTTTTCGTAAAATTCACGGTTACGAACTTCAGCTAAAACTCCTGCTTTTTCGCAAGAACGTTTAAAACGACGTAATGCTACATCGAAAGGTTCATTTTCACGTACTTTAATTACTGGCATGTGCCTCTCACCTCAAATTTGGTTAATATCACAAGGGACTAAAAATTAGTGCGCAATTTTACCTCTAAATCATATAAGTTGTAAAGTAAAATATCGTATAATTACGACATAACAAATTATTTGCTAATCTTACTTTTGAGTCAGATAATAAGACCGTTTAATCAAAAATATAGGTATTTATATGTCATCAGTCTTTACCGGTCAATATCCCCAAAGACGATTACGTCGTAATCGTGCTCATGATTTTAGTCGTCGCCTAGTTGCAGAAAATCGTTTAACAGTTGATGATTTGATTTATCCAGTATTTATCGTTGAAGGGAAAAACATTATTCAATCTGTAACATCAATGCCCAATGTTAAAAGAATGAGCGTTGATGTATTAGTGAAAGAGGCAGAGCAAGTTGCCAAATTAGGCATTCCTATATTGTCTTTGTTTCCTGCTATTGAGCCTTCTCAAAAATCACTGTTAGCTGAAGAAGCTTATAACGAAAATGGATTAGTTCCTAAAGCAATTAGGGCACTAAAAAAAGAGTTACCAGAACTCGGAATTTTAAGTGATGTTGCACTCGATCCTTATACCACTCATGGCCAAGACGGTATTATTGATGATAGTGGTTATGTTTTAAATGATACATCTGTTAGTACTTTGGTTAAACAAGCATTAGTTCAAGCTCAAGCAGGTTCTGATATTATTGCACCCAGTGACATGATGGATGGTCGAATTGGCGCAATTCGTAATGGGCTAGAATCACATGATTTTATTAATACGCAAATAATGGCTTATTCAGCAAAATATGCCTCTAGCTTTTATGGACCATTTCGTGATGCTGTAGGTTCAGCAAAAAACATTAAAGGTGGTAATAAAAAAACCTATCAACTTGATCCGGCCAACGCTAATGAAGCATTACAAGAAATTTACCAAGATTTAAGTGAAGGTGCTGACATGGTAATGGTTAAGCCTGGGTTGCCTTACCTAGATATTGTTCGTAAAGTAAAAGACACTTTTGCGGTACCGACCTTTGCCTATCAAGTATCTGGAGAATATGCAATGTTGATGGCCGCAATTGGAAACGGTTGGTTAGATGAAAAATCTGTCATCATGGAATCATTACTCTGTTTTAAACGCGCGGGTGCAGATGGGGTTTTAACCTATTTTGCCAAACAAATAGCTCAATGGCTCAATAACCCAGAGCATTGATGGTTTTATCTGATTCATATCAATCGGCAACTTATCGCAGATTGATATGATCAATATTTAAATTTTCTTACCTCATCATTTTTTTCGAAGTAATCTGTTAATTTAAAAATAATAATTCTGACGAAAACTATATCTTTGACCTCCAATTTGCTAATATTTGTAAAGCTTATCTATAAGAAACGAATACAAATGAAATTCAAATTTATGCTCTAAACAGACTAAGATTGCAATAAAATACTGAAGTTGATTAAGCTTTTTTATTAGATATAAATAAAACTCTAACTCTAACATTAAGAGACTAATATTATGAAAAATTATATCTATCTATTCTTTTTGACTATTTTTTTATTAACGGGATGTGATAATCAAAAAAAGGCAGAAACAAATGCCGCCTCTAGTACAAGCAAAAATCAAGAGGCCCAAACTGAGAATAATGCTGTAAACAAAAATATAAATAATGAATTTAAATCCCAATCATCAATATTGGTAAGTAATAGTTATCTTTTTCATACCGAACCAGAACTCCTACCTCATAAAAAACTGATCAAACACCAAAAAATCCAAGGACCGACAGAAAAAACGATCAATTATAATGCTCAAGGTTATGTACAGAATTATGATCTTGAAGGTTTATATGGCGAAATAAACTATGATACAGCCAAATATATTTATGGCATGAAAGATGTTAGGAATAATTACGATGTTTCTTTTGACGATTCAAAAAATATTATTGGTATGAAAGATGATAATGGTGACATTGTTGCCATTAATGAATTTGATGAACAAGGTCATTTAGTTGAAACAACCTTATCCAACTTTGCCGATAATAATATTGTTTTTAATAGTAAAATTATTTATAACGGCGATCTGGTTGAACAAGTTTTATATAATGCTTATATAAAATCAGATGAACGAACTAAACTGCCCGTTTTAGTGAGAGAGAAAGATATAGTTTATAACACTAATAATCAGCTCGAAAAAACAATTACTAGAACATATAAATTATCAGCAAAAGGTAATGTAATCATCAATGATAAAAATGAACAAGAGTTAGAATCAACTGAGACTTGTACCTATTTCGCTTATAACGAAAATAACGACTGGACTAAAGCTGTTTGTGAAACAGTAGGAGAAGGTTCAAGTAAAATTGATTTAACCAGAACCATTGAATATTTATAAATTGTTAATTAAGTGAATATGATGAATTTTACTCACCAAACTCATCATATTCACGACAAAGTATAATTGTATCTTCAATCAAACGTCTTGCTATCGTGCCATATTCGGGTATTTTAGGTAATTGAGAATAATGATACCAATTTGCCTCGACTAACTCATTTTTATCGATAGTAATTTCACCACTCTCATAATCAGCTAAATAGGCCATCATCATGGAGTTAGGAAACGGCCAAGGTTGTGAACCAATATAACGAATATTTTTAATTTTTATTTTTGACTCTTCGTACACTTCTCGGGCAACCGTCATTTCCATTGTTTCACCAATCTCTGTAAAACCAGCTAAAACGGTATATAAATTTTCTTGATTATGCCTAACATGCTTTGCCAATAAAATTTTATTTTTATCTCGAATAGCAACGATAATTGAAGGGGAAATTTGTGGGTAATAACGTTGGTGACAATTACTGCATAAACAACACCACTCTGTTTTACTAATATGCATCTCATGACCACAATAACCACAATATTTATGAGAACGATAAAACTCAGACAATTGTACCGCCCTGCCAGCCATATTAAATAATGATTGATCAGCATTATTAAGTAAGGGGCGAATCGTTGACATAGAGTTTTTCATTTCTTGGCAAATCAACCAAGCGGTTTGCCCATTCCACTCACCAATTGGTTGAGCTAGTTTGTTGGTAAAACCTAATTCACTAGCAATACCATGAGGAACTTCGCCATTTGGCAACCATAATCGCCCATTTTGACTAACAAACCAATAACCTTTTTCGTTACCAATTAAATTAAATTGTTGTTGTATATTCATCACATCAATACCAAAAAATAACTATTAAAAAGGAGGATCTTAATCCTCCTTTTTGGCAATACTATTTCTTTTTCTTTTCGTGTAGACCTTTTTTCTCAAGCTCCCAGTAAATTATACGTTGCTGAGCAATCGTAAATAAATTACTTACAATATAGTATAAAACTAAACCTGATGGGAACCATAAGAAGAATACCGTAAAGATTAATGGCATATAAGTCATTAATTTTTGTTGTAAAGGATCGGTAACCGGTGTTGGTGACATCTTCTGAATTAAGAACATAGTTGCACCCATTAACAATGGGAAAACATAATATGGATCTTGTGCAGATAAGTCATGGATCCAAAGAGCGAATGGAGCATGACGTAGCTCAACCGTATTACCTAACATGTAAAATAATGACAAGAAGATAGGCATTTGAATCAATAATGGTAAACAACCACCAAGAGGATTAACTTTCTCTTGTTTATAAAGTGCCATTGTTTCCATACTCATTTTTTGTCTATCATCACCATAACGCTCTTTTAATGCTTGTAAACGAGGTTGCAATAACTTCATTTTAGCCATTGAACGATATTGTGCTCGTGTTAATGGGAATAAAATACCACGCACAATAAAAGTGATCACAATGATCGAAAAGCCCCAGTTTCCAATAAAACTATGGATAAATTTCAATAAGTAAAAGAGTGGTTGAGATAAGAACCATAACCAACCATAGTCAACGATTAAATCAAGATGATTAGCTGTTTCTTTTAATTCACTTTGAATTTCAGGACCTAACCATAATTTGGCATTAATTAATTTCGTTTCACCTGGTTGAATAACTGTTGTTTCACCTTTAAAACCAATTGTTGCTTGTGAATTGTTAGCTGTTGCACGTGAATAGAATAAATTATTTTGTTCCTGCGTAGGAATCCAAGCTGAAGCAAAATAGTGTTGCAACATAGCAATCCAGCCAGTTTCAGTTTTGACTTCTAAAGCATCATCTTTGATATCACTGAAACTATATTTACTATAATTAGTGTTGGCACTGGAATAAGCTGTACCGCGAAATGCGCTTAGTCCTAATCCGCCACCGCCTTCAGTAACGGCATCTTTAGGGAGTTCAATAGTCTGCTTCAACTGACCATACATTGATACTTCTAACGGACTTTGGGTTTGATTGTTCACGTCATACTGTACATCAACAGCATAATTACCACGATGTAAGATGTAATATTTAGTATAAGTTACACCATTAACTTGATAGGTAAATGGAACCTTCAACTCATCTTGACCATCAGCTAAAACATATTCAGATTGATCAGTTTGATATAATGGTCTTTTTGAGCCTTGAGTTGCATTGTCTGGACCATCTTTACCTGTTAACCCACTTTCAGCAATGTAAATAAAATCAGGTTTAGAAGTAAGTAGTTGGAAAGGTGTACCTGAATGAAGAGACTGCTCATATTTCAACAATTGAGCAGATTGCACATCGCCACCATAGGTATTAACCGTTAATGACAATACATCAGATTTTATTATGATAGTTTTACCTTGCACTGAATCCGCTGTTGAACTATCTTCACCTATTTGTTGTGTTAATTGGTTAGCAACTGGGGGTTTTGGTGCATGATCATCTACCCACGCTTTCCAAATCAGGAAAGAAACGAAAAGTAAAGCAATGACTAATATATTACGTTGAGATCCCATTAGTGTTTTTCTCTATTGGTTTTAGTTTTCTTAGGAGGAACAAAATCTTCACCTCCTTCATGTAAAGGGTGACATTTTAATACACGTTTGACCGTTAGCCAACCACCTTTTATCAATCCGAATCGCCTTAATGCGATTATGGCATACTGTGAACAGCTGGGAGTAAAGCGACATTTAGGACCAAATAACGGACTAATGATACGTTGATATAAACTAATAACAAAAACAAAAACATTAATAATCAAAGCCTTAACCGCATAAACATGCTGTTTGACAATTAATATTAATTTACTTAGTTTTTTTTGATGATTTGCTGACATAGTTTATCTAATGTCTCAACTAATTGTTGATTATTCAATTGTATAACAGGCTGTTTAGCCATCAAAATAAAATCGATATTAGGAAACTGATGTTGGTTGTGACGAAAATATTCTTTGACTAACCGTTTAATACGATTACGCTCATGGGCTCTTTTAACCTGTTTTTTAGCTATAGCAAAGCCTAATCTGGGATGACTTAGATTATTTTTACGTGTAACTAGAGTCAGGAAAGGCGAACCTGCACGAATAGATTCTTGAAATACATGATTAAAATCAAAGGGAGTTAACAAGCGTAACTCCCGAGGAAAAGTGAGTTTAGTCACTCAACTTTAAATTAGCTAGCAACAGTTAAACGAACACGGCCTTTAGCGCGACGGCGAGCAAGAACTTGACGACCGTTTTTAGTAGCCATACGAGCACGGAAACCGTGAGTTCTATTGCGTTTTAATACTGATGGTTGAAATGTGCGTTTCATGACGATTTATATCCAAATCTAATTTATCAACAAGTTGTAGAGTATAAACTCCACAGCATTAATTAAAGAGGTCCGAATTATAGAGTCTATTTTATTTTTCGTCAACGGGATTTTGAAACATAAATTGTAAGGACCTTTTCAAATTTCATTAATCACTAATAGCTAAAACTCGCTTACTTGCTTCACCACCAACTTCACGCGCTAATTTTGGAACTAAATAACCCGATAGTTTTTTTGTCAATTGCCGCATGATTTTTTTGGCCTCATCATCATCGACTAAAAAATGAGCCGCACCTTGTACTTTATCTAATAAATGGATGTAATAAGGTAAAATACCAATTGAAAATAACTTATTACTTAACTTCGCTAGCACATCAGCATCATCATTAATATTTTTTAATAAAACACTCTGATTTAGTACTGTTACCTCACTTTTCTTTAAATCTTTGATGGCATGAGCTACATTATTATCAATTTCATTCGGATGATTAATATGGGTAACTAACACAACTTGTAAACGTGTTTTTGCAAATAATCGACACAACTCAGAAGTAATACGATTAGGTATCACCACCGCTAAACGACTATGAATACGTAAACGCTTAATATGACGAAATTTCTCTAATTCAGCTATTAAAAAAGCTATTTCATGATCTTTTGCCATTAAAGGATCGCCCCCCGAAAGAATAATTTCATCAAGTTCGGTATGCTGTGCAATATACTCTAATGCGATACTAATATTCTTTTTGTTACTTTGATTATCATGATAAGGAAAATGTCGCCTAAAACAATAACGGCAATTAATCGCACAAGCAGTTTTAGTCATTAATAATGCGCGATTATGATATTTATGTAGTAATCCTGGAATATTGTTATGTTGCTCATCAAGAGGATCTTTAGTAAAACCCTGTACGTTTATTAATTCCTGTTCATCACAAAGTACTTGAAGCAGTAAAGGATCTTGAGGATCACCTTTTTTCATTCGATTTATAAAAGCCATAGGCACACGAAGTGGAAATTGTTTTCTTGCCTGTAACATGGGTAAAGAAATTTCCTCAGAATCTAAATCCAGACAATGATAAAGCTTTTTGATATCTGTCACTACATTAGCGAGATCAAAAATCCACTCATCTTTATTTGGTTGTTCAACATTTTGCTGTATAATATGGCTCATTTTTGTAATTCAGAATGATAGTTGGAGCTTTTATGGCATCTTATAGTACTAATGAGTTTAAAGCTGGTCTTAAAATAATGCAAGATGGCGAGCCGTGTGTAATTGTTGAAAATGAATTTTACAAGCCAGGTAAAGGACAAGCAATTAACCGTGTAAAAATTAAAAAATTACTTTCTGGTAAAACTGTTGATAAAACATTTAAATCAGGAGAATCTGTTGAAGCGGCTGATGTCGTTGATATGAACTTAACTTATCTTTATACCGATGGTGAGTTTTGGCATTTTATGAATAATGATACATTTGAACAACTTTCTGCTGATGCAAAAGCTGTAGGTGACAATGCTAAATGGCTAGTCGATCAAGCGGAATGTATTTTAACCTTATGGAATGGTCAACCAATTGCTGTTACTCCACCAAACTTTGTTGAATTAGAAGTTATTGAAACTGATCCAGGATTAAAAGGTGATACAGCGGGAACTGGTGGTAAACCAGCTACATTATCAACTGGTGCAGTTGTACGTGTTCCTTTATTTGTGCAAATTGGTGAAGTACTTAAAGTTGATACACGTTCAGGTGAATACGTTTCTCGCGTTAAATAGTAATTCATCAAAATAATTATTTAAATAATGAGGTCGATATGACCTCTTTTTTTAAGTAAAAAAATTTAAGTTAAATTTTTGAGTTGAGGAACGGGGTTTTTGAGTTAAACATCTGCAAAAATTTTTCATTTATTTGGTAATTAAAAATCAAAATTTAAATTTATTTAGCCCCGATATAATTAAGCTGTCGCCATGACTCATAAACAACTACTGCAACTGAATTAGACAGATTCATACTTCGGCTATTAGCAACCATTGGAATCCGAATTTTTCTATCTTGCGGCAATGCATCAAGAATTTTTGCTGGTAAACCTCTCGTTTCTGGGCCAAACATCAAAAAGTCAGCTGATTTATAATTTACTTCACTGTGTGGTTTTTGACCTTTTGTCGTTAAGGCATAAACTTGAGAAGCTAAATCAAGTTGGTTCTCATCTAAAAAGCACTCAATATTTTTATAACGTTTTACATCAACAAATTCTTGATAATCTAATCCTGCTCGTCTCAATTTTTTATCATCCCAATAAAATCCCATTGGCTCAATAATATGTAAATTAAAACCAGTGTTAGCACACAAACGAATGATATTACCAGTATTAGCAGGAATTTCAGGTTCAAATAAAACAATATTTAAAGATGCATCTGACACAATTATTTCTCTTAGCTGTTAATATTTTTGAAGAGGTAATACTATCACAATTCTAAGTCCACCTAAGTGGCTTTTCTCTGCTTTAACAGTGCCATTATCTCGAGTAATAGCGTTAGAAACAATGGCTAAACCTAAACCTGTGCCACCTGACTCACGATCACGAGCTTCATTAGTACGATAAAACGGTCTGAATATTTGCTCTAACTCACTATCAGCAACACCTGGCCCATCATCATCAATAGTGATAATTGCAGTTTGTTGTTGAATAACAAAATTAACATCAATTCGCTGATTTGAATAACGAAATGCATTCCTTACTACATTTTCAAGCGCGCTACATAACGCCGTTGGATAACACAAAATTGTATTATTAGTTGGGGGAGTAAGAATTGAAAATTGTTTTGAAATTTGATTAGCTTCAAAAGTCGCATTATCTAAAACATTTTTAAATAATTCATCTAACTGTTTATATTCACGAATTTCGTTATTATCATGCTGATTCCTTGCTAATGACAATAAATCACCAATCATTGAATCAAGCTTTATCGCTTCATCACTTATTCGTAAAACTTCGTTACTTTCACCTTGTTTACGACGTAGCAGTGAAGTTGCTAATTGCAATCGAGTTAATGGTGTCCGCAATTCGTGAGAAATATCAGAAAACAATTGTTGCTGTAACTCTTGCATCCTTTTCAACTCTCTAAGCATGCGGTTAAAACTTGCCCCCACTGCTTTATATTCATACGATCCAACTTTTTCGAGTTCAGGCCACTGTTGTAGATTACCTTTGGCTACTTGCTCAGCAGCCAACCGCAATCCACGTGCTGGCCTAGCAATACTCCAAGATAGCCACAACAAGAATGGTGTACTTGCCAACATGGTTAATGTCAAAAGCAAGAAAGGATGATCAAATATTAAATTAACAAATTGAGACTGAATATCCGATGCAGGTTGTAATAAAAATAATTGATAGTCTTCATTAGCATAATGAAGCAAGAAAGGACCAATAATTTCTTGGTTATCATAGATTTTCTTAGCTGGATCATCAACATCGTGGGATTTTTCACTAAAACTTTTTACTAAATCAATATTATTAGTATCTGCTGTGATAATTTGTTGATTGGGTGTAACAATAAATAATAGTTGCCCAGCCTTTTGATGATTATCCATTACAACAATGAATCTCATCCACCAACGGAAACTATCTTTAGGAATCTTGGTTAAATCTTTTTCAATTTCTTTAGCCAGTAGATTGCCACTTTCTTTATCTTTATTGGCTAAATAGGTTAAATTTCGGGAGTCTAGCTTTGGCAAGGCCATTACCAGAATAAGAAAAAAAGCAATAGTAAGTAAGAATATTGTGAAAATTCTAATTGTTAGGCGATCAAAGATCCACATATATTCTTACCATATAAAGAAATAGCTAGTTTTGTAATACATCATCATTTTGATCTACAACAAACAGATATCCTTTTGAACGTAATGTTTTAATCCATGGTAAACCATCGCTACGAGGAGGAAGTTTTTTACGCAAATTAGAAACATGAACATCAATTGAACGAGCTAAAGGTAAAAATTCTTTACCTAATACGTTTTCGCTTAAATCATCTCTTGAAATGATTTTTCCAGCATTTTCAAGAAGTTGTAATAATATTTGAAATTCAGTACCCGTTAATTCAATATATTTATCATCAAATGAGACAGATTGCTGTTTTCGATTAACGGTAAGTTTATCAATGGTATATTGAACTGACTTCTCACCAGAAGTTACAGCCATATTATCCCAACGTTTCCTACGTAATAATGCGTTGATTCGAGCAATAAGCTCCCGATCATTAAACGGCTTTAAGATATAATCATCAGCACCAAGCTCAAGCCCAATAATTTTATCAAATTCGTTATCTTTAGCTGTTAAGAAAATTACTGGAACAGTATATTTATTTCTTAGTTGAGATAATACACTTAACCCATTCATTTCTGGCATCATAATATCAAGTAAAATAAGATCAATGCTATCATCAAATTTATCTAAAGCCTGAACACCATTATTAGCTATTACGACTTCAAACCCTTCTAATTCTAATAATTCACATAACATTGAGGCAATTTCTGGATCATCATCAACTACGAGCAATTTGTTCATTACTACCCTCATTAATTAAGAAATTTATAATTTTTCTATTGGTTTTTTATTATTGTAAATTTATTTTATATTTTTAGAAATATTATATAGATAAAATGCATTAATGTCGTAAATAATTGTTAAGATTTATAGTTTAAACACTTTTATATTACTAAATCCTTGTTCAATCAGATAAAGTGCTTGTAATTTACTCATAATACCTTTCGCACAATACAATAAATATTGTTTTGATTGATCTAGATCGCCAAATTGTGTCGCCAATTTATAAAAAGGGATGAGCTTAACATCGACATTTTCAATTTCTAATGGGTTATCCTCTTGTTCCTCAGGTGAACGGATATCAATTATAATTTGATTCTCTTCTAATGTTGAAACCATATCGACTTGTGTAATTGTATTGTCAGTCTGTTTAGCAATTTCACGAATATCAATATTTTCGGCTTCTTCAACTGCTTTATCTAATATAGAGAAATCAAAATGTTGTTCTTCCTCTTCTATTTTCTCTTTCACCGCTTTTACAGTAGGATTTTTTGATATCACACCACAAAATTCTGGCATTGTCTTAGCGATATCTTCAGTACCGATTTGACGAGCAAGATTAATTATAGTTTCTTTATCATACGTTATTAGTGGACGTAAAACTAAAGTATCACTCACATTATCGATCAAACGTAAATTAGTTAAAGTTTGGCTTGATACTTGCCCCAATGCCTCGCCAGTAATCAACGCTTCAACATTATAACGTCGAGCAACCATTGAAGCAGCACGAATCATCATCCGTTTTAAAATAACGCCCATTTGCCCATCGTCAATTTTCTCAAGAATCTCACCTACTACATTCGAAAAATCAATGGCGATAAAACGAACTTTATGAGAAGAACCAAATCTCTTCCACAAATAATGAGCCATTTGTTTAACGCCAATTTCATGAGTTTTTCCACCTAAATTAAAGAAGCAATAGTGGACTCGGCAACCTCGTCGAATAAACATATAGCTCGACACACCAGAATCAAATCCGCCAGAAATAAGAGAAATAACATCTTCTTGAGTTCCTGTAGGAAAACCACCAATTCCTGCATGGCGCTCTTTAACTAATAATAGCTTATCTTTATCTATCTCAAGATTAACTGTTACATCCGGACGGGTTAATTTTACTTTAGCTGTCGAAACATGTTGATTTAGCCCACCACCAACATAACGCTCTACATCAATTGAAGTAAACTCATGCTTACCACGACGTTTTACTCTGACACAAAATGTTTTATTCTCAATTAAAGGGGCAAAATGATTAAACGCTTTTTCATATATATCATGCAGATCGACAAAACTAAGCTCCTCAACTACTAATATATGGTGAATACCAGGAATTCGAGTTAATAGTTCTAAGATTTGACTTTCACTATTAATAACTTTAGGGCGAACTTCAATAAAATCCCAATGACGAATAACGGCAACATCATCAATTGAATGTTTTAAAATATTACGAATGTTACTCGTTAATATTTTAATAAAACGTAAACGAACAGATTCACTTTTGATCGTGATTTCAGGAAAAAGTTTAACTATAAATTTCATACAACAGAATTTGCGAGACTAAAAATTGCGACATTATACTTATTTTTCCCTAAAAACGTACAATTGATTATGATAAATACAGAAAATAACAAAATATACTTGCTTGTTGCTCACTCTTTCGCTAATATTTCGCATCAATAAATTCTGTTCTATAACATAAAATTGACAGGTTGAAATGTACGAACTATTAATTATAGGTTATTTAATTATCGCACTTGCGATAATCGTTTTAGTGTTAATACAGCGCGGAAAAGGCGCTGACATGGGCTCATCTTTTGGTGCAGGTGCATCTGCGACTCTATTTGGCTCATCAGGTAGTGGAAACTTCCTTACACGTACAACGACAATATTAGGTGTATTATTTTTTGCATTAAGTATTATTTTGTCCAATATTGGTAGTTCAAAAACAACTAATATCAGCGATGATTTCAAAAATATTGGCGATAATACAACTACACAGCAAAGTACAGATGACTTGAACAGTAATAGACAAGTAATTCCAACTACTGATCCAGTTATACAGCCACAGAGTATTAATCCGACTTCAGATATTCCAGAATAAAAACGGCGCCGTGGTGGTGAAATTGGTAGACACGCTATCTTGAGGGGGTAGTGCTCTAAGGGCATGCGGGTTCAAGTCCCGCCCACGGCACCAATTCAATATTCAGTAACATTCTTTAAAATCCTTTAAATCACATCAAAACTAGTACAAATAAGGCTTATAGCCTATTTTACTATTCTATAAGCATCAGTAAGATACATTTACATTCATATTTTTGGGGACTATATTAAGGACTACGTGAACATAGTCCTATAATTTCATAGTCCCAAAAGGTGAAAGTATGCCTAAAAGAATAGCTCCAATGACTGATACACAAATTTTGTAGTTATCTTGATGCGCTTGATTATCCTAATGGGATGTTTATGGGCGGTTTGGGGATGATCACCCCTTTAACCCAAGAAGATATTTGTATCATGCTTATATTGAATATATACGCAATACAGGCTTAAACAACCCTTTATCGCTCACACAATTTGGTACATCACTTAATTATGCAATGAAAGAAAACGGTAAAAATTATATCCGTAAAAGATCAAATAAAGGAATGAGTACAAACGTAGAGATTAATACCTATACTAGTCAGGATTAGCTACCAAGAGCAGAAGAACCTAGTTAGTTGTTATTATTTGTTATCATATAAATCGCTTAATTTTGGCGTTTTTTTGTTATAATTAACGAAATAAATAATAATGGCTTTTCTCTATAATGAAAAAAATAACTAATTGTATTTTTATAATTTGTTTAATTATTCCTAATATTCTTTTTGCAGACGATAGAAATAAAAGCGTTGAACTTAGAATAAAAGTATTCAATGAACATAAAAATATTACGACTTGTATTTGGGGATATGCATCTGAACAGATTAAAAAAACTCAACATTCATCAGAACAAATCGCTTTTGAAGCTATTGTTTCTTGTGATGATGTTATAGAAAAAATGAGGCTATATAATCGAGAATACATTAAATTAGCTTATAAGGATGATCTGAGAAGTAAAGGATTGTTGTTATACAGTGCGGAGAAGCAACTTTGGGAGCAAAAACAAGCATGGATAAATAACATCCAAAATTATATTGATCTTAAAAGAAAAAATGGTGATTAATTACTAATATTGGGCTAAGTCATAAGTTCTATTTCCAACTAAAATAAAAAAGTGAATACCTAAAGTGAACACTAGTGAATAACAAATCCTAAAATGTTAACCGCCTAAAGCTTGTTTCACTATTTTGCAAGTATCAGTAAGTTACATTTATAACCACGTTTTTAATTATATGCTTATTTATGTGAATCTTGTATAACTAAAAATTTTATAACGATAGAAAGAACCGTCAAATAAAGATAGGAATAAATCAAATCACTAGAAATACCCTTTGACTGAAATTGAAAGTCTACATATTGATAAGGTTTGATAGAAAATGAAAATTTCATTAATGCAGAGTCTAACATATAATTGATATTGAATAATAATTCTCATATTATTATTCAAAAACAAAGGAATGTTATGAAAAATTTTATTCTTAGCATGGTTAGTCTAATTCTATTCGGTTGTGGTGAGAGTGATAATAAAGTTCTCAAAGAATATCTTGTGGGCGATTGGCAATGCACTATGATATATAGTATAGCGCTAAATGTATCCCCAGAAGAAGAGCTTAAACATACCACTGAGCCTGAAGATTTTACAATTAAATTTAGAATATTAGATGATAAGCTTTATGAAATTAAAAATGATGGAACAAAACAAGCTATCGATGTCAACGGCTTTAACAGTACAGTAAATGAAATATGTTATGAAGCAAATTGTACTCTGAAACAATATTTAGAAATCAAGGATGACGACTCATTTAACAACATAATAACGAAACGCATAAAAAAACTCAATAATCACACAGATACTATTGATTTTAGATCTAAAATCGAAACAGTTTGTAATAGAATAAAATAAGTATCAGAAATAACACTTTATTTGCTTATAGATACTTTAATATTTATTAGTAACAAATTTTGTGCAACTATTATTAATAGATAGGATACATACACTAGTAAAAAATTTGGCCATTGGCTAATTATGCTGCATATGTTATTGTTCTGAAGTATTCATGAGATTTAAAAGATCCGCCACCCATTCACCAATTCAATATTCAGCAGCATTCTTTAAAATCCTGTAAAGCACATCAAAAAGAGTATAAATAGTTTGTAGCCTATTTTGTTATTTTAAACGAGGCAAATACCAATCATACTTTTTGATTAGATTGAACGCTACCATATATCGCCGACATAAAGTCGGCGAATTAGTTTGTTAAATTAAATTATGCAAAACCTTTTAAACCAACCACATGAACATGTTCTTGGTTATTAATGACTTTACGTACTAATTTATACGTTGTGCCTTTTTCCGGACTGATATTTTCTGGCGCTGCAATAATAAGTTGCATTTCCAATCTTTCGCAAAGTTCAAAGAGCGTTGCAATTGATTTAGCATCAAGTCGGGCTGCTTCATCTAGGAATAATAAGCGACAAGGTGATATGTCTTTATTACGCAAGCGTTTAGATTCTTCTTCCCAACTTTGAATCACCATCAATAGGATCGACATACCTGTACCAATTGCTTCACCTGTTGATAATGCACCACTTTCAGCACGTAACCAGCCATCAGCGCCACGATTAACTTCAACATCCATTTCCAGATAGTTTCGATAATCAAGCAATTCTTCACCTATATTTTGCGCAGTTCGCTGCCCCATATCAATATGAGGATTCAAGCGTTGATAAAGTTTAGCTAATGCTTCTGAGAAAGTAATACGATTATTACTAAACAGATCTTGATGCTCGTTTTGATCATCAGCTAATGCTGCTAATAATGAAGAGTGAGCTTCCCGGATACTAACATTAAGACGTACACCATTTACCTGACCAAATGCCACCGCTTGCAGACCTTGATTAAGCATACGAATACGGTTTTGCTCTCGTTGAATAGTTTTACGAATAATATTAGCCACACTTTTTGAGCTAATTGCCAATTGCTGCTCACGTGAGGTAAGTTCTTCAGTTAATCGTGATAACTCAATTTCCATTTGCTCAATAGCTTCAATTGGGTCATCCGTTTTAACAATATCTTGACGAATTCGTTCACGAAGATGTTTATAAACCGCAATATAAAATTGTATTTTACGTTCTGGTCGTTTTGGATCTTCGGATAATCTTAATACATCACGTAAATGTTCATTATCATTTACTGCTAGACGCAATGAACCGAGTGCCTTATCTGACATAGAGCGCAATTCATCAGCACTTAGATAAGCTAATTCTCGACGATGTAACCTTCGTTCAAAGCTATTTTCTTTAACTAATCGTAAAACTAAACACCACCCTGCTTTCGCTTCCACAACTTGTTCACGTAATTGTTTATAATCACGTAGTGTTTGTGCTAAACGTTTTTGCATTTGCGTCATTTCGCTTTCGCACATAATAAGTTGTTTTTCAAGCGATGTGCATTGTTGCCGATTAGTGTTAAGTTTTTGATGAATTTCATCACGACGAATACGTGCTCGTTCTTCGGTTGCTGCATCCGCTTTAACACCTATTTGTTCAACCTCTTGATGCAACTCATTGAGCATGTCACGTTTAGTTTCAAAAGCACTTTTTAAAGAAGCAAGAGTTTGATTATATTGATTGTATTTATCTTGGTACTGTTGCATCTGGCTACGTGCTTCAGTACGCTGTGCTTCAACCACCTCAAGTCGAGAACGTAGTTTTTCATTCAAATCACTATTTTCATTTAGCATTCCAGCCGAATCTTCATAGCTAAAATGCGCACGGCGTTGCATGACTTCGGTTAAGGCAAAAACTTGTTGACGAATAGTTTGTTGCTGAGCTTTGATAGTATTATATTGCTCACGTAGTGAATCATTCTGTTCAGGATCACTTTGTAACACAGCAATAATTGGTTCTAATTCCGAAACAGTATGGCGATGACGACTCACATATTGCGCAGCTTCTTGCGCTTCAGCCACTTGTTCACGTAAATCATCAACTCGATCGGCTAAATCATCATCAGCCAATAAATGCATCTGAGCAACTAATCGATTAACTGTAGCTAGCTGCTCTTTACAAATTGCCACTTGCTGTTGGTTTTGTTTATCAATGCTTTCTTGTGCTAATAATTGGCGTTCAATTTCATTGCGTCGTGTTGTTAGTTTTTGTACTTCGGCTTCTGGATCGATATCAAAAGCTACAGATAAATATTCACCAATAAACTGCCCAACATTTTGCTCAATACGTTGCAATTTTTGAAGGTCAAACGAAATTGTTGCATAAAGTTCATGTAGCTCATCACGTTCAGCTGATAATTTCTCAAGATGTATTTCACGTGCAGCTCGACCAAACAAAGGAACTTTAGGAAAACTTGAGAAACGCCATTGACGATCACCTGTTTTAACAAGAACCGATTTATTCATCTCTTCACAATCAAATACGCTATCATCAAATGATGATGGATCACCTTCGATAAAATAGATATCTTCAGGATAATCTTCTTCACTGCTAGTAAGGCTTTCGAGTTGTGCTTTGACTAATGATAAATCCGGTACCACAATGGCTTGCCTTGACGGACCATACAATGCTGAAAAATAAGGTGCATCATCAATTGTTACATCTTCATAAATTTCAGAAAGTAAAACACCATTGAATCGTTCAGCTAAAACAGATAAACGTCCGTCATCAACACCACTTGGTTGATTAAGTTGTTCTATTTGCGTATCAAGTTGATTTCGTTTGAAGTTTATTTGATCACGCTGAGTAACTAAAGCTCGTTCCTGTTCAAGCAGTTGTTGCATATGCTGAGTAACTGATTGACTATTAGTAAAAGTTTGTTGTGTTTGTTCTTGCAATGCAATAAGTGCATCTTGAGCTTTTAACCATAATGGGGCTTTTTGACGATAGTCACTTATTTTTGTTTGTATTTGCTCAAATTCTTGCCTAAATTCAATTCGTTTTTCACTTGATTCGTTAGCAAGCTCGGCATTTTGATCCAATTGAACTTCAAGTTCTTGTTTAAATTCATCAAGTTCATCATAATTGATTTGACGACCAAAACGCTTACAGAATTGAGTTAGTAATGATTCAGCTTCTTTTTGTTCAAAAAAGCGTTGTTCTAATTCATCTAATTGTAGCTGTAAATGTTCTGCTTGCTCAGCTTGATAACATTGTGAAGGCCATTGTTTTAATGCTTCTCTAGCAGCACTCCATGCTTCACTTCGTACTACATCGCCAACCAACTTAACAACTAGTTGATACGCTCTATCAAATTGACTTATTGCAGCATCAGAAACACTAACTCTCTGTTCCAATTCTAATAATTTTTCAGTAACTTCTTTTTGTTTTTCTTGAAAAACTTCATAGTGATTTTCAACATTGCTTATACCTAATTTAGGCAATTGGCATAGTTGTTGGGCATTTTTCAGAGCTTGAATTGCTTGCTGATATTGAATAGCTCGAGTTTGTTGTACATCTAAAGCTTGTTGATAATCTGCCAATTGAGTTTTAATCTCATCAACTTCTTGTTCTGTCTGTTCAACTTGATCTCTGTAAGTTTGATAATGTTCATTTGCTTCAAATACAACTTCATTTTGCTCTTCAAGTTTTATATTAAGATCATCTAAATCTGCTTGATAGCGGTCAATTTTTTCTTGTTGACGCAAAGCAGTTTGTGCAAGATTAAGATGATCATTTGCTGCCTGAAGGTCGGTCTCTAAATCGCCTTGAGCATCTTGATATTCTTTAAGCTCTTTTGCCATCTCAACTTGCCGATACTGATTACTGATAAGCAGATCTTGCGTTTTGAACATATCTCGACGTAGTCCTAAAACGGATTCGATATGAACTCTACGCTCATTAGCATGACGCATATAATCAGCAGCCACATAGTTTGTAGATTCAGTAATGAGATGTTTGAATAAATCACGATCTGATTGTGTAACTCGAATAGCTTCAAGTGTCATCCGATTTTCACGAAGTGCTGCTTCCATATCTTGGAATGCTTTCCTAACACCACTATTTTCTGGTAATAAATAATCACGTAATGATCGGGTGATAGCACTAGAAATCCCACCATAAAGAGAAGCTTCAATTAAACGATAATATTTACTTCGATCAGATGAAGAACGTAACCTTTTAGGTAAAATACCAAAATCAAACATGACTGAATGATAATCAGTAATGGAATTAAATTGCTTAAAGATAACCCCTTCCATTGATTCAATCTTATCTTTTAATTCCGGTAAAGATAAAATTCTAGCCTGTTTTTCATTTAAGCGCTCTGTTACTAATTCTGTTGGAGTAATATTGACAGGCAAACCTTGTATTAAAAAAGGCTTAATATCAACTTTTTTATCACGACCAGCAACCTGCTGTAAACGCACACCACAAATAATCCGTTGATTACGAGAATTAATTACATCCAGCATCGAGTAACACACGCCTGGCTTTAATTTACCATGTAAACCTTTATCTCTAGAACCCGAAGTTGCTCCTGCTTCAGTTGTATTTCTAAAATGTAATAAGGTTAAATCTGGGATTAATGCAGTGACAAATGCTGCCATAGTGGTTGATTTACCAGCACCATTACCACCAGAAAGTGTGGTGACAAGCTGATCAAGCTCAAACGTTCGAGCAAAAAAACCGTTCCAATTAATTAAGGTTAATGAGTGAAATTTACCGTGTCCCATTATCATTATTCAATCTCCTCATTAACATCCTCATCATCACTATTATCATCATCTAATATAAGTGATGATTCAATTTTAATCGCTTCACCATCGCGAATCAGGCGTAATTGTGCTTCTTGAGCATCATCACTGCTACGCACATCAGCTCCAAATCGGAATATAGATTCATTAATACGAAAACGGCTACTATCATTACCTACAATAAAGAAGATCATACCAAGTCGACGTAATCGATTTAATGCAGTTTTTACTTTATCAAATAATTTTTGGCGATCTAAATCCGAGCCTGTAGAACGCTGATTGACTAGTTTCAATAATTTACTTTCATCCGCTAATGAAACAAGCTCATCAAAAAGTTCTTGTAAGGTAAAAATGCCTTCATGTGCTAATCGCTCTGGACTTAAATAGAGATAACAAAGCACTTTACCGACTAACATATCAAGTTCAGATAATACTGAACGTGGAATCAGAGTAGTTGAACGAGGACGAAGATAGAAAAATCCTTCCGGTGCGCGAATAAGCTCAACATTATAACGTTGATAAAACTGTTCAAGCTCAAGTTGGAAATCCATTAAAAAAGCATGATTATCAAGCTCATCGATACCAATATGACGACCTGACCTTAATAGACTGTCAAGTTCCGGAAATATTGGATTGGCAATAGCTTGAGCTAATTTTACCGGCATAAACTTATCTATCGACGCTTGAGAGCTTGCTGCAATACGCCCCATAACCTCATCAAGATGATGGGAAGTTTGTTCTATTTCTAAATCATTAATATCTGTTGATGACATGTGCTTGTACCTTAGCTCCATAATCGTTAATAGGTTTCCATTCGGCTGGGATACCGAGTAAATCGCCTTCGGCAACACCTAATCGAATAGCCTGATCAATAAACAATCTTGCAATATCAAAATGTTGTTCACGTGGGAACTGTGCTAAATAACTATGAATTGCATTACTCATATCAAGTGGTTTATTTTCTTGTTTAAAGATCAATAAATTTTGTTCTATATGCGAAATAATATGTTCTTGAATTTCTTCAATCATTTCAAACTCAAGCTCGGATGGTAATTCACCCGTCACTTCTGCTTCATGCAGTGCTAACTCTTCATCACGCATATCAAGTAAACGCTCAGCATTAGCAAAAGTGAGTGACCATGGTAAATCAAAATAGCTTTGAATCGATTTACGTAATCGCTGAGAAAAAACTCGATTCTTATCTAAATCGATTGCTGTACGAATAAATTTATGAACGTGTCTATCATAACCAATCCATAGGTCTATTGCTTTTTGTCCCCAGCCAATAATTCGGTCTAGTTTTCCTTGCAGATCCATAACAACATTGTTAATTTTATCAAGATCTGGATTATCTAATGTGGCATCTTGTATCAGAAGCAAACTGGCTTGTAGCTTATCACCTGCAGCTGCCAACGTATCTTGCAGCTCACGCAATGTTTGTGATGTTTCGGTAAGTAAACCTTCACAACTACTGATGGCTGCTTGCCAATCTTGACTTAACAATGCTGAAATATTTTGTTTAACTTCAGCTTGTTGTTCATCCATTACTCTCTGTGTGATATCAATACTGTCAAAAATTTCTGCAACAGAATATTTCAATGGAGCAAAAACATTTCGATGCCAATGTAAATCATCGCCACCTTCAAGGGCCGCATCTGCTGCACGCTTTAATTCTTGTGCAACAATAGAAAGCTGAATAGATAAGCGTAAAGTCGAAAATTCTCGTTGGCGTATATAGTAATCAGAAATGCCGATTCCTAGTGGAGTCAAACGGTAAATAGAATAACCATCGGTCATTTCGCTAGCAAAGCGAGTAATTAAACGTTGGCGCACTAGATCATTAATGGCATTGTTAGCTCGAACAGTAATTGTATCTTCACTTTGCTCAAAGATCTGAGAGACATGTCTAAATCCGTCAATTAATTCAGATTCAGTCATTTCGCCATCAAAGCGCTCACTGTTTAATACAGCAATTGCTAATAAAAAGGCTAATCGCTCAACAGGTAAAGCAATCGAAAAATCATTCTTTTTTGCCCAAGAGACCAGTTCTGGCACTGATTGGGAAAAATCCATCATAGTGATTCCTTAATTAAAGATGCACAATATCGCGACATCTTAAAATAATATGAGAAACACAATATATTGTGTTATGGACAAAATTTTATCGATTATATAACAAATTGTAGTAGTTAAAAATAGCTAAGTTTAGGATTTATTATTAGATGTGATAACCAATATTTAATTTTCTTAAATAAACTTGTTACCAAGACAAAAAAGACCATTTTATTAGCCAATTAACTTTATATTTAAATTGACTTATATAAATATAAAAATGATAATAATTATCGTTTTCATTTAAAATATTGAGGTATCTATGCATAAAGTATTATTATCAGTTTTATTGGGGACTTTAATGGGTTTAATTTCACAATCCGTGACAGCTCATGGTATATGGATTACTGATCGAGTCGATCAAAAGCAGATTATTTTAGGTGAAGGACCTTTAGATAATGGCTATCAACCTGAAATGGTGAAAAAAGTTAAAGCTTATAATAGTGATTGGTCGGTACTACCCGTTTCAAAAACAGCACATAATAACTTTGTGACCATCGAACCTGCAAAAGATACAGCTGTAGTAACAGTTGATTTTGATTATGGTTATTGGACCAAAAATTCGGATGGTAAATACGTTAATATGCCAATGAATCAAGTTAAAGGTGCAGATAAGGGCACTCATGCCATAAAATATAGTGTCAACTATTTATCATCCGTTAACAAACCCAAAATAATAGAAGATATTCCACTACAAATTGTTCCTTCTATTGACCCAACAAAATTAAAACGAGGCGACAATTTACCGATAACCGTTTTCAAAGATGGTAAACCACTAACCAATACACCTGTCATCATCGATGTTGTAAATAATTTAGACAAAACAGTGAAAACTGATGATAAAGGCCAGGCTACTATTATTGTGCCAAATCAAGGTTTAAACGTTATAGGTGTTGAAATTGGTTTCCCGCTTAAAGATAATCAATTAGCTACCCAAGACAAATTTTTTACTACATTAGTTTTTACATTAATTCCTGAAGAAGATTAATTTATATATAAAAAACGGGATCATTATCCCGTTTTTTATAATTATCTTTTTAAACTTCAGCACTAATCGGACGAGGTATAAGAAAACTACAAAATAGAGCTAACACCGTAATGATTAAACCTAACAACATACCATTAAAGTAACCATCAATTGTGTTTCCATTTATCATCTGAATTGCTGGTAATAAAGCAAAACTCAAACCAGCACCTAAATTAAATGCCCCTGCATTCATACCAGGTAAAAATCCTGGATTATCAGTAGGAGATAAGACGATACCTAATCCATTTAAAATGATATTAGCCATTCCAGCATAAAAAATACCTAAAACAATCACGCCAACCGATAAAATAGGTAAAGAATGAATGCCATAAAACATAATAACCAAAATACCAATAATACAACCCACTAAACCTAATTTGAGCACTTTATTATAGCCCATTATTGGTGCCAATCTTCCTGAAAATGGCCCAACAAACCAACCAATTAAAGCATAAGGCGTGAGAAAAATTAATGATGCCCAATCTGCTTCTAACCCAAAACCTATTTCATGATTTTGGGCTATTGACATCACTAAACCATTAACGATGGCAAAAATCCCAGTCATGGTTAATGTGGTTGTTAATAACAACGCCCAGGTGGCACGCTTTTTCAAATGATTGATTGTAACTAAAGGTTGCTTACTTCTTTTTTCTACATTCCAAAATAAAATAAAACATAAAAAAGCCAATAAACTTAATCCACTAACAATCAGCCAATTGGCATTGTCAAGTTTACCGGCTTCATTAAGTGCAAGTAATAACGCAGCTATTGTTAAAACAATTAACAAAACGCCTAGCCAATCCATCTTGGTACCTTTAGAGGGCTGAGATTCTGACGCAAAACGATGAACAAAAAAAGTCGAAATTGCTGCAACAATAGCTATAATCCAAAATACAGACCGGAAGCCAAAATGCGTAGCAAGTAAACCGCCCGCAATAGCATCAACACCAGCAATACCACCATTAACTGCTGTTATGATACCCATTAACATACCATATTGCTTAACGTCTTTTACTTCAAAACTTAACATTAACAAACACAATGGAACAACTGGCCCTGATACACCTTGAATAATGCGAGCAACATACAAAACTTCAATATTAGGCGCAATAGCAGCAATGACTGTACCGAAAGTCATTATAATCAACATGGCTGTTAATACTTTTTTTCGCCCTTTTATATCACTTAATCGGGGCAAGAATAGTGAAAATAGTGCAGCTGCTGTAAAAAAAGAAGTTTGAGATAGTCCGACAGCTGCATCATTAGTTCCTAATTCTTTCGCTATAGTAACTAACACTGGGCTTAACATGCTTGCATTAAGTTGGAAAGCAACACATGCAGCAAGCAAAGCAACCATTAAAGCCAAGATATTATTTTTTTTCTGGCTTAGATCTGCCATATATTTACCTCATTAAATGTTTTAATTGATCGGCATTTGAATATCATTAGTAACTATACTCAAATGAGATGATTCTTTATTTGTATCTATTTGATATATAATTAAATATCAATAATTTTATTTTCTCACGTATAAAACCAATAAAAGGTTATTATCAGAGATCGTGCTGTCGTTGATGTTTTCAGCTGACTATGAAATATTAATTAAAGTTCAAATTAACCTTGTTGAATTATCAGATAATTGCAAAACTTAGTCTGATAACTCACTCACCAATTGAAATATCTAATTAATATTTAACCATAGGTAGAAAAACAATTTTTTGGCAAACAGAGGTGTTCTTAATGGCGATTAAGATAGTTCACTTTTAAAACAAACTATTCACACTGATTACAAGAGAAATATTCTAATTTCAATTCTCAGATTTAAAATCCACTTATTATTAAATTTAATATTAAGATTTCGATAATAAAAAATAAATTACCTACTCGCACTGTCGCTAATTTGTGCTAAAATCGGGAGACATGAATAATCTTTTTTAACATAAGGATGTAACGTAATGCATATCGGTATACCAAAAGAACGGTTAGCCAATGAAGCTAGGGTTGCAGCAACACCTCAAACTGTTGGACAACTATTAAAACTTGGATTTACAGTTTCAGTAGAACAAGGTGCTGGACACGCTGCTCATTTTGAAGACCAAGCTTTTATTGATGCTGGAGCCACTATTCAAAACACAAAGGATATTTGGCAAAATGATCTTATTTTAAAATTTCACGCGCCAACTGATGATGAAATCGCTCTGATGAAAGAGGGATTAACACTCATTAGCTATATTTATCCAGCTCAACATAAAGATCTTTTAGAAAAACTTGCCACTAAAAATATTACTGTAATGGCAATGGATTGTGTACCTCGTATTTCACGAGCTCAATCACTAGATGCATTAAGTTCTATGTCTAACATTGCAGGTTATCGCTCTGTTATTGAAGCTGCGAACCAATTTGGTCGATTTTTTACCGGTCAAGTCACTGCTGCAGGTAAAGTACCACCAGCAAAAGTATTGGTAATTGGAGCTGGTGTTGCTGGTCTTGCAGCAATTGGTGCAGCAGTTAGTTTAGGTGCTATTGTTCGTGCATTTGATACACGTCCAGAAGTTGCTGAACAAATCAATAGTATGGGTGCTGACTTTTTAGAATTAGATTTCGAAGAGGAAGCTGGTTCTGGAGATGGCTACGCAAAACAAATGTCTGCAGCCTTTATTGAAGCTGAAATGGCTTTATTTGCTGAACAAGCAAAAGATGTTGATATTATTATCACTACAGCATTAATTCCAGGTAAACCTGCGCCAAAACTTATCTCTAAAGAGATGGTTGAGTCAATGAAACCAGGTAGTGTTATTGTTGATTTAGCAGCCTTAACTGGTGGTAACTGCGAATTAACCAAACCGGGTGAAGTATTCGAAACAGATAATAATGTTAAAATAGTTGGTTACACAGATTTAGCTAACCGAATGCCGGCACAAGCATCACAACTATATGGAACTAACATTGTTAACTTATTAAAATTACTCGCCAAAGAAAAAGATGGTAACATCGACATTAATTTTGACGATGTTGTGATTCGTGGCGTAACTGTCGTTAAAGATAAAGAAATAACATGGCCAGCTCCACCAATTCAAGTTTCTGCACAACCACAGAAAAAAGCGGTTGAACCTATCGCCAAACCAGAACCCACACCAATGCAACCTGCAAAAAAATTTGGCATTTTAGCTTTATTGATTATTGCTTATTTCTGGTTAGCTAATGTGGTTCCTGAAACCTTTTTAGGACACTTCACTGTATTTGCTTTGTCTTGTGTAGTAGGGTATTACGTAGTATGGAATGTAACTCATTCATTACATACACCATTAATGTCAGTTACTAATGCTATCTCTGGTATCATATTAGTAGGTGCAATACTGCAAGTCGGTGATGATAATGGCTTAACTACGGCAATTGCCTTTGTTGCTATTTTAATTGCTAGTATCAATATTTTTGGTGGATTTTTTGTTACACAAAGAATGCTAAAAATGTTTCAACGTGGCAAGTAAAGGAGATTATTGATAATGTTTAGTCATGGAATAATTCAAGCAGCCTATGTTCTTGCTGCATTACTTTTTATATTTAGTTTACGAGGACTATCAAATCAAGAATCAGCCAAATCTGGAAACATTTATGGCATGGTTGGTATGGTAATTGCACTTATTGCTGCTATTGCAAGTATTAAAGGCGGACTACACTGGATCATTATTGCTATGGTCATTGGTGCAGCTATTGGTCTTTATCTTGCTAAAAAAGTAGAAATGACACAAATGCCAGAGCTTGTTGCACTACTCCACAGTTTTGTTGGTATGGCTGCAGTTCTCGTTGGTTTCAATAGCTTCTTAGATTCTAATATTATGGTTTTCACTGGCAGTGAACTTACTGTACATTTAGTAGAAATTTTTATTGGTATCTTTATTGGTGCAGTTACTTTTTCTGGATCAGTCGTTGCATTTGGAAAACTAAATGGCCGCATTAGCTCTAAACCACTTTCTATTCCTTATAAACACTACTGGAACTTAGCGGCAATCGTTGTTTCAGTAATTTTGATGTTTACTTTTATTGGTGTGAAAAGTGGCGCAGGCGCACTTGTTAGTCTACTTGTTATGACGATCATCGCATTAGTATTTGGCTTCCATCTTGTGGCATCAATTGGTGGTGCAGACATGCCAGTAGTTATTTCAATGCTTAACTCATATTCTGGATGGGCAGCAGCTGCAGCAGGATTTATGTTAGGTAATGATTTACTTATTGTAACCGGTGCTTTAGTTGGTTCTTCAGGGGCAATTCTTTCTTACATCATGTGTAAAGCAATGAATCGCTCATTCATCAGCGTCATTGCCGGTGGTTTTGGTAGCGATGGTAGCGCATCAAGCTCTTCAGAAGAAGAACAAGGTGAATACCGTGAAATGCAGCCAGCAGAAGTTGCTCAAACATTAAAAGAAGCACGTTCAGTTATTATCGTACCAGGTTATGGTATGGCTGTTGCTCAAGCACAAGGTGCTGTAAGCAATATTACTGAAAAGCTTCGTGGTATGGGTATAGAAGTCCGTTTTGGTATTCACCCAGTTGCAGGGCGTTTACCTGGTCATATGAATGTATTATTAGCCGAAGCAAAAGTACCTTACGATATTGTATTAGAAATGGATGAAATCAATGATGACTTCCCTGATACAGATGTTGTTTGGGTAATTGGTGCAAATGATACCGTTAACCCAGCGGCAGAAGAAGATCCAAATAGCCCTATCGCAGGTATGCCTGTTCTTGAAGTTTGGAAAGCAAAAACGGTTATTATATCCAAACGCTCAATGAATACCGGATATGCTGGAGTACAAAATCCACTATTCTTTAAAGAAAATAGCTATATGTTATTTGGTGATGCTAAAGATAGTGTTGAAAAAGTGCTACAAAATCTTTAATAACGTTATGTTGTTAAAAACAAAAATTACTGCGGTTTAACCGCAGTAATTTAATAAAAAATGAATTATGTTCATTCAAATTTTGTTTAGCTAGAAAATCCGATATTAAGCTTATTCTTTCATGATGTATTTCGTTTCTACTTTTATTCCCACCATCCATACAAATAATGTCTTCTCCTTTTTAATCTTTCTCTAAATTATCTATTGCGCCTGATTTACAAACTTGTATGAAGCTCAAGTGCATTGCATCTGAAATGATAAGATGATAAAGGCTTTGTTAAAAATCGTTGTAAATAGCCAGATTCTAGATTTACATCCATATCTCCAACATCAATGCCAGCACCAATAATTAAAGAAGGAAATTGAATATAACAAATAGTGTACTTTAGGCATTATCTTAACCCTTATTTAAAAGTACAAATATAATCTAGATTAATCAAGAAAATACCTTTATGGTAAGTTAAAATGTCAATATCAACCTACCATAATTATTCATTATTATTTTTGATTTTTTCTTTATGATAAAGGTAATAAGCGCCACGAGAAACCATACGAAGTTGAAAAATAAGATCTTCAATTAGTTCTTGGCGTTGTACTATGTCGAAATCAATTGCTTCCGCGCCGGCATTAAATGCGATAGTCACCATTGCTTCGGCTTGAGCTTCATTGTAATGATGTGGCATTTGATTGGCATTGTCTAAATAATCAACAAGCTCCACAATAAAGTGCTGAATTTCGCGTGCAATTGCCGATCTGAATGCTGAAGAAGTCCCAGCTTTTTCTCTGAGCAACAATAAAAATACTTTAGGGTTTTTATCAATAAATTCAATAAAGGTGGTTACCGAAGTTCGAAGAACGCTCCCCCCCTTTTCAATACGTTTTCGAGCTTGGCGCAATAATTGACGAAGAGTTAAACCACTCTCATCAACCATCGCTAAACCTAACTCATCCATATCACGAAAATGGCGATAAAATGATGTAGCAGCTATACCTGCCTCACGGGAAACTTCGCGCAGACTTAAACTTGCAAAACCTTGTTCCGCATTGAGTTGATGAAACGCAGCATCAATTAAACTTCGACGAGTTCTCTCCTTTTGCTGCGCTCTAACACCACAGGTTTTAACATTTTTCATTTTTTAAATTCTGCGCTATAAGAAATATAAATTATTTCTGGCCTAACAATCGTTCTTTTTCAGCAAAGACTTTTGGCATATGGTCACGAATAGTTTTAGCGATAGTTTCATAACGTGAACGTAATGGAGAACCAGGTCGATAAATTAAAGCGATGCTTCTTGTTGGGACAGGATCAGTACATGGAATATAGCAAATATTATCACGAGTACGTTCATTTGGAGCAGCTAACTCTGGAAATAAAGTAATTCCACGTCCTGCTGATATCATACTACGCAATGTTTCTAAACTCGTCGCTTTAAATTGTTTATCTTCATCAATTCCTACCTGAAAACAATACCCCATAGCATGTTCACGTAGACAATGACCATCCTCCAACATTAAAAATTTCTTCCCTTTCAGACTAGAAAGCTTAACTGTCTGTTTACTAGCTAATTCATCATTTGCAGGAACGGCTAAAAACATAGGTTCATTGAATAAAGGTAGTTCAATAAATTGTGCGGTTTCTTTTACTTGAGCGATAATAGCACAATCCAATTTTCCACTTTCAAGTTGAGCAACAATATTGGCAGTTTGCGCTTCATGTAAATAAAGTTCTAGTTGAGGAAAGGATTCATGTAATACGGTAATCACATGTGGTAATAAATATGGAGCGATAGTCGGAATTAATCCAATATGCATAGGACCCGCCATCTCTTCCCCTTGACGACTAGCCATCTCTTTTAAAATCTGTATATTACGTAAAATTTCTTTAGCTTGCTCAACAAGCATCATGCCAGTTTGAGTAAATAACACTTTACGACTAGTACGTTCAAGTAACATTACGCCTAATTCGTCTTCAAGTTTTCTGATTTGACCACTTAGTGTTGGTTGACTAACATTACAAGCATCAGCTGCTTTACGAAAGTGCCGGAATTCAGCTAATGATACAAAATATTCCAAATCTCGAATATTCATAGAGTCCCCAATAAGTTATCAGTTAATATTTTTATACTCTTAATTGTAAACCAAATTAATAATTATTTTTATCAAAAATCTTTTTTTAAAAGAGTATAAGTTTAATTAAATCAATTAGTCATTAATAAAATAAATAAGATAATCTATTTTGAATTAATTTTTATTAAGTTAAAAAATAATCTAACTAATTGTACTATATAAATTACTATTGTTGATAATTATGTTCAAAAAATCAAATAAAATATTTAATTAATATAAAGAAATTCCCTTTATTTTACTTGGCGCAAGTATTTCAAGAAAAATGGAAAGTTAGATTTAATTGCGATATAATCGCGCGCTATATTTCAGTATAGACCATTATTAATTCGAGGTGCGCTATTTTTAAACAAGTTTCTCGCTTTTATCGTAAAATGTTCCATCACAAAGAGCGACAAGAGTCGCATTATATTTCCATCTCACGTAATGAGCATAATATTTCTCGTAAGAATATAAGCGAAAATGCGTTGAAAGTACTTTATCGATTGAATAAACAAGGATATGAAGCCTATCTCGTAGGTGGTTGTATTCGCGACCTTCTATTAGGTAAAAAACCAAAAGATTTCGATATTGCGACAAATGCTACACCAGAACAAATTCAAAAGATTTTTCGAAATTGCCGCTTGATAGGTAAACGCTTTCGTTTAGCTCATATTATGTTTGGAAAAGAGATAATTGAGGTTGCAACGTTCCGAGGTGATCATGATGATCAGAGTGAACAAAAGAACATATCAAAACGATCACAAGCAGGTATGTTATTACGAGATAATGTCTATGGAACGATAGAGCAAGATGCCGTTCGTCGTGATTTCACAATGAATGCGCTTTATTATAGCGTCAAAGATTATACAATTCGTGATTATTGTGGTGGACTAAAAGATTTACAAAATGGCATTATTCGATTAATTGGTGAGCCACAAACAAGATATCGTGAAGATCCAGTCAGAATGTTAAGGACAATCCGTTTTGCAGCAAAACTTAACATGAAAATTGACCCAGCTACTGCTGAACCAATAAAAAAACTGGCTCCATTATTAAGTAATATTCCTTCAGCCCGTCTTTTTGATGAATCGTTGAAATTACTACAATCAGGATATGGTTACGATACTTATATATTATTAAAGCAGTATCATTTATTTAAACAATTGTTTCCAGTGGTTGAACGTTTATTTACACATAACCACGAAGGAAATATGGAAAAAATGATTGCTCAAGTGTTAAAAAATACTGATTACCGTATAGCAAATGAGCAACGCATTAACCCTGCTTTTTTATATGCAGCATTTTTTTGGTATCCAATTATAGAACAAACTCAATTAAACTGCATTGAGAGCGGTTTGCAATATTACGATTCTTTTTCTATGGCAATTAATGATGTACTAAATGAGCAATGCCGTATTATCGCTATACCAAGACGTTTTACAGCGGTTATGGGTGATATGTGGCGATTACAATTAAGAATGAAAAAACGAGAAGGAAAACGTGCATTTGTCATTTTAGAGCATCAAAAGTTCCGAGCAGCTTATGATTTATTAGAAATGCGAGCTTCAATCGAAAAAGGTGAGCTTTTAGATTTAGCTAAGTGGTGGGATGAATTTCAACAAGTATCGACAGAAAAGAAAATAGCCATGGTAAGACAACTTGGTAAAACGAATAAACGACGGACTAAACGTTAATTTTCATTCGCACTTTTATAAATAACCGCTATAATGTTTCAATTAAAATAATCATAATCATATTCTAATCATTAATGAAAAAATTATCGCTTTCTCGTATTGCTATAGCTGTAGCATTTTCTTTGTACAATTATAGCAGCCCAAGTTATGCAATAGATTTACCAAAAAATGACACTACTAATCCGCAGTGTCTTGTTGGTGTACCTAAATTTGAGCGACCAATTGTTAATGGAGATATAAATACATTACCTATTAATACAGATGCAGATGAGTTTGAAGGAATTTATCCTAATTTAGCTATTTATAAAGGTCGTGTTTATGTAGAGCAAGGCAATCGTACAGTTTTAGCTGATAAAGTGACGATTGACTCAAAAGATGCAAATAATCGGATGGTTACACTCGATGGTGATATCACTTATCAAGATAATATAATACAAACCAAAGGTAACCACGCATCAATGAATCTAAACAGCAATGATGCAAATATGAATCCAAGTGAGTATCAATTAGTTAATAGACTTGGGCGAGGTGAAGCCGATGAAATCAAACTTGAAAAGAATCGCTATGTAGTTCTCAAAAATGGTAGTTTTACCTCCTGTCCTGTAGGTGATAGTGCTTGGAATATTAAAGGTTCAACAATTATTCACGATAATGAAGAACAGTTGTTAGAAGTTTGGAATGCGGTATTTAGAATAGAGAACGTACCTGTTCTTTACTCACCTTATTTACAATTGCCTACAGGCAATAAAAGACGATCAGGGTTGTTAATTCCTAATTTCGGTTACGATAGTGTTGATGGTATTGATTTTTCATTACCGTATTATTGGAACATTGCGCCAAATTATGATGCAACTATAACACCGCGAATACTACAACACCGTGGTGTACAATTACAAACTGAGTTTCGCTACTTGAATCAATTAGGATTAGGGACTTTCGCTTTTGACTGGTTACAGCATGATAATCAATACAGTGACGATAGAAAAAAATCAACAAATGGCAACAGATACGATAACAATCATAATCGATGGTTATTCTATTGGAAAAACGACGAATTAATTAACTACAATTGGCGTTTTATAGCTGATACTACACGAGTCAGTGACAATCAATATTTAACAGATCTCAGTTCTAAATATGCATCTCAAACAGCTGGATATCTGACTCAGTTTTATAAATTAGCATACAATGATGAAAATTGGGATGTTGCTTTAGGTTACAAACATTTTCAACCATTTCACTATGATATTCTTTACCAAACTCAGCCTCAATTAGATATCAACTATTATAACTACGAGCTGGGACCATTAAAATTTAAGACTTTTTCACAACTTTCTCATTTTATAAATTCAACAGATAATGAACCCGAAGCTTGGCGAGTCCATATAGAACCAACTATCAATTATACAGTTACAAATTCTTGGGCAAATTTATCTGCAGAAACTGGTTTTATGGCAACTCATTACAACCAGAAAAACATATTTAAATATAATAATAATCTTGAACACATAAAAGAAGGGATAAAGTTAGATCGCACTGTAAATCGTTTTATACCGAAATTTAGTATTGATGGTAAAGTAATTTTTGAAAGAGACTTTGATCTAATCGATGGGTATAGCCAAACACTCGAACCTAGAGTGAAATATACTTATAACCCTTATCGTAACCAATCAAATATTGGAAATTACGATTCCACACTCTTACAAGCTGATTATATTGGTTTATTTAGAGATCAAACATATAGTGGTTTAGACCGTATTGCATCGACAAATAAACTTTCAACGGGTGTAACTACACGTTTTTATGATAGTAACAAAGTTGAAAAATTTAATATGTCCTTAGGGCAAATTACCTATTTTACAAAATCTAAAACCGGTGATCACAATAATGAATTAGATAAAAATTCTGATACAGGTAGTGTCACTTGGGCAACAGATAATTTCTGGCGAATTAGTGACGATATTATTTTCCGAAGCGGGATTCAATACGACACCCGTATCGATACTATTTCGCTAGCCAATACAACGTTTGAATATCGACCATCGGGTGACAAATTAATTCAATTATCTTATCGTTATGCCAATCGTAACTATATTGACACTGTAGATGACAGGTATAAGTATTCCGCATATAAAGGTTACAAACAAGATCTTTCTCAAGCCGGTATTATGGTTAGTTGGCCACTATCTGAAAAAGTGAGTGCTGTGGGATCTTATTATTATGATATTAAGCAAAAACAGATTTCAGACAGTTTTATTGGGGTAAATTATAGCGACTGCTGTTGGGGAGTAACCGTACAATATGGACGCAAATTAACCGACTGGGATAACACAGAACATATAAGTAAATATAAAAACAAACTGTCAATTAACTTTGAACTTAAAGGTTTAGGAAGTAATCGTGACACGCAAGCCAAAATGTTAAACTTTGGTAAATTACCTTATACAACAACATTTGAATAAACATACTAATAAATTTATTGTGGTAAATTTAATACCGCAACAACATAATGAGTTGAGTAAATATGAAATTATTAAAACTTTTTATTGCATTAAACTTGAGTGTTAATTTAGTGCTCTTTACACCTTTTTCAGCAAATGCAGCTCCCAAAGTGGTAGAACAGGTTGCAGCTGTTGTGAATAACAACGTCATTTTAGAAAGTGATGTTAGTGACATGCTCAAAACGATTAAAGCGAGCGCCGATCCTAAATCTTTACCTAATGATAAAATACTTAGAAAACAAATTATTGATCGCCTTGTTGTTGAAAAATTAATTTTACAAAGAGCGGCTAAAGCAAAAATTACTATTAGTGATGATGAAGTTACCGCCGCAATCGATAGAATAGCTGCTGAAAATGGTATGACAATAGATCAACTAAGAAGCAGATTATCAACTATGGGCATGAGCTATAGCACTTATCGTGATCGTATTCATACTGATATGCTAATAGAACAAGCGCGCTTGCATGAAGTTCGACCTAGAATCAAAGTCTCTAACAGAGAAGTAGAACATTTAACCAAAACAATAGCTAACCAACCAACTAACAATATTGATGTTAAAATTAGTCATATTCTCATTACTATTCCAGAAAAAGCGTCTAAACAACAAGTTGATAGTGCTACCAATAAAGCGATGGACATCATCAATCGTGCAAAAAAAGGGGAAAATTTTGCTAAATTAGCCGCGTCATACTCAAATGATGATCTTGCTTTAAAAGGTGGATCAATGGGCTGGAAAAAGTTAAATGAGTTACCTACTATTTTTGAGGAACGACTAATTCGAGCGCCAAAAGGAAGTATTATAGGACCAATTCGCTCTGGAGTTGGGATTCACATATTAAAAGTTGACGATAACCGTTCTGAAACACCACAAAAAATTACACTTCAAGAAGTTAATGCTCGTCATATTTTAATTAAAACCAACGTATTAGTTACCGATCAGGTGGCTAAACAAAAATTAATTAACATTCGCAAAGCCATTACCAGCGGAGCAACAACTTTTGCTGCAGCAGCAAAAGCTAACTCAGAAGACACAGGTTCAAAAGATAGTGGTGGTAATTTAGGATGGAATAGGCCAGAAGTTTATGATGAAGGTTTCAGGACTGCATTATCACAATTGAAAAAGGGTGAAATCAGTCAACCAATAAAATCATCTTATGGTTGGCATATAATCCAACTAATTGATACCAGACAAACTGACGGTACAAACTTAGTTAAAAAAGATCAAGCTTATCGTATGATTTTCAATAGAAAATTTGCTGAAGAAGCACAAGTTTGGATTCAAGAGTTAAAAGGTGATGCATATATCAAAATTACAGGTGAAGGTAAGAATGAATAATCGTGTTCATCAAGGTCATTTTGCCCGTAAACGATTTGGTCAAAACTTTCTACATGATAATTATATTATTGAAAGTATTGTGGCAGCCATACAACCTAAGAAAGGAGAAGCACTGGTTGAAATAGGACCAGGGCTTGCCGCATTGACAGTACCTGTAAGTAAATTGGTAGATCATTTAACTGTTATTGAGATTGATAGAGATTTAGCTAGCCGATTAGTTGAGAATCCTTTTTTACAAAATAAAATCAGTGTGATTGAACAAGACGCACTAAATTTTGATTTCAACAAATTGTCCGATACATTAGGTCAACCTCTGAGAGTTTTTGGTAATTTACCTTATAATATTTCAACACCATTGATGTTTCACTTATTCGAATATGCACCAATCATTACTGATATGCATTTTATGCTGCAAAAAGAGGTTGTTACTCGTTTAGTTGCTGCACCTAACAGCAAAAGTTATGGTCGATTGAGTGTTATGGCACAATACTACTGCCAAATCATCCCTGTTTTAGAAGTACCACCTACAGCTTTTAAACCAGCACCTAAAGTTGATTCAGCTGTAGTTAAACTAATACCTTACAAAGAAAAGCCCTATTTAGTTAATGATATTAAAGTACTATCACGTATTACTACCGAAGCTTTTAACCAAAGACGTAAAACAATTCGTAATAGCTTAAGTAATTTATTTAACAGTGAGCAAATAGATGAATTAGGTATTGACCCGAATTTACGTGCGGAAAATTTGACAGTACAACAATATTGTCTATTAGCAAACGCTTGGAAATAACCTTATGGCAAATCTAATAATTGGTGATATTCACGGCTGTTATGATGAGTTTATGCGACTATTAGAGAAAGCTGATTTTTCATCATCAGATACCTTATGGCTTACTGGAGATTTAGTTGCTAGAGGACCAAAATCACTTGAAGTTCTTAGATTTGTAAAACAAAACAGCGAACAAATAAGATTAGTTTTAGGTAACCACGACTTACATTTACTATCAATTTACGCCAATGTTACACCATCAAAAAAGAAGGATAATCTTGACGAACTCATCCACGCTGATGATTTCGATGAACTAATGAATTGGTTGCGTAAACAACCATTAATTCAAATAGATGAAAAATTAAAACTTATTATGACTCATGCCGGAATATCTCCACAATGGGATCTTGAAACATTGAAAAAATGTGCTAATGATCTTCATCAGGTTTTAAGTAGTGACTCATATCCCCTCTTTCTTGACAAAATGTATGGTAACTTTCCTGATGAATGGTCATATGAATTACAAGGGTTAGATCGATTACGCTTCATTGCTAATGCTTTAACAAGAATGCGTTACTGTTACGAAGATGGACGGCTTGATTTTTATTGTAAAGATCAACCAGATGAGGCTCCATCGAAACTTAAACCATGGTTTTCATTACCAAGTAAAATTCCATCAGAATATAGTATTGCTTTTGGTCATTGGGCAGCATTGAATGGAAAAGGAACACCTGAAAATATTTACGCACTCGATACAGGGTGCTGTTGGGGTGGCAAATTAACATGTTTACGATTTGAAGATAAAAAATATTTCAAAAAGAAGAACATGAAAAATTAAAAATAAAAGAATAATTAAAGGGTTATTTTATTATGTCTGTACTAACTGTTATAAAAGCAATATGGAAAGGTATCAATTTAATTAGAGAAATATTTCTTAACCTAATTTTCTTAATCATAATCCTATTGATCTTTAGTGGTATTGCATTATTTAAAGAATCACAAAAGCAAGACATCATTCCTCAATATGGCACATTAGTTATAAATCTTGAAGGCGTTATTGTCGACAACTCGCTTTATAGTGATGAATTGTATGAAATACAAAATAAATTATATGGTAAAAGAGTAAATCTATCACGCGAAAATAGTTTATTCGATTTAGTGCAAAAAATATCACAAGCTACATCAGATCCTAATATAAATAACATAGTCCTAAAATTGGACAACTTTGTCGGAGCAGACTTAAGTTCTTTGCAATATCTTGGTAAATATTTAAACAAATTCAAAGAGGCAAATAAGCCTATTTACGCTATCGGTTCAAGCTTCAATCAAAGCCAATATTATTTGGCCACTTATGCTAATAAAATCTATTTAACTCCATTAGGTGCAGTTAATGTTTTTGGATTATCCGCCAATAATTTGTACTACAAAACATTACTAGACAACTTAAAGATTAATACTCATGTTTTTCGTGTAGGAACTTATAAATCAGCTATTGAGCCATTTATCAGAGATAATATGTCAGAAGAAGCAAGAAGTAACACATCTCGATGGTTAAACTTAATGTGGAATAACTACCTTAATGACATTTCTGCAGAACGCAAAAAAGCACCAACACAACTAGTTCCCCCAACTGGTAAAATGTTATCAGAACTAAAATCTGCTAATGGTAATATGGCCCAATACGCTTTAGCAAACGGTTTAATTGATGCTATAAGTGATGAATTTGATTTTGAACTTGAACATAAAATAAAGCAAAAAGTCAGTATCTATGATTATAGACTTAAGGAAGATGCTGAAGAATCAAATAAAGAACCCAAAATAGCTATTATTTTTGTGAATGGAACTATTACTAACGGCGCAAATAGCAGTAATGTAGCTGGTAGCCAAGATATTGTTAAACAATTAAGAGATATTCGTAATAAATTACAAAGTAATAACATACAGGCTATCGTACTCAGAGTAAATAGTCCAGGAGGAAGTGTCGAAGCTTCAGAAGCAATTCGCAGTGAACTAGAAACTTTACGTCGTTACCAAATCCCGGTTGTTGTTTCTATGGGTGGTATGGCTGCTTCTGGAGGATACTGGATATCAACTGCATCTGATTATATTATCGCTAGTCCGAATACGATTACAGGTTCTATAGGTATTTTTGGCATTTTACCAACCTTTGAAAACTCACTTTCTCATATTGGTGTTTATAACGATGGGGTTTCAACCTCACCATTGGCAAATAACAGCCTAACTCAAAATTTATCCGATGAAATGAATCAATTCATTCAACTGAATATTGATAATGGTTACTTGAATTTCATCTCTTTGGTAGCAAAAGCTCGTAATATGACGCCAGAACAAGTAGATCATATAGCTCAAGGGCAAGTTTGGCTCGGCTCCGAAGGAAGTAAAAATGGCTTAGTGGATAAATTAGGGGATTTTGACGATGCGGTTGACATGGCTGCAACATTAGCCAATATTTCTAATTATAAAATAGATTGGCAAAAGCCTGAAGGAAGCTGGTTCAATGCACTTTACTCAGATATGCTTGCTATGATGCCAAAATCAACAGCAGAGGTATTTTTTGAGCATATCCCAGAAGTAAAACAAATCAAGCAGCAAGTTTCACTATGGGATAAGTTCCAAGATTCACAAAACCGTTATATCTACTGTCTAAACTGTGCTGATGTTCGATAATAAAAATCCACCTTACGGTGGATTTTTTTATTTTTGTGCCTGGAAAAAATAACGCATATTATTCATTGCCGACTGGATCGTTTTATAATCAGGTGTCTTATCGACCTGATTATTATGGCAATCAAAATAGTGGCTTATACCAAGACGATTAACAAAATAGATGTTATCTGTGGTCCGAACTGCATAAGAACTATAATTTGACATTAATAGCCAATCTCGATCGATTATTGGGCTAAATAAATCATAACCTGTCGAATAATCTGAAATATCATTTTCCACATGCAAATAATGTCGCATTATTGTTGGAACGACATCTTCATGGCTGGTAAATTTATTTATATTATCTGTGATATATTTAAGATCTTTTGCTCCAACTATGATAAAAGGCACTTTAGTTTGAGCATCAGTATAGTTACCATTATGTCCCCAAAAACCCAGTTTATTGTCATTCATTTCTTGTGAATGGTCACCGGTTATAAAAATTAACGTATTATCTAGCGAGCCTGATCGTTCAAGTTCATCATAGACCTTTTGAAGCAAATAATCATCATAGTTGACACTTTGTTTATAACGATTAAAAATGGGAACAGGATCTGTATCATTGCTTAATGCCATATAATTTAGCTCGCCAATTGGGTTGAATTTAACTTCAAAATAATTAGGAAAATCATAAGCATGTGGTGCATCAAAAAATAAAAATGAAAAACTTGGTTTAGATGTATCTCTACTCTTATACCAGTTTAGCCAATCATCAGTTAACTGTTTATCTCGACTCGATGCAGATCCATCTTTACTACTAATTCTTAAGTTTTTAATGGTTAAAAATGCCGTACGATCGAATTCTGGCGCAGTAACTTTGGCTGAAGTAAATATACCTATATTATAATTTTCTTTTTGCAATGTTGTTACGAATAACGAGGGAACTCTATTTCTTAAAAAAGCATCCCAATACGTGCCGGGGATACCATAAAAAAGTCCAAAAATACCAGTTCGAGTTGCATTCCCTGTTGAGTAATGATTATTAAAAATTATTCCATTATTCTGTTTCACAAAATGGTAAGTATTGGGTGAAATTTCTTGACTAAAAGTATCATAACGCCAAGAATCTAAGACAATAAACATAATATTGGGTGTTGTAGTATTATGAGGGTTAATCATCAGCTCATTTTTAGGATAATAGATAGTTGCGTGTTGGTTCTCCTTTTCTATAAGTGTCTTACGTTGCCCTGATTTATCAAACAATCCCATTATCTTTTTCGAGGTAAATGGACGATATAATGGAATATATTCTTTAACAATCATGATGGGGGAATAGGCATAATAAAACGCAACCATATGGATTAAATGGCTAATAAAAAAACAACCGAAAAGAAATACTGTCGATACGATTAATATTCTTGAACGTTTTTGGCTAAATTTTTTATCTAACAAATAAAGAATTAAATATTCTGCTTCAAAAGATACTAATATTAACAAAAACATCAAAACATAAGTGATCGTTGAAAAATCGACAACTTGCCCCGAGAAAACCATTGATAGCACAGATTCATTGATATGAAATCGATACTGCTGAAAAACAATAGTATCAACATACAGCACAATCTGTAACAAACTAAATAAAGCAGCTAAACAAATATTACTCAACGTTCTCTTCACCCAAATAAACGGAAAACATAAAATAAAAAGTAATAAATAAACAGAGAAAAAATGGCCTAACACAGCAAATAGAGAAAAAAAACTTCCATCCCAACTAAACGATGAACCCGGCACCCAAAAATATCGGATAGTAATGATAGACGAAATAAAAATATTTATTAATACGAACGAATAGAGTTTTTTCATATAGCTCCACGAGCAATAGGATTAAAAATTTTTAATAATAGCGATTTTTCTACTTAAAATTAGTACTTTCCTCAAAATTTTTAACAAAAAAAGATAAATATGAAGAGATTAATATAAGCTTAACAAAAAAGGCTCATTTTTGAGCCTCTGAAGACATTTTGATGATGAAATCTATTATAGACTAAATAAATATTAATACCATTTCTTCAATGCATTTATATCCGATTGCTTGGCTTCTACCCAATTTTCGCCACTAGAGGTCTGTTCCTTCTTCCAAAATGGAGCCTCATTTTTTAGTACATCCATAATAAACTCCGCAGAAGCAAAAGCATCACTGCGGTGTGCTGCACTAACACCAACAAAAACAATACTTTCATTTGCATAAATTTGACCGACACGATGGACTATTGCAACACGATTAATCGACCATCTATCTCTGGCTTGATTAATAATATTGCACAGCACCTTTTCAGTCATTTCTGCATAATGCTCTAACGTTAAACTTATAACTTGGTTTTCAAAACTACGCACCTTCCCCATAAAAGTCACTACAGCACCATCTATAGGCGATTGATAAAGCCAAGTTATTAATGAATTCACATCAATGGGAGATTGGTTAACCTGAATAATGTTCACGCTGTTAACCACCTGTAACTGGAGGGAAAAAAGCAATTTCATCACCCTTTTGAATGACATAGTTATAGTCAACTAAAGTCTGATTAACTGCACATAATACTGTTTTTTCTTTTAAAGCTAATACCCACTTATCACCACGCAAACTAAGGTGATCTAAAAGTTGATTTATTGACATTTGCTCTACCGATAATTCAAGTTTTTCAACCCCAATTAATTCTCTAATTTGTGCAAAAAAAATAATTTTGTTCATAGTATCACTGCTCTGCCGCATTAAATTCGCCCGATTTACCACCAATTTTATTCAGTAACCGAACTTGATTAATAACCATATCTTTTTGGTTAGCTTTACACATATCATATATCGTTAATGCAGCAACTGAAGCAGCAACTAAGGCCTCCATTTCGACACCTGTTTGGCCCCTTAGCCGACAAATTGTTTCAATCCTAATGCTGTGATTTTCAAATACAGGTTCAATATTGACTTCAATTTTACTTAGAAGTAGTGGATGGCAAAGTGGAATCAAATCCCATGTTCGTTTAGCCGCTTGAATACCGGCAATTCTTGCAGTTGCAAAAACATCACCTTTATGATGTTTCCCTTCAATAATTAGGTTAAATGTTTCAGCATTCATTAATACTATTGACTCGGCTCGAGCTTCTCGTAAAGTTAACTTTTTTTCAGAAACATCAACCATATGTGCATCACCATGTTGATTAATGTGTGAAAATGATGCTGACATTTTTAACTACCTTTAAATATTATGCTTTAACTTGCTGTTCAAGATAACAAATTTTGTTTATGGATACTACTATATATAAATAAAGTTTTTAGATAGTTAACTCAAAAATAATTAATTTCTCTATGTAACTTTTGCGAGTTAAATAAAATCTGCGTACAATATCAATTTTTAATAATAGTGATTGTTAATGCTGATTGCCCATGTAGCCTTACCGGTACCCCTTTATCGACTGTTTGATTACAAACTAACAGTACCTGCTGAAATTGGTGCGCGGGTTAGAGTGCCTTTTGGTAAAAGGGAAATGATTGGAATAATCATTAAAATTGATCAGCAATCGACCTTTGATAGCGAAAATATAAAATCAATTACCGCAATTATTGATACCAAAAACCCCTTTCCTCAACCAATTTGGAAGTTATTGAATTGGGCAACAAGTTATTATCACTTTCCAATTGGCGAAGTCATATTTCATGCCATGCCAGTTCTATTAAGGCAAGGTCGTCAAGCTATCAAGGATGATATAAAACAGTGGCAATTAACACCTTTAGGGCAACAAATTGATTTAAACTTATTATCACGTACACCAAAACAAAAGTTATTATTATCTTCACTTAGAAACAACTGTTTAAATGAAGACAAATTTAGTTCAAATTTATATCAAGAATTACAAAAAAAACAGCTTATAGAGTTAGTTTATCAACAACCTGACAATATTTGCTGGCAAACAAATTACTCGACCAACCCAACATCGATCCAATTAAATGATGAACAATCTAATGCCATAGAGACTATTAATAAACAGAATAAACAATTTGGTGTATTTTTGCTTGATGGTATAACTGGCTCAGGAAAGACTGAAGTTTATTTAAATATAATTGCAGATGTTTTATCACAAGGTAAGCAAGCTTTAGTTTTAGTTCCTGAAATTGGTTTAACACCTCAAACAATAAAGCGTTTTAAACAGCGCTTTAATGCCCCGATTGATATTTTACATTCAGGCTTAACAGACAAGGAACGTTTAGATGTTTGGTTAAGAAGTAAAGAGGGTGAAAATGCCATTGTCGTAGGTACTCGTTCTTCACTTTTTACTCCCTTTAAAGATTTAGGTATCATTATTATCGACGAAGAACATGATAGTTCTTACAAACAACAGGAAGGATGGCGTTATAATGCTAGAGATCTAGCAATTATCCGAGCTAGAATTGAAAATATACCTATAGTTTTAGGTTCCGCAACGCCTTCTCTTGAATCGATTAATAATGCACAAACTCATAAGTACCAGCACCTCAAGCTTACTCAAAGAGCGGGTAACGCCCAATTAGCCAAACAATCTATTTTAGATATTCGCGGCATGGCTTTAGCTTCAGGTTTATCTCAACCACTTATAGAAAAAATAAAAACGCATTTAAATAACAATAACCAAGTGATGTTATTTCTTAACCGTAGAGGGTTCGCACCATTAATAATTTGCCATGATTGTGGTTGGATAGCAGAATGCCCACGTTGTGATCGCCCTTATACTTATCATAAAAAGCAGAATAAACTGAATTGTCATTATTGTGATACGCCAAGAGAAGTACCTAAACAGTGCCCTAAGTGTGGTTCGACCCAGCTACTACCAATTGGATTTGGGACGGAGCAACTTGAAAAACAACTCAATATTCTGTTCCCAAATATAAAAGTTACTCGTATTGATCGCGACACGATCACTAAAAAAGAAGCATTGAATACCTATTTAAATGATATTCATAAAGGCGGAGCTCATATTTTAGTCGGTACACAAATATTGGCTAAAGGTCATCACTTTCCTGATGTGACCTTAGTTGGCATAATTGATGTTGATGGCGCCTTATTTTCAAGTGATTTCAGAGCAACTGAAAGATTTGCTCAGATTTATACTCAAGTATCAGGCCGAGCTGGTCGTGAAACAAAAGCTGGCGAAGTGATTCTACAAACCTATCATCCAAAGCACCCTTTATTAAATACTTTATTAAATGAAGGTTATCAGGCATTTGCAAAACAAACATTAATTGAACGTCAACAAACTTTACTGCCACCATTTAGCTATCAAGTGTTAATTCGTGCTGCTGACCGTAATAATTTACAGGCACCAAAATTTTTACAGCGTATCCATGATTGGTTAAAGTCTAATTATGACCATAACTTATGGCAACTTGGTCCAATGCCTGCTAGTCAACCTAAAAAAGCGGGTTATAATCGTTGGCAATTATTGTTACAACATACGAACAGACAATTATTACAACAAATATTAGATAATCTTATAGCTGAACAGTGGAGTGAAGCATCAAACGTAAGATGGAGTATTGACGTTGATCCAATTGATAATTAAAAATATCTTCCAACAGATAGATTATCTGTTGGAAGGTAGAATATTTATAAAGTGATTTTTCCTATATTTTTATCCAGCGTTGCTTGACCAATACCAGAAACTTCCTTTAATTGTTCTATAGAAACAAAAGGACCAAATTTTTCTCGATACTCAATAATTTTCTTAGCCTTACTCATCCCAATACCCGTTAATACTTTACTTAGCTCTTCAGCTGTTGCCGTATTAATATTGACTTGTACAATTTGCTCTTCTTTTTTAGTGACTTCTGTTTTCGAATCAGCAAAACTCACTGTTGAAAAAAGTAAAGATGAAAATAAAAGGCATAATAGTGTAAAAATTCTCATGTAAATTAACTCCAAAATAATTATGCAACTAAATTTGCTTCATAACTATCTCATGGAATTAATTTTCTAAATTTTAATATTCATAAAAATGTGAAAAGCCACCAAAGTGGCTTCTCTTTTTTTGATTTATCACCAAAATTTTTCGATCTTTATCACAAATTTGCATCAGGCATGATTTCAATCTTCGCTTTAGAACGAATATCATCAGCAAAGTAATAATGAGTATCAGCTATAGATAATGGTAATAATTCGGCAGAAATATCTTGATATTCTTTAGGCGTATCAACATCAGTTATGACGACAATATAAGCGGTATTATCCTCTAAAAATTCCGCATTAAAACGATTAGATTTTCGCCCGGAAATTGATGGTTCTAAATTAAAGACCATATCTACGACTTTTTTGTCTAAATCTGTCGAATCTCTATGTAAAACATATTTATTACTAAAGCTTATTTTATCTGATTTTCCAGTAGTATTTAACTCATTTAAAAGATTTTCAACATTAGCTTTAAAACGATTCTCAGAGATGTCTTTAGATAGTTTTCTATTAATGTCTTCTTTAACCTCATCAAAAGGAGCTACCCCTTCGGGGCGATAGTCAGTAACTTGAACAATAAAATCATAACTACCATTAGATCTTTCAACAGGAATTAAGTCTGATATATTAAGAGTCGATTGTCCATTAGCGATCATTTCTTCGCTAAAGACTAAATCACTAATTTCAGGATGAATCATGATTGTAGATATCTCTTTATAACTTGTCCAATCAGTTGTTTGAACTGGAAGACCTGTTTTTTCAGATAACTCTTCAATAGATTTAGGCGATTGAGATAAGGCATTTTTCATTTTATCTTCAATAGCATTAAATTCATTTTGTAATTTTTGTTTGTATAAATTCTCGTAAATTAAAATTGAAGCATAATCAAAATCCATAGTCTTTGATGGTACCAGACCATCAAGTTTAATTATGATAAAGCCATCATCAGTAGGAATTGGTTTTGAAATTTGGTTAACTTTTTTCAAGTTTGCTTTTTTAAAGAACTCAGGCAGAGAATCATCATCAACAAACCAACCTAAAGAACCATTTTTACCATAAGCTGAAATATTATTATTATTTTGATTTAGACTTTCAGCTATATTTTGAAAATTTGCGCCTGAAGATAACTCTTTAACGATCTTGTCTGCTTGCTCTTTGTCTGTAACAAAAATAGCACTAAACTCTTTTTTTGCTGGATAAGAATATTTTTTTAAATTTTGTTCATATTCTTTTTTGATATCATCATCAGTTACCTTAATGGTTTTAGCGATGTCATCTTTTGAATTATAGATATATTTTAATTTTACTCGATCTTTCTTTAAAAATTCATTTTGATGTTCATCATAATACTTTCTTTCATCTTCTTCAGTGATATTAACATCTTTCATATCATCTATAGATGAGTCAACTTTAGCCGCATAAATTTTTCTAGTTTGATTTTGTAACAAGTTGATTTCAGAATCAGAAGGTAAAACAAAACTAGTTTTTACTAATGCATCAATAACTTGTTCTTGTTGTAATGATGTTTTTAATATTTCAGCATAACTATCAGGAGTAAAACCGTTTTCAGCAAGTAGATTTAAATAATTTTGATTATCAAATTTACCATTTACAAAAAATACTTTTTGCTTTTTAATGAAATTTTTTACCCGTTCATTACTAATTGCTGCATGAATTTTTTGTGAAAATTGATAAGCTAAATAGTTATCTATTTGCTGAGCTAAAACACTTCGTCGGACCATTTTAATAAACGAAGCATCACCACCCTTGATATTATTTAATTGTTGTTTTACTTGAGTCTCAAATTGAGCTCGACCGATACCTTCTCCATCAACTTTAGCAATATATAATTGCTCATCATTTACATTTCTACTACTGCCACCAAAGCCTAAGAATCCAACACCAGTAAAAATAAAACATAAAATAATAATAGCAAAGATTATTTTAACAACAAGACTGTTTGCAGCTGTTCTAATTTTTTCCATCATAGCTTGTCATTCTCCATATACCTGAATTTTAATTTCGCAAGTATATCATATTTGCCAAAATTGGCTATTATCTAATTAAAAGTCAAAAAAAAGCCAACATAAGGTTGGCTTTTTGATTTTTTTATTTTAGTTCAATCGAGTTGAAATATTTGCTGTATTTTTAATTTTTTTAACAGATTTTTTAACTGGTGACTTTATTTGAACTTTTTCCTTAACTGGCTCAATACCAAATGGATTATTTTGCAATGCAATCGTCAATACGTCATCTATCCATTTAACAGGTTTTATATCAATTTCAGCTTTAACATTTGCTGGAATTTCTTCGAGATCTTTAACATTATCAATAGGAATTATAGCTGTTTTTATACCACCTCGGTGAGCAGCCAATAATTTCTCTTTTAATCCACCAATTGGTAATACTTCACCTCGTAGAGTAATTTCACCTGTCATGGCAACATCAGCACGAACAGGGTTACCCGTTAAAGTAGATACTAATGAAGTACACATTGCAATGCCTGCACTTGGACCATCTTTCGGTGTAGCACCATCAGGAACATGCACATGTATATCACGCTTTTCATAAAAATCGCTATTAATGCCCAATTTTTCAGCGCGCGAACGAACAACCGTAAGTGCTGTTTGAATGGATTCTTGCATAACGTCACCAAGTGAGCCGGTATAAGTTAATTTTCCTTTACCAACAACACTCATTGATTCAATGGTTAGCAAATCACCACCAACTTCTGTCCATGCTAGACCATTCACTTGACCGATCCGGTTTTCACTTTCGGATTTACCATAATCAAAACGCTGTACACCCAAGTAATCTTTTAAGTTAGTTTGAGTTACACTTACTTTACGTAAACGCTTGTTTAAAGCCAATTGTTTAACAACCTTACGGCAAATTTTAGCAATTTCTCTTTCTAAGCTTCGGACACCAGCTTCACGAGTGTAATAGCGAATAATGCCAATTACAGCTGAATCATCAATATCAATTTCATTTGCTTTTAGGCCATTATTAGCAATCTGTTTAGCGATTAAATGTTGTTTAGCAATGTTCAATTTTTCGTCTTCGGTATAACCAGATAGCCGAATAACTTCCATTCTATCAAGTAGTGGTGCTGGAATATTCATTGAATTAGCTGTCGCAACAAACATTACATCAGATAAATCATAATCCACTTCTAAATAATGGTCATTAAATGCATTATTTTGTTCAGGATCCAGAACTTCCAATAATGCCGATGCAGGATCACCACGCATATCAGAAGCCATCTTGTCAATTTCATCTAATAAAAATAGCGGGTTTTTTACACCAACCTTTACCATACGCTGAATTAATTTACCTGGCATTGAACCAATGTAGGTTCTTCGGTGTCCTCGTATTTCGGCTTCATCACGCACACCACCTAAAGCCATACGAACATATTGTCTTCCCGTAGCTTTAGCAATAGATTGACCTAATGATGTTTTACCAACACCTGGCGGCCCGACTAAGCATAAAATTGGGCCTTTAACTTTATTTACTCGACTTTGTACGGCCAAATACTCTAAAATTCGGTCTTTTACGCGATCCAACCCATAATGATCTTTATCTAAAACTTTTTGTGCAGAATTGATATCTTTTTTTACTTTACTGCGTTTATTCCAAGGAACTTGTAACATCCAATCAATATATCCGCGAACAACAGTTGCTTCGGCAGACATAGCGGGCATCATCTTAAGCTTATTAAGCTCAGATAGTGTTTTTTCCTTTGCCTCTTTTGGCATTTTTGCTTTAGTAATTTTTGAGTTTAGCTCTTCAAATTCATCAGGTTTATTATCTATATCACCTAGCTCTTTATGAATAGCTTTGATCTGTTCATTTAGATAATATTCCTTTTGCGCTTTTTCCATTTGTTGTTTGACGCGTTGACGGATGTTTTTTTCAACTTGCAACAAGTCAATTTCTGATTCCATTAATGAAATAAGCAACTCGAAACGTTTTTCTAAATCAGCAGTAACTAAAATCTCTTGTTTTTGTTCAACTTTTATATATAAGGTAGCAGCTATGGAATCTGCCAATTGAGATGATTCTTTAATTAAATGAATAGAATCAACAACCTCTTGAGTGACTTTTTTATTAAGTTTCGCATAATCATCAAAATTTGATAATAAGACTCTTATCATCGCTTGACTAATACTATCTGCTTTTTTAGGTTCTTTTAGTGGCTTAATATTTGCGATTAAAAAATCTTCTTCTTTTCGCTCAATAATATCAACAATTTTAGCTCGCGCGACACCCTCAACCAGAACTTTAACTGTACCGTCAGGTAATTGAAGTAATTGTAAAACATTGGCTATAGTACCAACTTCATACAAATCCTCTACATCAGGTTCATCTTGTGAAGGATATTTTTGTGTTACAAGAAAAACTTGTTTATCCATCTCCATTGCACTTTCCAAACAACGGATTGATTTATTACGACCAACGAAGAGAGGAATTACCATATGTGGAAATACAACAACATCACGCAATGGTAAAATAGGCATAATCATTTGTTTAGTTTGTTTTGTCTTCATTTTATTCTCTCGGTAGTACAAACTTATCTGTCTTATATTGGGGTGATTTTAAGATATTCAAGCTTATCCTGTTTTAAATACGTAGTACAATAAATGTACATACGTATTTCATTTTTTACATAAATGCTACTTACCAATTTGAATAGGATAATTGCTTATCTATTATGCAGATAGTTCTGTATCTTCACGAAAAATCAATTTAGGTGATTGCAAATGATTTACCGTATCTTTCTCAATAAGTACTTTTTTGACGTTTTGCATTGATGGTAAATCATACATTGTATCTAACAGTATATTTTCGACAATTGAACGTAATCCTCGAGCACCTGTTTTACGTTTCATCGCTTTAATTGCAATGGCATCTAAAGCTTCTTTAGTAAATTCCAGTTCTACACCATCCAATTCTAATAACGCATTAAACTGCTTGGTCAAAGCATTTTTGGGTTCAGTTAGGATATTAACTAAAGCATCTTTATCTAGCTCTGATAACGTTCCAATAACAGGTAATCTACCAATAAATTCAGGTATAAGACCAAATTTGACCAAATCTTCAGCCTCAATTTGAGCTAATAACTCAGATTCTGTCGCTTTATTTTTAGTGCTTTTTACATCAGCACCGAAACCAATACCTGTATTGGTTGACACCCTATTTTCAATAACTTTATCTAATCCACTAAATGCGCCTCCACAAATAAAGAGGATTTTAGAAGTATCAACTTGTAAAAACTCTTGTTGAGGATGCTTACGTCCGCCTTTAGGAGGAACAGATGCAACAGTACCTTCAATAATCTTTAATAAGGCCTGCTGAACTCCTTCACCAGAAACATCTCGCGTGATAGATGGATTATCTGATTTTCTAGAAATCTTATCAATTTCATCAACATAAATAATCCCTCGTTGCGCTTTTTCTACATCATAATCACAACTTTGTAATAATTTCTGAATAATATTTTCTACATCTTCACCAACATATCCAGCCTCAGTCAATGTAGTTGCATCAGCCATGGCAAAAGGGACATCAAGAAAACGCGCTAATGTTTCAGCTAATAATGTTTTACCACTACCCGTAGGACCAATTAATAAAATATTACTTTTACCTAATTCAACATCACTACGGTTAGAATAGCTACGTAAACGTTTATAATGATTATAAACTGCAACTGATAATACTTTTTTAGCCCGCTCCTGACCAATAACATATTCATCAAGGTGAGCTCGTATTTCATGCGGTGTCGGTAATGGTTTACTAATAAATTCTTCATGTGAAAGAAAACTTTTCGTTTCTTCTTTTAGAATATCATTACATAGTCCAATACATTCATTACAAATATAAATAGATGATGGCCCAGCAATTAGCTTACGGACTTCATGTTCACTTTTGCCACAAAAAGTACAATAGAGTAATTTTTCTGAGTTTTCTTTATCCACTTTCTTTACCTATTTATTATTAAGAGCGTTTACTGTATATGGCGTCAACTAATCCATATTCAACTGCTTTTTCTGCTGACATAAAGTTATCACGATCTGTATCTTTTTCAATTACACTAATATCCTGACCAGTATGCATTGATAAAATATTATTTAATCGGCTTTTAACCTGTAATATTTCTTGAGCATGAATTTGAATATCTGACGCTTGTCCTTGAAAACCACCTAATGGTTGATGGATCATGACGCGTGCATTAGGCAGGCAAAAACGTTTACCTTTAGTACCAGCAGTTAAAAGTAATGAGCCCATTGAACACGCTTGTCCAAGACAAATAGTACTAACATCTGGTCGAATAAATTGCATCGTGTCATAAATAGCCATACCAGCAGTCACTACGCCACCAGGAGAATTGATATATAAATGGATATCTTTTTCAGGATTTTCAGCTTCAAGAAAAAGCATCTGAGCAATAATCAAATTTGCCATATTGTCTTCAACTTGCCCAGTTAAAAATATAATTCTTTCTTTTAATAATCGTGAGTAAATATCATAAGCTCTCTCGCCACGAGAACTTTGCTCAACAACCATTGGAATCACACTCATGTATGGTTCTAAAGGCATTTTCATCTCCTAATTAAACAAAATAGCCCAAACAATTGATCCTTATTTGGGCTTATGATGAATTTTAATTAATTAAAGTGACAAGCTGCTTATTAAGCAACTTGTTGATTCATTAATTCTGAGAATGAACAAGTCTTATCTGTTATTTTTGCGCTAGCTAATAATAAATCAACTACTTGATCTTCTAGTGCAACAGAACGGATATTATCCATTGCTTTCTTATCTTTACGATAATAATCAACCACTTCTTTAGGATCTTCATAAGCAGTCGCTATTTCATCAATTAAAGATTGTACTTTTGCTTCGTCAGCCTTTAACTTGTTACTTTCAATAATTTCGCTAAATAGTAGTCCTACTAACACACGGCGTTTTGCTTCTGCTTCGAATAACTCTTTAGGTAAATCCATTGATTGTTTAACATTACCACCAAAACGAGTTAACGCTTGTTGACGTAAGACATCAATTTCGCGATCAATTAAAGCAGATGGAACTTCAATATCATTATTTTTTACTAAACCATCAATGACTTGTGTTTTGATTTTATTGCGAATTGTTGCATTAAGTTCACGTTGCATATTTTTACGTACTTCTGCTCGTAAACTTTCAACTGTGCCATCTGCAATACCAAATCTTTTCACTACTTCTTCAGTTAGTTCTGGTAACTCAAGCTCTTCAACTTTTTTAAGTGAAGCTGAAAATACTGCTGGTTTACCTTTTAAATTCTCAGCATGATAATCTTCTGGGAATGTAACATTAATATCAAATTCATCTCCAGCTTTGTGACCGATGATTGCATCTTCAAAACCAGGGATCATTCGACCTTGTCCTAATACAAGTGCAAAATCATCAGCTTTACCGCCTTCAAATTCAGCGCCATCGACTTTACCTAAAAAGTCAAGTGTGACACGATTTTGTTCTTTTGCTGTCTTTTTAACTGCTTTCCAAGTACCTTGTTGTTTGCGTAAGGTTTCAATCATTGTTTCCACATCAGCATCAACAACTTCAGCTACTGGTTTTTCAACTTCAATTTTCTCTAAATCTTTGATTTTAATTTCAGGATAAACTTCAAATTCAACAGTGAAAGTATAATCTTCACCATTTTTATATTCAGTTGGAATATATGTTGGCGCACCAGCTGGATTTAATTTTTCTTGGATAATTGCATCGATGAAATTACGTTGCATCAAATCACTTAAAGCGTCTTGTAAAATAGAAGCACCATAGCGTTGTTCAACAATTTTTAAAGGTACTTTTCCTTTACGGAAACCATCAATACGAACTTTCTTTGCTGTATTGATAAGTTCTTTATCAACTGCTTTGGTAATATCTTCTGATTTAATTGTAATTGATAAACGACGGCCTAAACCTTCTGTTGTTTCTACCGAAACTTGCATCTTTATACCTCGGAATTATTGAATATATTTGCTCATAATTATAAATTGATTAATTGAGCTAATTAAATTTATAAAATAGGGAAGCATTATACCGACCGTAATCGTCTACGTCGAGACATTTAATAGCTTCTTCTCAAGTGCTTTCAAACGTTTATTCATTTCATCAATATGTAAAACTAATGAAGCTGTTTTACGCCATACTTTATTTTGTTGTAATGGAATACCCGATGAATATACACCCGGCTCAGTAATTGGTCTCATAACCATACCCATTCCAGTCACAGTTACTTGATCACAAATTTCCATATGGCCGTTAATAACACTCGCACCACCAATTAGGCAATGGCGTCCAATCTTTAAACTACCAGCCATAATAACACCACCAGCAACAGCAGTATGATCACCAATAACATCGTTGTGCGCAATTTGACATTGATTATCAATAATGACGCCATTACCGATGACAGTATCATCTAAAGCACCACGATCGATTGTTGTTGATGAGCCAATTTCAACGTTATTACCAATTACTACCCGGCCAAGCTGAGGGATTTTTATCCATTTACCTTTATCATTTGCATAACCAAATCCATCTGCACCTATTACTGTTCCTGATTGGATCAAACAGTTTTCACCAATAATACAGTTATGGTAGATAGATACATTAGACCATATTTTTGTGCCTGCACCGATTTGAGTATCTTTCCCAATAAAACAGCCAGCACCAATACAACAGTTATCACCAAGATTTACACCACTTTCTATAACAGCATTTGGACCAATTGAGACATTTTGTCCAAGCTTAGCAGTAGAATCAATTACCGCAGATTGCGCGATTCCTTTAGCTGGTAACGGTGTCGTATCTAAAAGTTGTGCTAATTTTGCATAAGTAAGATAAGGATCTTTAACAATCAAAGCAGCCCCATTCCAATATTTAAGGCTATCTTCTGTCATAACAACTGCTGAAGCGTTACAAGTTAATAAATTGTTTTGGAATTTTTTATCCGACAAAAAAGTGATTTGACCTTTTGTGGCACTTTTCATTGATGCTATACCGGTGATAGTTAATTCACCATCACCATGTAATGTAGCATCAAGTTTGTCAGCTAATTGCTCTAAACGAAAAGCAAACATTATTTTTTAACCTTCTCCAAAACTTTGTCAGTAATATCAACAGCGTCTGAAGCATATAAAACCGTATCGACTCTTAAAATAAGATCATATTTTTCTTCAGCAACGATGGTTTTGACTGCTTCTTGAATTTTAGTTAGTAATTTACCAGCTTCTTTTGTTTCGCTTTCACGATATTCATTTGCGAAAGCTGTGGCTTTATTCTGAAAATCTGCAATAGTTTTATTTAACTTAGTTTTTTCAGAAGATGACAAAGTTAGTCCTTCTTTCTTTAAACGTGCAGCAGCTGCATCAGCAATTTTTTCTTCTTTTTCTAATGCTTTTGCTCTTGCTTCAAATTTTTGGTTCAATTCTTTACCGATCGCTTCTCGTTCTGGCATACGATCCATTACGGATTTAATATCGATAACACCAATTTTAGTTTCAGCGTTTGCAAAGCCTGTAAAAAGTAGAGCAATACTGATGCCAATAACAGATATAATTTTTTTCACTTTATTCACCTATGTGTATTTTAGTTATTAACAACATGGCATTACCATGTTGAACCTATATTAAATTGGAACTGCTGAGCTGAATCACCCTTATATTTCTTTAACGGCTGTGCATAAGAAAATACCAGTGGCCCTAATGGCGACATCCATTGAACAGCAAGACCAGCAGACATTCTAATATCAGATGGGGAACTATAATCTGGAATATTTTTGCCTTTTAGATCCCATTCGGTATCCCAAACCGTTCCTGCATCAAAAAATACTGATGTTCTAATACTATCTGCATACTTTTCACTTGCAAATGGTGTGGGGACTATTAGCTCCGTACTTCCGAATGCTAACGCATTACCACCTATTGCATCTTTAGAACTAGTACATTGAGCTGTATCACCTAAGGTTTTACATCCGGGTGTATTAAAGTATACTGCTTTAGGGCCGACAGTATTTGTTTTAAAGCCACGCAATACAGTTGAGCCACCTGCATAGAAATTCTCATAGAATGGTAATTCTTTTCCGCCAAATCCACCACCATAACCTAATCGTCCACGAGCTAAAAATACCCATTTATGGTCGTTATCAATTGGATAATAATAAGAAGCATCACTAACCATTTTATAGAATCTATTGTCAAATACTGGCGCTGTCGCTTTCAAACTAGCGGTAAGTTTTAACCCATCTGTTGGGAAATAGCCGCGATTTAACGAGTTATATGTCCAATAGGCGTTCAATAACAAATCATTGGTGTCATATGAATAAGACTTATCTTTATTTGTCATATTTTCACCCATTGATTCAAAATAGCGCCACATATTATACTGAGGTTTCATATCAGTTAATTTATGATTAGCGTATTCTGTGCCAAAACGAACAAAGTTATTTTCACTAATCGGGAAGCCGAGGTCTAAATTAGCCCCCCAAGTTTTACTTGAATACTCAGATTCATCATCATCACTATCAGTTTTATAAGTATTGTAGTAAACGCTACCACCTAAACTAACACCATCAACAGTAAAATAAGGATTAACAATCGAAACAGATGCACTTTTATCACTACTGGTTGTATTAATATCAAATGAAACGCTATTCCCCGTTCCTAACCAGTTATCTTGAGAAATTCCGGCATTAAAACTTATACCACTGTCTGAGCCAATACCCACGCCAAATTTAATACTACCCGTATTACGTTCAGCTACTTTATAAATAATATCAACTTGATCATCAATGCCAGGAACTCGTTCAGTATTCGCTTCAACGCTTTCAAAGAACCCTAATCGATTTAGACGTTCTTTACCTAGTTCAACCAAACCATTACTCAACCATGAGCCTTCCATTTGACGAAGCTCACGACGAACCACACTTTCACTTGTAATTGTATTGCCGACAATTTTAATATTGCGTACGTAAAAACGTTGCCCTACATCAACTAATACTACCAATTTAACAGTATGTGATGAGTCATCCATTTCAGGCTGAATAGCTACTTGAGGATAAGCATAGCCAAAATTAGCCAGCAATCGCTTAATATTATCCTCAATATCAGTTATTTTTTTACCATTATAAAGTTCACCTACAGTAAGCTTTTCTTTGGCTAATTTTTGTATTGCCTCTTCATGCCCAGCAAAGTTACCTTTAAAATCAAAATCGGCTAACTTATATTGTTCACCTTCATGAATATTAATAGTAACATAAATCCCTTTTTTATCTGGCGTTAAGCTAACTTGTGTAGACTCAATATTAAATCGAGCATAACCTCGATTTAAGTAAAAACTTTGCAACTCATCTAAGTCCGATGCCAATTTTTGCTTTTGATATTTGCGATCACCAAGCATATTCCACCAAGGCACATCATCACGTAATGAAAAACGTGAAATAAGCTCTTCAGATGAAAAAGCTTTTGCACCCACGATATTGATTTGATCTATTAAAGCAGATTTACCTTCAGCAATAACTAATTTTAAATCAACGCGATTTCGGGATAGTGGTGTTACGACGGCTTTGATTTGAGCATTATATTTACCAACACTATAGTAAAAATCTTCTAGACCTTTCTCGATTCCTGAAAGCATTGTACGATCTAATGCATCGCCTTCACGAATACCGGTACTATCTAAATTCTTTTTCAACATGTCGTCTTTGACAGATTTGTTACCAGAAAAGGTAATACTTGCTATAGTTGGGCGTTCTTGGACATGGATAATTAATCTATCGCCATCACGAGAAACAGTAATATCATCAAAATTACCGCTGGCGTAAAGTGATTTGATAATGCGACCTAAATCAGATTCATTTACATAGTCACCGACTTGAACAGGCATTTCAAGCATCGCAGCACCGATTGTAACTCGTTGCAAACCTTCAAACTTGATGTCCCTAACCACAAAATCATCAACACAAAATGCATTGGAACTATATACTGCTGTGCTACTAAACAGCAAAGATGCTATAAGTAATTTATTTATTTTCATCGTATATATTTATAACCTCATCCCATTACAATCGTAAAATATCATTAAATAGTGCAATTCCCATTATTACCATTAATAAAACAAATCCGATACGAAAAAAACGCTCTTGTGCTTTATTTGATAAGGCATTTCCTTTTATTTTCTCAAAAAATAAAAAAAGCAACTGCCCGCCATCTAACATAGGTAATGGAACAAGATTGATAACTCCTAAACTTATACTAATAAAGGCTAGAAAATATAAGTAAGGAGTAAATCCATAACTTGCTGTTTGCCCTGCGCTTTTTGCTATTGTAATTGGTCCTGATAAATGTTTTAGACCAATCACTCCTGTTACTAATTGATAAAGAGAACGAACCGTTAACTTGGTTGTTAACATTGTTTGTTTCATCGCTTTATCAAATCCATTAAAAAAATCATATTGTTTAATTACTGCATCAGATGTCGGATAGAAACCTGCAACACCTTCTCCATTTCTATTTCTTGTTGGCTCAAGTATAAGATCGATGTCTTTGTTGTTCCTACTTACCTTCAGTTTTAAAATTCCAGCCTTTTTTATAGTATCAGTAAAATCATTCCAATTTTGATAAAGGTGATCATTATAACTAAGTATTTTATCACCTACTTTTAAACCAGCTTGAGCCGCTGCTGAATCGGGTACAATTTTACTCACAATTGGATAAATTTCCAATTGTTTAGGTATAAATCCAAATGCTGCGATTGAAGATTCCTTTTCAATATCAAAATACCAATTACTAATATTAACATCTCGACTAACTTCTTGTTGATCAATATCAGTACTATAGGTAACCTTAATATTGCTTTTACCTAAAGCAGAAATCAATGCTGCATTTACATCATTCCAAGTGCCTATTTTAGTATTATCAATCATTCTTAACTCTGCATCTGCTGGCATATTGATAGATGCAGCTGGTGTTGAAGGTATAATACTTTTTATTTTAACAGGATAATCAACCACACCCGTCAAAAAAATAACCCAATAAATAATTAAAGCTAAAACAAAATTAGCAAATGGCCCTGCAAAAATAATTGCAGCCCGTTGCAAAATACTTTTTTTATCAAAAGCGTGTTTTTCTAAATTGGGGGATAATTCACTCGTTCTGCTATCAAGCATTCTAACATATCCGCCAAGTGGAATCATAGCGATAACTAATTCAGTTCCATTTGAAAATCTATGCGACCATATTTTTTTTCCAAACCCGATTGAAAAACACTCTACATGTACTTTACATAGCCGAGCAACAAAAAAATGCCCAAACTCATGAACTGTAACTAATATACTGATAGTAATAATAAATAACAACAGTGACCAAAGCAAAATCAGTAACCCTTTAGAATAAATGTAAAGATAATACAGTAAATACAGGAACTGCCGCGGTTAAACTATCAATACGATCCAAAATACCACCATGTCCTGGGATAATATTTCCACTATCTTTAATTCCTGCTTCACGCTTAAACATGCTTTCAGTCAGGTCACCTAATACCGAAGCCAAAATAGCCAATAGGGAGCTAAATAAAAATTGAGTAAAATTAATATTAAAATAACCAGTTAAGTAAGCGATCACACAAACTAAAGTTGCTAAACTGACACCACCGATAAAACCTTCTATCGTCTTTCCTGGTGAGACTTTAACAGCCAATTTCCGTTTACCAATCGCTCTCCCAGCAAAATAAGCACCTGTATCGGTTGCCCATACTAACACAAATACATAGAGCAACCAAATAGCCCCAGTATAACTATTAACACTGTAATTAATAGTCCGTAATTCAAGCATTCCTATAAAAAAAGGGACTAAGGTAAAAAAAGCAAACAACAGCTTAATTAATGGTGATTTAGACCAGTATTTTGCTGAGTTAGGATAACCTACAACTAATAACAAAGCGGCTAACCACCAAATAACTGATAAGCAAATTATTAAAGCAAATAACTGACTTTTTAGTGTTGACTCAATGGGTATGAAGTAAAGCAAAACTATTGAAAAAACAATAAAAAACAAAAGAACTGTTTTCTCGTTTTTTTTTGCTAAAAAATTACGCCATTCCCATGCCGCTAATGCACAAACAGCGATGATTAAATAAGAAAATATCGATAAAGGTGCAAAAAATAGTGCAATAATAACAAGGGGAATAAGTACGATGGCAGTTAAAATACGCTGGATTAGCATGAAAGGTCCTCATTTAGAACGCCACCAAAACGCCGTTCTCTAGTGTTAAAAATATTTATCGCTTCATCAAATGATGCTTGATTAAAATCAGGCCACAATGTGTCAGTAAAATACAATTCTGCGTATGCACATTGCCATAATAAAAAATTACTAATTCGGTATTCTCCACCGGTGCGAATAACTAAATCAACTTCAGGTAAATCATTCATACAAATAATCGAGCCAAAATATTCCTCATTGATATCCTGTGGCGTTATTTTACCATCTAAAGCTTGTGAAGCTATTTTTTTAGCTGATTCAACAATATCCCAACGGCCACCATAATTAGCTGCAATATTTAAGGTAAGGCCAGTATTATTTTTTGTTAAAAGCTGAGCATCAATAATAAGATTTTGAAGATTTTGATTAAATTTTGATATATCACCAATGATATTTAATCGAACATTATTTTTATTTAAATTTTTAATTTCGCGATTTAACGCATAAATAAACAGTGAAATTAAAGCAGTAACTTCATTAGCTGGACGTTTCCAATTTTCACTACTAAAAGCATATAAAGTTAGCACTTTTACATCTAATTTTGCTGCATATGTGACAATTTTACGCACCGCTTTTAAACCAGCTCGATGGCCTTTAGCGCGTAACTGATTTCTTTGCTTAGCCCATCGACCATTACCATCCATAATAATCGCCACATGATTGGGAATATATTGCGTCATGTATAATCTCGTTATATATCTATCATATTAATGATAATTTCGATAAATCAACGGGTGCCATAAACAACTATCGTTTTACCATGTGCTGAAATTAGGTGTTGATCTTCAAGCATTTTTAAAATTCTTCCAACGGTTTCACGTGAACAGCCGACAATTTGCCCAATCTCTTGGCGGGTTATTTTTATTTGCATACCATCTGGGTGAGTCATCGCATCAGGCTGTTTAGTTAAGTTTAATAGTGTTTGTGCAATTCGACCGGCTACATCCAAGAAAGCTAGATTACTGACTTTTTCTGATGTAACTTGTAATCGGCTTGCCATTTGACTAGCTAACCGCATTAATATATCTGGGTTAACTTGCACTAGCTGTTTAAATTTTTTATATGATATTTCGGCCACTTCACAACTTGTTTTCGCTTTAACCCAAGCACTACGTTCTGTGCCTTCTTCAAAAAGACCTAATTCACCTAAGAATTGATTTTGGTTTAAATACGACAAAATCATTTCATTACCTTCATCATCTTTAATCAATACCGCTACAGATCCTTTTAAAATATAATAGAGAGTTTCGGCTTTTTCACCTTGGTGAATAAGGGTACTTTTAGCTGGATATTTATGAATATGGCAATGAGATAAAAACCATTCCAATGTTGTATCTGATTGCTGTTTACCAATCATTATTCCTTCCTCTCTATTCAAATTACTACAGTAACACTATAACAAAGTTACAGAATAAATCATATACTCACTAAAATGATTTTAATCATTACTTAATAAATTTAATATCTACTGTTTCATGTAATTCAGACCAAAAAATTACAGCCGAACCATTAATTAAATGAAGTTTTACATCATTCACTTTATCTTCAAGTGATTTTTCTTCCTCCCCATAATCAGTCCCTTCACGTAAAACAAAGTATTCTATTAGATTGTTTAATGTAGTTGAATCAAGAGATTGCCAAGGAATTATCATAATTATATTTGCTAAGTTAACTTACATTAAGTTATTTTAACAAGTTAATTATAAGAAGTGCATACGGAATATTAAATAAAAAAAACCACTCAGTTGAGTGGTTTTAAATAGTTTCATTAAATAATGATTAGTTTGCAGTAACTTTAAGTTTGTAGCCTTGAAGACCTGCTTTAGTGCCCATTGAATATTTTAAGTTATGTTTAACTGTAGCAGAACGATCTCCTAATTCAATCATTCCATAGCCATGAGTACTATCTCTACCTAATCCAAAGCTAATTGCAGCAGCAGGAGCTGCATCTCCCTCATAAGTACCATCTAGATGCCATGTATAGCTATATGCTGAAGATTTATTCATATCAGGAGTAGATCCCGTAAAATTAGGGGCATTCGAAACAGTACCACCTGAATTATTCATCCATACAATAGCTGCCAATTTATCACCATACATTGGAGTTGAAGCTGCATCGGTATTTCCTGTAGTAGCAAGGTTAACTGTTAAATCTACAGAACCGTCAGCCTTATACTTGAAGATACCCAAAGCAGTAGCCCCTGGAAGTTCGACAGGACCAACTGGGTTATCTGGATCAGGATCACCTGGACCTTCGTCGCCTGTACCTGGATCGTTTGGTCGATCATCACCTGTACCAGGATTATTAGTATTAGACCAAATATCAGCAACATTTAACCATTTACCATGGTCTGGACTACCAAATTCTGTCCTTTCTTGAAGTTGGAAACCAATTTGTTCAGCCCCAGCCATTGAATTACTAATTTGGAAAGAAATATGACCTTCTTCACCATTAGTTTCATATGCTATAGCGGTGCCAGTGATATCTGTTACTTCTTGCCAAGCACCATTAACACGATCCAATTTCATCCAAACTTTTAATGTACCTGCTACTTTCCTTGCAGTTACTGGATCTTGATCCCCATCTACATCTTTTAAATTATAAAAAATGTGGATGTAATCACCAACTTTAGCTTTTTCACCATTACCAATAGCAGTTGTACCAGTAGCATTATTTGAGATACGAACGGTCATAGTATGAGCTGCTGTTCCAGCTTGAGACCACATCACAGGCGCACTACCTTGAACCGCATTCGTTGTAGTTGCAGGAGTTATTGCATAAGCACTACTTGCAGCATAACCAGCTAAAAACAAGCTTAATGCAATTTTATTTATTGCTAATTTTTTCATGTTTAACTTCCTATTTTCTCTAATAAATTAACATGTTATATTTATATGAATACACCATTTTTATTGGTGTTGCCTTTTAAATCACCTTCGATAATTCGAAGATGATTAAAATTTTTCTCTAATTAACTGAAACTTGTAATTTAAATCCTTGATCTCCAGCACATGCTACTGGTGATGCTGTTACCTGATTAAGATTTATATACCCTGGAGCTCCAGCCACAGCAGGAATGCTTGTACCTGTTGTTGCATAACTAGTCATGTTTGTTCTGATAGTGTAAGGTGCATTCGGTCCCATACTTACGTTAAACCAAGGACCATTAGGATTATCAACATAACTTGGTAATGTTGTCATTGCACTTCCAGGACATGCCAAGTTATTTGAACCAACAAGTGACCATATAATAAATGGGTTGGTAATTTCCACAGTTTCAGTATCATCAACGTAAGCTTTTACATTATATTCAGTACCTACATACCATCCAGTAATACCGGGTTCAAAATCAAGTACGTTTCCATTTTGTCTAGCAACTAAAGTCCCATCATTACGATATACTTTAATGTAACCAGCTCTACCCCCACCAAAATTAACCGAAGCTTTGTTGAAAGACTGACCATAACCATCTAATTTGATAGAAAAATCAACTGCTCCATCAAAGTTTGAAGCAACGTCGATGGTGTAAGTATCACCAATAGCTGTTGTACCCGCTGCGGTAGACGCATTTGCTGAAATGTTATCGCCCATTTTAACTTTTTCAAAAGATTTAACAATGACACAACGTTCTGATGTAGGACAACTTCTTACAGTACCGGAAGTACCATCAATTAAATTGACTTTTGTACCATTACTGGTTGCTGTCCACAAATCAACCACTGAGGATTTGAATGTATTGCTTACCTTAGACATCAATGATTGGTCACTAAAACCATCATAACCATCCCCAAAGTTTCCACTTCCAGTAGGCGTTCCAGGGGTAACCAAACTTGCTAATAGTGTTACTGAAGTCGTACCATCAGCTACAGCTTGTACAGACGTTGTTGGATTTCTTAAACTATCAATCGCCCAAACACCTACTTTACGAATATTTAAATTAGGTAGAACTTCAAATGAAACTGAATTAGATGTTGCTGATTTTCCTTTGCTATCAGTAACCGTTACTGCTAGGTTATAAACGCCATTTGTACTAATTGGCAATCTGTTCCCATTTCGGTCTACATAACTAGGTGCAACAATCTTCCAATTCTTAACATCAGCAGGAGGTGTTAACCATGAAGAGCTAGTACACACTCCCACAGCAGAACATAAGAAACCACCACCATTATCAATATCTTGCATATTGCCTGACCAAGCTAAACTTGATATACCTTTGGCATTATGAACACCTATAACTAGATCATGAGTAGTACCTTCAAGTAATTGAAGAGAATCTAACCCTAAATCAACAGTCATTTTCTTTTCTTTATATTCAAGAACAATATAGTTATTACGATCAACTAGATCATATCGACTGCCTTTTAAAGAACGAGCCGCTTGAACCATATCTGGGTCTAACTGATCTTTTAACGGTGTACCAATACGATAATTCATTGTTAATTCAGCAGATGTGATTTTTTTACTATCCTGTCCGCGCTTATGTTGAGCTTTAACGGTAAATAAAGGAACTGGGGTATAATCTAATCCGACTGTGATCGCTCTTGGATCTTTTTGTAAATTATCCTTACCAAATAAAGCGACCTTATCACCATAGTATTGTTCATACATAAGTGATCCGCCTAAATGAGGATATTGAGGTAAATAGCCCTGAAAGCGAATGTCAAAACCTCTAGCTGCTCGTTCTAAATAGTCATCAAAGTCTCTGGAATCTTTCCAGTCAGATAATGGATGATAATAGTTAGCAGCAAACTTCATATAATCAGTCCAAGCTTCAGCACCTAGACCTAAACGATTGTGTGAACGTTGGAAATCATGATCAAGAAAGGCGTTATACCCTAATAGCCATGTATTATCAGCAACATCCCAACGTTGACCAATACCAAAGTTACCAATATGACGATTATGTTCGTATTCTTGGAATGATAACTGACTAAAAATCAGCGTGCTGTCCGTATCAATCAATGGGCTAAATAATTTAACATTAATATTATTGAATTCACCCTTATCGCTTAAATCAAATTGTAATTGAGCAGTACCAAAACGGCCTAAAAAATTTTGAGCAGCGCTACGAAGAGGATCTACTACTTGTGAATGAATACCATTACGGACATAATTTTCAGCATAATCTTTACCTTTGTTTTTCAAATGTCCTGAGATACCACCATTATCCGCTGAAGTAATACTTTTCCAATCTTGAGTTGCAAGTGTTTGCAAGGTGGTAGCTATTTGGCTTGATAGTGCATCTTTGTCTTTATTTACATCGTAATTATCATCAGAGCCTAGCGAAGGTAAATTTGAGTATTTATCTTTCTTATTATTTTTATTTATTGCTGGTAATAAAGGAGAATTTTCAGGTAAAACTAATCGTTCATCGACTTCAACCATATCTTTTTTATCGAAACGACCTGCATTCATAGCACGTAATTCAGAAATTGAAATATTACTTAATAATGCAATTTGGTACAAACTACGTTTTTGATTATTAATCATTTCTCGAGCTTTAGTACCATTTTTTAATTCAATGATTTTATTGCTATCAACCACATTCGACAATTGCTGAGTATCAATAGCATAAGCATAATTCCAACTTAATGTAGCCATTACAAATGCTGAGATAACTCTTAAATTAAGATTCTTTCTCACCGTAATCATTCCTTATATTTCACCAACTTTAATAAAGGCATCGTTTTTATTTACTTTGCTATACTGTTTTTAAAGTTGCTATTATTTAATATGTTGTTTTCATTATGCGACTTTTATACTAAATATTATTCGCGTCAAAATTAAAACTTCTTTACAAAACAGCTGTATTTGGAAAGATTTTATTACATAAATGTAATTTATAAAACTATTTTATAACTTTTTTTGACATCTTTTTGTAAAGACTATTTTTTTTGATATTAATCAAAGAGTTAATTCATTATATTTTTGTGTAAAACTTACGATTTTTATTAATTAATCAACTTAATATTACTTTTTAGTAATAGAAATTAAGCAACAGAGTAATATTTCATATTGTAAAATAGGGAGGCTAATTTATGGGGTAGAAATAAGCTTGAACTATTCAGGTCAAGCTTATTCAAAATTATAGGTTATATTTTAGAAAATTAAATAACTAGTATTGACCTTCATTATAAATTTCAAGATTTTCAGATTCTGGTATGATTGATTTATTTTCGGCTCTGTGATGCTCTAGAGTATCAAAATAATTATCATCAATTCCTTCAGTAACATATTTTCCATCAAAAACAGAACATTCTAGATGATGAATATTAGGATTTTGCTCTTTAATACAATCAATTAAATCAGAAAGATTTTGAAATATTAATTTATCTGCTCCAATTTCTTTTGCAATTTGACCAACAGAACGGTTATAAGCTATAAGTTCACTAGCCACTGGCATATCAATACCATAAACATTAGGATGTCTAATTTCAGGCGCTGCCGAAGCTAGATAAACTTTTTTAGCACCAACTGAACGCACCATCTCAAGTATTTTTTCTGATGTAGTCCCTCGAACAATGGAATCATCAACTAGAAGAACATTCTTACCTTCAAATTCAATACGATTAGCATTTAGTTTTCTTCTTACTGAAAGTTTTCGTTCCGCTTGACCTGGCATGATAAAAGTACGCCCAACATAACGGTTTTTAACAAATCCTTGTCGATAGGGTTTATTTAGAATTCTGGCAATTTCAAGCGCGGCATCACATGATGTTTCAGGAATAGGAATTACGACATCAATATCAATGTCTTTCCATTCTCTAGCAATTTTTTGACCTAGTTTCTGTCCCATTAATATACGAGATTGATAGACTGAAACACCATTCATCAATGAGTCTGGGCGGGCAAAATAAACATATTCAAAAATACATGGGTAATATTGAGGATTATTTGCACACTGTTTTGAATAAAGTTGTCCATCTTGAGTAATATAGATAGCTTCACCGGGTTCTACATCACGCATAAATTCAAAATCGAGAATATCTAAAGCAACACTTTCTGATGCAACCATATATTCTGTCTTTTGATTATCAAGCACTTTTTTACCTATCACCAAAGGACGAATACCAAATGGGTCACGAAATGCGACTAATCCATGTCCAATAATCATTGCAACACATGCATAAGCACCTTTAATGATTTGATGTACCCGATTGATAGCGGTGAAAATATTTTCTGCAGTTAATGGATAGGTAGGGAATTTATCAAGTTCGCTAGCAAAAATATTAAGTAATACTTCTGAATCAGAGCTTGTATTAATGTGGCGTCTTGCTAATTCAAATACTTTATTTCTTAATTGGTCAGTATTAGTTAAATTACCATTGTGTGCAAGTGCAATACCATAAGGTGAATTGACATAAAATGGTTGCGCTTCTGAAGGACTTGAGCTGCCCGCAGTGGGATAACGAATATGCCCTATTCCTAAATTACCTTGTAAACGCAACATATGATGTTCTTGAAATACATCTTTAACTAAACCATTTGCTTTACGTAAGCGAAAACGATTTTGCTCGTCGATAGTTACAATCCCCGCAGCATCTTGTCCTCGATGCTGCAAAACAGTTAAAGCGTCATAAATAGATTGATTAACTGTACTGCATCCTACAATACCAACAACACCACACATACAATGATTACCTCAAAGTTATTGAACTAAAAATGAAGACGACTGCTGTATAAAATCAAAAAACCAACGAATAATAAAATGAAAATGCGGAATTAGCTGCGATTGCTCCCATTCAGGAGATTGGGATAACGGTGTGAAAGTATCGACAAAAAAGAGCACTGCCGCAACAACTAAAATACCCCTTAATACACCAAAACAAATACCTAATACGCGATCTGTACCTGATAGTCCTGTTTTTTGAACCAATTGCCCAATAATATAAGAAACAATGGCACACACAATTAGTGTAGCAATAAATAAAATAGCGATAGCTACAGCAATACGAATTACATCACTATCAAAATAAGTTAAGTAACTAGTGATATGCATGTAAAAACGGCTTGCTATAAAAAAAGCCAGAACCCAACTTATTAGGGATAACGCTTCTTTAACAAAACCTCTAATAATACTAATTAGTGCAGATAAAATAATCACACCAATAATCGTATAATCAACCCAATTCATCATAATAACTCACAATTTTATATTAATATTTTTATTTAATGTTTGTACTCACTAAAGAGTAAAATAATTTTTAATTTGTAACAATAACACCTTTTAATTTTGTTAAATTGTTTAGGTTACTAAGCAATTGTTCTGCTTGCTCTTTTTTTGCATAAGGACCAACCTGTAATTTTATTAATTGATTAGGTCCTGGATTACTTGGAATGATTCTAACGTCATAATTGTTTAGCCTTAATAATGCCACTAATTCCTCAATTTTTTTCTTATTTTTTAATGCTCCAAGTTGAATCATATAGGGCTTATCTGTTTGTTCAGAAATAGATGAAGAATCACTATTATCATTATCAGGTGATGCTAAAGGGCTAGTATATTGATCGGAATCAGGTGTATAAGATTGTTCAAATCGTGAACCGCCATTAATCGTTGACTCATTTTGTGATGTGATCACTTGATTTTGTTCATTTACTACTTCTGGTTGTAAAATAGGAATTGTAGGCGTATGTAAATTAGATTTATCTGTAATGATATTAGGTGCAATTATAGCAATAATTAGCAATAATGTAGCAAAACCAACTAGTTGATTCCTAATTTTATTTGAAGTAGTTTTCTCTTGATTAGTATCCATGATTACATTTGCCTAATTTATCTAACACGGCAGATACAGTATAAAATGAACCACAGACGACAATAATATCATCTTCTTTTGAATCTTGCATGGCCTTTTGATATGCATTATCAACTGATTCAAACGTAGTTATATTTTCTACTTTATTATCTTGCAAATACTGCTTTAATACCTCAGCATTACACCCACGCTCACCATAAAGTGAAGCACAATACCATTGATCAGCATTTAATAAAGATAGAGTGCTTTTAATATCTTTATCTTTCAACATACCAATCACAAACCTAATCTTACCAATAGTAGGTTGTTTCTTTACCAATAACTTAATTTGGTTAGCTAAATAGTTAGCAGCATGAGGATTATGTGCAACATCAACAATTACAATTGGTGATGTCTGTATTATTTGAAATCTTCCAATTAAATTTGTTTTTTCAAGACCCTCGATTATTTGATTCTGGTCAATTGAAAGCGAAGAATAAGTTAGTGCTGCTATTGCAGTAGCAGCATTAGCTAAAGGCACATTGGGAATAGGCAATTGATCATACTGTTTTAACGGTGAAATGAATTGCCATAATGAATCATCAATTTGTTGATATGACCAATCTTTATTAACTACATAAATAGGACAATTCACAGTTTTAGAAACATCTATAATAGATGATGGTATCTCTGGCTCACCAACAATAGCAATACTATTGGGTTTAAAAATACCTGCTTTTTCTCGACCAATACTTTCTCGAGTATTGCCTAAATATTCTACATGGTCGATACCGATTGTAGTAATAATTGCTATATCAGCATCGATAATATTGGTGGCATCAAGTCTTCCACCTAAGCCTACTTCTAGAATAACTACATCCAATTGAGCCTGTTTAAATTGATATAATGCAGCTAACGTTGCATATTCAAAATAAGTTAAGGAAATATTTCCTCTCGCTTTTTCAATTTCAACAAATGCATCAACTGTGTCTTGTTCTTTTGACTCTTGATTATTTATTCTAACCCTTTCAGTAAAACGCACTAAATGAGGAGAGCTGTAAACTCCAACACGCTTATTTGCAGCAAGCAATATCATCTCAAGCGTGCGGCAAGTCGTTCCTTTGCCATTAGTCCCTGCCACCGTAAAAATATAAGGGGCTGGCTGCAAAAGATCTAGACGCTCTGCAACTGTTCTAACACGCTCAAGTCCTAAATCAATGGTCATTGGATGTAATTGTTCCAAATAAGAAAGCCATGTTTCAAGATTAGACATGGCATCAGGAATTTCAGTTCGCATGATTAATTAAATAGTCTCATCATTAACGATAGAATCAAAAGGAACTGGGAGTTTCATTAATTTAGCTAACAGACCTGCAATTTTAGGGCGCATATCACGACGATCAATAATCATATCAATTGCACCTTTTTCTAATAAGAACTCGCTACGTTGGAATCCTTCTGGCAGTGTTTCACGAACTGTTTGTTGAATTACTCGAGGCCCCGCAAAACCAATTAACGCTTTAGGTTCAGCAATATTAATATCACCTAGCATCGCTAGACTAGCAGATACACCACCCATTGTTGGATCGGTCATCACAGAAATATAGGGTAAACCTTCATCTTGCATTTTTGCTAAGATGGCACTCGTTTTTGCCATTTGCATTAATGAAAATAATGCTTCTTGCATTCGGGCTCCACCACTGGTAGAAAAACAGATTAGTGGGCATTTATCTTCAATTGCCTGTTCTGCAGCTCGCGTAAATAAAGCTCCGACAACAGACGACATTGAACCACCAATAAAAGCAAATTCAAAGCAGGCAACAACGACTGGAATGCCCAGTAATGTGCCTTTCATTACTACCATGGCTTCTTTTTCATGCGTTTCTTTTTGAGCGGCAGTTAAACGATCTTTATATTTTTTGGTATCTTTAAACCTCAAAATATCTTTAGGAGCAAGTTCTGAACCAATCTCTACATCAGAACCTTCATCTAAAAAACGATATAAGCGAACTCGGGCAGGAATATGCATGTGATGATCGCATTTTGGGCAAACTTCTAAATTACGATCAAGTTCAGCTTGATAGATAACCTGCTCACAATTACTACATTTGGTCCAAACACCACCTGGAATATTTGCCTTTTTATGATCTGACGATATATTATTTTTACTCAGAATTTTTTCAATCCAGCTCATTATGATTCTCTCATTTGGTACTCTTTTCAATTAACAACACATTGTATAATACTTTGCAATAATTCTTAATAGTTGTTTTTATTTTTATCGCAATTAGAAGGAAAATCGATAAATTTATCGACAATTTTATAAAAATATTATTATTTCATACTTCAAAAAATTTGATTTAAAACAAAACTCAGCAAGCTTGATTGATATTTAAATTTAACATTTTTCAATAAAAGTATATTTAGTATGACCTTAAAAAATTATTGGTATATAATTAACTCAGAATCGTTTTCCATTTTTTAGAAATAAGGGGTTATAGATGGACAAGGAAAAATCAGCCGCACCATCATTTCAAGATGTACTAGAATATATTCGTTTATCACGTCGTTTAAATAAATTAAAACGTGAAATTTCAGATAACGAGAAAAAAATTCGCGATAACCAAAAACGTGTGCTATTACTTGAAAATTTAAGTGATTACATTAAACCTGATATGACTTACGAAGAACTTCAAGCTATTATTGCTAATATGAAGAGTGATTATGATGATCGTGTTGATGATTATATAATCAAGAATGCTGAAATTTCTAAAGAAAGACGTGAAATCAGCAAAAAAATGCGTAGTTACCGTTCTAATTAATGTTTTTATGAATAACAACGCCCTTTTTCTCAATAGGGCGTTATTACTTTATTTTTAATCAATTAACCGCCAGCAAATTTGACTTTAAAACCTTTATCTTCTAATAATGATTTTAATAGTTCACGTTTGTCGCCTTGAATTTCAATTTTTCCGTCTTTAACTGAACCTCCACAACCACAACGCTTTTTCAGCTCAGCAGCTAATTGCATCAACTGAGAATCCTCTAAATCGAATCCCTCAATAACACAAACTCCTTTACCTTTACGCCCTGATGTCTGGCGTGAAATACGGATAAAACCATCGCCTTTAATACGAGGTTTAGCAGCCTGCTTTGGCGTAATTCGACCATGTTCAGTTGAATAAACAATAGCGTTATCAGACATAATTATTAACTCTTTGATAAATCTAGTGTTGTTAAAATAGTATGTAATGCTTTGGTTGGGTCTTCCGCTTGAGTAATAGGACGCCCAATAACTAAATAATCTGAACCAGCAGCTTGTGCTCGTTGGGGTGTCATAATACGGCGCTGATCATCAGGTGTTGATCCTGCTGGACGAATTCCTGGAGTAACTAATTTAAAATCACTTCCTAGTCTAGTTCTAAAACTTTGTACTTCTTTAGCAGAACATACAACTCCATCGAGTCCGCAATTCTTTGCCAGTAATGCCAGCTTTGTTGCTTGCTCTAATGGTGAAACGTTAATACCTATTTCTTTAAGATCAGAAGACTCCATACTCGTTAATACAGTCACTGCGATTAACATTGGTGCATCCTTACCGTATGAATAAAGCGCATCTTTTGCAGCTTCCATCATACGAACACCACCACTAGCATGAACATTTGTCATCCAAACACCTAAATCAGCAGCAGCAGCTACTGCTTTGGCAACAGTATTCGGAATATCATGGAATTTAAGATCTAAAAAGATATCAAATCCTTTTTGTTTTATTTGCCTAATAAAGTCAGGACCTGCATGAGTAAATAATTCTTTGCCTATTTTAAGACGACAATCTTTTGGATCAACTTGGTCTATAAAGTTCCATGCTGACTTAGTATCTGAAAAATCAACAGCAACAATGATTGGAGATGACATAACTTATTTGTTCCTTTTTATAAACTCATTAAAACCAGTATAGAAAATTTTAGCACTTTCTTTGTAGCCTTGTAAGGTTTGATGTACTAAATCTGGTCGAGTCAGTCCACGTTTTTGCCAAACTTTAACTGAACCAGCTCCCCCCATAGCTGCTTGCCAATTCCAATATAGTGTCTTTTCAGATTTAGCTACTTGCTTTTGAATACTCATAATTGCTGAAAATGATTTAGGGATCTTATTTTCATTTACCATTGTATCTGGTGGTGTCATCAATAAAATGGCTGCATTAGGTAATGCTCTACGAATTTGGCGAATATTATTCACTAAGTTTTTGCGGTAATCATTAACATCTAAAGTTTCATCAAAACTTTCATTTGTTCCGTATTCAAGAATAACTAAATCACTTTTTGAAGCAGATAATTCTTTCAACCAACTTGAACCCCATTTTTGCCATATGCTCTGTTTAGCGCCATTAGTTGCAATTGAAGATACAATAACCCCTGATTTTTTTGAGCGATTTAACCAAATTCCTCCAATTTCAACATCGCGGTTTCCTTTAATCGTAAAAGGGTTTTTAGTCACAAATGACACCGTTTGCCAAACTCTACTTTTGGGTAAATAACTTATATTTATTTTTTTACCGTCAGCGTCATAAATACTCAATAAATTAGGGGTATTTTTCAATGCTCTGAAGGTTAATTTTACTTGCCAATTTTTGTTATCTAAACTTTTAGGTGTTATTTGTATAGTGGCTAAATCGTTAGTCGCTTTTGCAATAAATCCACCCATAGGAAAATCTACGTCACTTACGGTACGGCTAGTTATTACACGCCAATCTTTTGCTTTCCAACCAACAGCTGTATGGTTTTGACCTTTAATGGCAACAGGTGTAATCCAACCAATTCCGGCATCACCATATTTTTGTTGCATTAATGTTCGAAATTCACCAGTAAAAAAATCTGCTGCTGAATGCGAATCTCCAAATTGTGTAATATTAACGACTTGGTTACCATTTCTATTTCTAGCTAAGGAATTTAAACGTTGAGCAAATTGCTTTGCATTTGGGTCACCAAAGTCAACAACAGTAGATTGTGCATCTGTTTTACTTTCTGCTACACTGCATCCTACTGAAACAGTGATAGTCACTATAGTAATAATATACTTTAAAAGTTTAATCACTATCGTCATCCTCTAATTGTTTAAAAATGATTTTATCCATAATTGCTTTAGCTAAAATTTTTTGGCCTATAGGTGTAAAATGGATTCCATCATCAACTCTAACTTTTATTTTATCTTTATTAGATTCAATAAAACTATTAAATGTTTCATAAGTACAACCTAGTAATTGATTGGTTTTTAGAAAGTGTTGTTGTCTCTTTTCTACTTCAGACTGATACAGCGTATTTAAATAAACCATCCCTAAATTTAGTTGCGGTTTACGCATACAAGGAGCAGCCAGCCAAAGCACTTGAACATTATGTTCACTAGCACTATTTAAAATTGTGGCAATACGTAAACGGTATTGTTCTTCCCACAACTCGGATTTAAATTTAACGTATTTAGCATAACCTTTTACAGGAAAGTCCCAAGGATCATTAGGTCCTAAAAAAACAACAAGTAACTTGATAGAAGGATCGGCAATTAAATAATCATTGATTGTTTTTGGCCAATCGAAAGCCTTTGGATAAGCGAGACCAGTACTTTGTTTGCTTAGATTTATACTTTCTATTTTATATTCTTTAAATAACATTTTTTTAACATATGGTGCAACGCCTTGCATCAAAGAGTCGCCAACAAACAATACTTTGTCATTTTGAGTTAATACAATCGGTAATGGCTCATGAATTAATGGAATATTTTCAATTTTAGGTGATTCATCGTTAGCTTCGGTATCTATCTGTTCAGTTACTGGCGCTCCATCAAACCTAGTTTTGTTTAATTTAGTATTTTCTTGCTTAATTGATATTGGTTGAACATGAATTATTTGCCTTTTTTTATCATTTTTAATATTAACCATTCCAGATGGTGAAATAACTAACACATTTGTTACTGGTTGGTTTAAATATAACTCATCATCAATGGAGCTAATAACATTATTTTGATTAATAACTACATCTTTCGAAGATTCTTCTACTCGACCATCAGAATCGTCTAGATCCGTTTTTTGGGTCATACTTCCTGAATTAAAGAGATCATGATGATACGTTTGTTGCCAATAAATTAATACCGATTTGTGATAAATTGCTATTAATGCTATTGCGGTAATCAATAGCATAATAAAAACATATTTAGGTGAAAGTGATTCTTTTTGAGTTATTGCGGCTTCTGATACTTTAGTCTTAACATTATGCTTTCTTGATTGCTCATGTAAGCCATTTTCGAACAAATCAATTTGTTGCCTATTTTTTTGAGGCCTATTTCTTCGTCTATTTTTTGATAATGTTTTTTTATATTTCATTTTTATTGTTCTTCATAATCAAAAATTAGCATAAATAAAATATGGCACTCCAGATGGTGCAAAATAGATAGTTAGCCATAATATAAATATAAAAATGATAGGCAAATAAATCCTATTTATTTTGCTAAGTTGTAAAGCACACCAATCAGGAATATTTTTAAATAATGGGTATAACAAAAATATGACACATATACTTAGAAATACCTCAATATAATGTGACTCAATTAAAAAGTTATGACCTAGAGCCGTCAAATAATCTAATGCGTCAGGTAAGCTTACACAATAAAAAAATAACCAAGTAAAACAGATATAATGCCAAGTAATTAATCTAGCAATAATTGGGGAACGTTGAGTAATCCAACCTCTCCCCATATAACAATCTAATATATTAAGAACAATAATCCCCAAACCATGACATCCCCCCCAAATAACAAAATTAATCCCCGCGCCATGCCATAAACCTGACAATAACATAGCTGACATAACATTAATTTGAGTGCGAATAAAACCACGACGATTACCACCAAGAGGGATATAAATATAATCGCGAATCCAATGAGATAAACTAATATGCCAACGTTCCCAAAATTCGCGGACATTACAGGCTAAATAAGGAAAGTTGAAGTTGATAGGAAGTCGAAAACCTAATAATAAAGCAATACCTGTAACAAGGTCGGTATAACCAGAAAAATTCAGGTAAATTTGTATAGCATAACCGTATAAGCCTACCAATAAATCAAGAGTACTGTATTCTAATGGATTTGAAAAAATCGGAGTTATCCAGTTTTCGCTAATTAATCCACCTAAACAATAAACTTTTATCACGGACAGAATAATTAACGTAAATGCCCGAAAGGGTTCTAAAATCTCTCTAGGTTGACTCACCACAATTTGTGGAATAAATGTTTTTGCTCGATTAATTGGACCCGCAATTATACAAGGAAAAAAGGACAAAAATAAGGCAAAATCCCAGAATTTAGCAACAGGTAATTCTTTCTTTTTTATCGAAACTAAATAGCTTACCGAGTGGAACGTATAAAAGGAGATGCCTATTGGAATAAAAATGGTTATTGCTGGCAATAATATAGATAAATTTAGATAGTTAAGCAATGACTGTAATTCATATCGAAAAAAATCAAAATATTTGAACAATGCTAAATTGATTATTGCGGCACTTAATCCTAAAACCAGCCATATTTTTGCGTGTTGTTTAGACGTTGCAATCATTATTGAAAAGAAATATATCACGCAAGTGTAGCTAAAAAGGATAACAGCAAATTGAACACTATAACTAGCAACAATAAGGTAACTTGAAATCAAAAGTAAATTATTTTGGAATTTTGGTAATAATCTAAAAGCCCAATATATAGCAAAGAGAACTACAAAAATTAGACCAAACTCAATTGATAAATAACTCACTGCAATCCTTTCATATGTAAATCTACTATTGACATAAAATTTTATTATTCTATAAAGTCTATTTCTGATACCCAATTAATTGTGATTGAGCAAGAACATTATAGACAATCAACTCCCTATTTAACCCATTTATCGATAACAAGTTTTTTGCCTTTAACCACAGTTGATAAAGCGAAATAATTTCATCATTACTTTTTGTGGCAAGTAGCCTAACTAACGGAACCTGATCACGATTCACAATATATCGACCAACTTTCTGTTTAGCTTTTAACGCATCACCTAGCAATGCACAAAACCAAGTGATACGCTCAAAAAATTCCTCATGATTAAATGTCTTTGCTAATTGCCAAAAATTGTTTTGTGGCAAGACATTTAACAAGTTTTCACAAAATAATTTTCGTTGTTGCCAATTTTCGGGTTGCAACAGAAGAGCTGCATTTAGTGGCGCATTTTCACTCAATAACAGAGCAGTGGCAAGCTCATTATCACTGTATAAATCATTATGTATCTTTTTTAACCAATTAATAGATTCTTCTATTTTGGGTATTTTTAAAAAATAACAAAAACAACGGCTATGAATTGTAGGTAAAAATTGACTATTATGGTTATCACTTAAAATAAAATAGGTATTTTCTGGAGGTTCTTCTAACGTTTTAAGCAATGCATTTGCAGCGGCTTCTGTCATAAAAGCAGCATGTCTAATCCAGATGACCTTATTACCTCCCTGTTGGGATTTTTCATAGATTTTTGTAGAAATATTCCGTATTTGATCAATACCAATCGATTGTTTTCCCTGTTCATTTGTTATTTGGTAATAATCAGGATGATGTTGAGATAAAAATAACTGACAACTATGACATTTACCGCATGGTTCCAACTGTTTTGAAGATTGACAGAGTAATCGATTAGCTATTAAGTTGATTAATTCTTCTTCGCCACTACCTTGAATATAATTGATTAACAAAGCATGATGAGCACGATGATTAACAATCGTTTCTGCTAACTGTTCAAAAGGTAATTTAAGCCATGGATATTCGTTGAAAATCATAAAATCGAAACCTAATTTGTTAACCATGAATTTAATGTTGTTTCAATTTGAGCTGTCACTTCTGTAATTGATTTTGATGCATCAATAGTAATGATAGTGTTATCATTTTCAGCTAACTCTAAATAACGCTGACGGATTCGCTCAAAAAAAGGTAGTGATTGTTGTTCAATACGATCAAGTTGCCCTCGAGATCTGGCCCTCATCAATCCAAGTTCTGGTGAAATATCTAAATACAACGTTAAGTCTGGTTTAAAATTACCTAAAACCTGAGAGTGTAGTGTTTCGATAAAAACTCTGTCTAACTCTCGTCCGCCACCTTGATAAGCTTGAGTAGATAAATCATGTCGATCACCAATGACCCATTTCCCCATTTTCAGTGCAGGCTTAATCACGTTATCAACTAATTGAATACGTGCAGCATATAACATAAGTAATTCAGCTTTATCAGTTAATGGCTCATTATCTAAACCATTTTTAATAATATTACGCAATGCTTCAGCAATCGGTGTACCACCCGGTTCACGAGTAAATTGCAGATCGCAAATATGATGTTGATTCAAAACACGCGCAACAGTATTTATGGCAGTCGTTTTACCGGCGCCTTCCAAACCTTCGATGACAATAAATTTGCCTGTCATACTTATTTCCTAAACTAATTAAGCTGATGAACGAGTAAACATTGCGCTATTGTACGCTATTTTTACCAATTATTTTAGTTCGTATCGTAAATACCTTGTTAATAGTTATCAAATATGAGTACTTTTTAATATACCGACATAGTAGAACATCCTGTTTACTTATTAGCGATTCGTTTATAAGATCGAAATAAATCAAAATAAAAATAGTTTGATGTTGTTCATTAATAGGAAAATCATTGAGTATATGAACTTTGTATTTATCGCCTTCTAAAAAAGCGATATCGATTGGTATTTTTCACTCACTTATCATTTGTTTAGTAAACAATTCATAGTATTATGAATTAGTATTTAACACTGTGTTGCTAGAGAAAATAAAGTTTTTAGATTATAAAATTATTAGGCGGATTTCCAACCATACCTGAACAAGAATATAAAACAAAATTAATCCGGAATGCCAAAGAATGAAGAAAATACTCCTACTATTAGTCGCATTTATGTCAATAGTAACATTAACCAGTTGCAACAAAACACCCTTAGAAAAAGTAGCCGAATATATAGAACAAAATCACCCTAAAATTATAAAACTCTCTGATTATACTAATTTTAAATGGGATGAAGTTTGGATAATAAGCGGTAGCATCGGAGGAAAGTATATCCTATTAATGCGTGAACAAAATATTGATGTTAAGAAAGTAGAAACTTCTCCAAATTCTAGATATGGCATAGATAAAGATTATTTTAAAACTATAGTATACATATATAATAAAAAAGTAGTTTATTACGAATTTCCTCCGGATGGTAGGGGAAATTCCTTATTTGACGATATAGAAGCAATCTGGACGCGTGCTGATTTTGATTTAGAAAGAGGACAGATTATAGTTGTTTCAAGTAATAATTCTGTATGTGAAGTAAAACACAGAACATTAGTACCCATTAAGCCGATTAAGATCTATGAAAACATGGATAAAAAACTGAAATAAACCGATAATGAATTATCAGACAAAGTGTTAGATTATTATCATGAACATGGCTTATGAGAAGCGAAAAAAACAGAAAGTAGAAAATGGCAAGTATTCCAAACCAAGTTACCGAATGAACTATACAACGCACTCAAACAAGCTGTTAACCTAATGAATCGTTATGGATACTATGAAAATACTTTCGATTTCTTTTAAGCAATTTAGAGGTTAAACAAGAAGACATAGTCTGGTTTAAGACCATACTTAAAGCAAAAGAGCATTAAATAATGAAAAAAATCATACTATTGTTACTTATGTGTTTATTTCTAACCAGTTGCAACAAAACACCTTTAGAAAAAATTGACAATTTTTTGGATAATGCTAATTCATCAGATACATTAGTATTATATAATTTCACAAATTTTAACTGGGATTATTTCATAATTATTACAGCAAGAGATATAAAAAAAACGGACTCTATATTAAATCAAAAAGGAATTTCAACGAATAATATTCAAAATATAAAAGTATTAAGAGAAACTGAATCTTGGACTGAAGTAATATATTTTATTTATAAAAATGATGTTATTTATGTAGATGTTTTTCCAGATAATAACAAGTTCTATTTTGATAATATAAAAAATGGAAAAACTATCTTTAAAATAGATTATCTATGGCCTAGAGAAAAAAGTATTTTTAAGATAAATAAAGATTCTTTGCAAGGGAATTCTTATAAATTAACACCTATAATTAAATAGATAATGAATTATTAATTTATCAATAAGTTACTTCTTTTGTTATTTTTCATATTATCAGGATGTCAGGAAGGCGAACCTCTTGATTCTAGAATTTGGGGTTCATCAAATATTGATAATAGAAAATATGATATGTCAATTTGGATGATAAAAAATAATGAGTAAGGAATGCCAAATGATTAAAAAAATCATACTATTATTATTTATGTGTTTATTTCTAACCAATTGCAACAAAACACCTTTAGAAAAGGTTTTAAAAGATGTAAAAAACAGTCATCCTAAAACCATAACCTTATCTGATTATACTAATTTTAAATGGGATGAAGTTTGGTTAATCAGTGGCAGTATTAGTGGAATGTACATTACGTTAATGCGAGAACAAAATATTGATGTCAAAAAAGTGGAAATGGCTGATGATAATCCTGACTTTGGAAGAACTCAAGAATTCTCTAATACAGTTGTATATGTATATAATAACAAAGTAGTTTATTACGAATTTCCTCCAGATGCCAGGGATTATGTGGGCTTAGCTTCAGAAGGAGCATTAGCTCTTTTAGATTTTAAACTAGATAGAGGGCAGATTATAGTTGTTTCCAGTAATAATTCTGAGTTTGAAGTAAAAGGCAAAACATTAATCCCCATTAAGCCAATTAAGATCTATGAAAATATGGATAAAAAACTGAAATAAACTGCTAACAAATTGTTTTAAACAATTTAGAGGTTAAACAAGAAGACATAGTCTGTTTTATGGCCATACCTAAAGCAAAAAAATATTAAGAAATTAGAAATGAATAAAATAATAATACTATTAGTGATAACATTCATATCAATAGTAACATTAACCAGTTGCAACAGTGAAAGACCTTTAGAAAAAGCATTAAAAGATATAGAAGAAAATCACCCTCAAACCATAACCTTATCTGATTATACTAATTTTAAATGGGATGAAGCATGGTTAATCTATGGCAATATTAGCGGACGTTATATTACATTAATGCGGGAACAAAATATTAATGTTAAGAAAGTAGAATTTTCTGATAAAAATCCTGATTTTGGAAAATATCAAGAGCATTCTGATGCTGTAGTGTATGTATATAATAAAAAAGTAGTTTATTACGAATTCCCTCCGGATAACAGGGACAGGGAATTTTCTCCTTTAGGTTTTGTAGAGCCATTTCCACTTTTAGAGTTTAACTTAGAAAGAGGTCAGATAATAGTTGTTTCCAGTAATAATTCTGAGTTTGAAGTAAAAGGCAAAACATTAATCCCCATTAAGCCAATTAAGATCTATGAAAACATGGATAAAAAATTGAAATGATCCCTAATGCATTAACAATTCTAGATATTCTGAAAATTTCAAATGCCATGATTTTTATATTTACTTATTGAAATATTATCCCCAATTAAAAAATATAAAAATCTATCGTACACAATTTAGTTTTTATGATATCTAGTGTTTAATCATACTAATTATCTGCTTAAAGGTAATTTGTTAATCTCGCAACAATGCGATATAGATTTCTTTTATACTTAATATGAATTAAGCCCAACGCACTTTCTGCCTAGTGTTGATAAGTAAAAAACCGATATCATTCGTGACTTTAATTTGACGATATTAATCACTTAGTGTTTATAATACTGAAATGAACATTGATCGCTTAAAAGATTAATAACGTGATAATACTACCTCCATTGAGAATGTTATGATTAAAAAAAATAATGAAAATTATCAATCCAATACTAAGTTAATTAATACTAACAATCAGCCTGAACATATTAATTTATCAAAAAAACAGGCGCGATTTTTTTCAATTGTTAATAAATTAACCCCTTTTTCCATGATTTGGGTAAGTATAATATTGATGTATGGGGTTATTTGTATGTACACAAACGCAATGGGGCAAGACGAGTTTTATCGTTTTATCTTTTTCTTGCAAAAGCCTTTAGTGGTTGTCATCAATTCTATTGCTTTATTACTTGCTTTATTTCATTCAATTAATTGGTTTAGATTAATACCGAAAGTTATTTTTAAGCAAGATTCGCATAAAAAGGGTAAAGTATATTTACTTATTATTGGCTTTTGGTGTGTAACACTTTTACTTTCATATTACTTACTATTATTGATTATTAAATAAGTGGTGTTTGATTAATGAAAAAACAAGAAAATCAACCAATACGCTCTGATTCAACAGTGGCAAAAGGACTATTTGCTTTAGGTGGACTTTGGGCAGCTATTTTTGCTCCCGTGGTATTGGGTATCATTGCATTTATTATCCCTTTTGGTGATGCAATAACGCGTTCATCAATTCTTAAATTAGCCAACACTGAATTAGGCAAACTATTTTTATGCTTAATGATTTCGCTACCAATTTGGTGTGGATTACAACAGATTCTAACTTTGCTGCATCATTTCAACATACATCCAAAACGAGAAAAGCTACTAACTTTCTGTTTAGCATTCGCATGGACTGCTCATGCAATTTATATTTTATTTGTCAGAGTCTAAAGCTACTTTGATATTAATTTATTGGCGCTATCGATTACTTTTGATAACGCCATTTAAATTTGATTAATAATAGGTAATTTGTCGAACAATATTAGTCTGTTTGTTTTTTCTATTTTGTTTAGACTGACTTGCACTAAGCCAATCATTTTTTTCATTAAAAGTTAAGAAATCGGTTATATAATTTGTTGTATCTTTACCCACCATTGAATAAGCTGAATGAATGGCAATTAATCGGTTAATTTCATCAAATTGGTAAGAAAAATTACTTTCATTTTGGGTTTTATTGCTATATTGCGCTGACACTTTTGCTAATTGATGGTTTTGGTAAGTAAATGAATATACCGAGGCACCTTTTTGAACAGTTCCAACTACATCTCCATTAGCATTCAACTCTTTTAGCTGCCATTGAACATTTTTATTAACTAAACAATTGTTATTATCAAACTGATAATTGTCATTCTCAATAAATGTAAAATCAGGAGCCTTCTTTATTTGTTCCGACGCAATAATACGGCCCTTTTCATCTGTTTTGAATTGAATCGTACTGTTAGTTTTATCTTCAATATCTTGAATAACATTTTGCCAACCAAATTCTGTTTTTTGTAGATGCTCAGAATAAAGTTTTTCATTTTTATCAGAATAAAGGTCGTAATGACTTTCAGTAATTAAGCCATTAGAATCATAACTTAAACTATGTTTCGCAATTGAATGAATCGCACCTGTATCTGACGTGATTGTTGAAGTTCTAACTTCTTGTTTTATACCTTTAGCTTTAGAATCAATAAAATCTAATATTTTGAAGATATAATTATTTGCCTCAACTTTATTTTGCTCAACATCATCAGAACACGTTAATGCCATGACATTTATTGAGACAAATGATAAACATGAAGCAGTTAAAAATCGTAATACTCGTTTTTTCATAATTAACCTGTTGAATATTTTACTAAATTAAATTTTTTAATTATAGTTTATACCTAAGCCTATACATTTATTTTTTACGCATTAACAATGCATCTTCCCAATTGACCTTTTTTTCTTCTTCACCATCATGCTTTTCAACCTTTTCTATATTTTCTTCTGTTTCAGCTTTCTGCGTTTTTTCAAGAATATCAGCATGAATTAGGGTTTTAGTCACTTTTCTAGGTGGTTTATCTAAAAATGAAAGCAAATCTTTCGTATAGTCTGTTTCAGGCGTATAGAAGATTTGTTCACGAGAGCCTTGTTCAATAATTTTTCCCTCTTTCATCACAACAATTTGGTGGCAGAAAGAATAAACTAAGGCAAGATCATGACTAATAAATAGATAGCTAATATGGTGTTTTTCTTGCAATGATTTAAGCAAATTAATTATTTGCTTTTGAATAGTATGATCTAATGAAGAAGTTGGCTCATCTAAAATCAATAATTCTGGTTGTAAGATTAAAGCTCTAGCAATGGCAATTCGTTGTCGTTGTCCGCCAGAAAATTCATTTGGGTAACGAAAACGCATTTCAGGATCTAATCCAACTTCTTGCATAATATCAATCACGGCTTGTTCACGCTCTGTTTTACTCAATTTCTTATGAGTAATTAAGCCTTCACTAATAATTTGTTCAACGTTTAAGCGCGGATTAAGTGAAGAGTATGGGTCTTGAAATACCACTTGGATTCGGCTGCGAAATGGTAATAATTTTTTAGCGGATAAATTCTGTATAGGATGGCTATCGAATAAAATATCACCTTGTGATTGAATTAAACGCAAAATAGCTAGTGCAGTAGTACTTTTACCTGATCCTGACTCGCCAACTATACCCACAGTTTCACCTTGGTGCACCGTGAAGCCAATATTATCAACAATTTTCTTCTTTTTACTACTAAATAATCGTTTTTGCGCGATAACTTCAACATTCAGATGATTAACACTGAGCAATATACCCGGTGTATCAGGTAAAGGAACGGGTTCACCACTAGGTTGTGAATTTAATAATGTTTGGGTATATTCTTGTTGAGGGCGCAAAAAGATGCGTTGTTTATTATTGAATTCAACAATTTGCCCATTTTGCATTACTGCCACTTTATCTGCCAGTTTTTTTACAATCCCCAAATTATGTGAAATAAATAGCATACTCATATTAAGTTCTTTTTTAAGTTCTTTGAGTAAATCAATAATTTGTGCTTGAACTGAAACATCTAAGGCTGTAGTTGGTTCATCGGCTATTAATAATTTAGGATGCGTTAAAATTGCCATTGCAATCATGACCCGTTGTCTTTCGCCGCCAGACAATTGATGAGGATAAGCAGAAAGTTTAGTTTTAGGCTCTTTGATTCCAACACGATCTAAATATTGTAAAATCTCCTCCCGAGCAACATTACGTCGCATACCACGATGTAATGATAGTACTTCGTAAAGTTGTTTTTCCACTGTATGTAATGGATTAAGTGATACCATTGGTTCTTGGAATATCATACTTATTTCATTACCACGAATTTTGCGTAACTCTTTTTCAGGCGCATGTAATAACGATTTATCCTCAAAAATAATATCGCCAGATGGATAGATCACCTGCTCTTTGGGTAACAATCTTAAAATCGATAGTGCAGTCACACTTTTACCAGAACCTGATTCACCGACTAATGCAACCGTTTCTTGTTCGCCGATATCAAAGCTAATATTTTCGACAATTTGACTTTGCAAGTCATGACCAGTTTTAAAAGCAATACTTAAATCAACAATCGATAATAAAGGAGAACTCATTTATATACTCCTTTGTTTGGATCAAATGCATCTCTAATTCCTTCACCAATAAAAATTAAAAGTGACAATAATATAGAAATAACTAAAAAAGAACTAATACCGAGCCAAGGTGCTTGTAAATTGTTTTTACCTTGTAGAAGTAATCGACCTAAGGATGGTGAATCAATGGGCAAACCAAAACCTAAAAAATCCAATGCAGTTAACGTTGAAATTGAACCACAAAGAATAAATGGTAAATATGTTAATGTCGCAACCATCGCGTTGGGCAACATATGTCGAAACATAATTTTACGATCACTCACTCCCATTGCTTTGGCAGCTCGAATATAATCAAAGTTACGAGTACGTAAAAACTCGGCTCGCACAATACCAACTAAAGCCATCCATCCAAATAATACTGTAATAGCTAATAACCACCAAAAATTAAGTGGTAAGATACTTGCAAGTAGAATAATTACAAATAATTCTGGTAATCCACTCCAAATTTCAATGAATCGTTGTCCCAATAGGTCGACTTTTCCGCCATAATAACCTTGGATTGCACCGATTAGTACACCAATAATGGAAGTGAAGAAAGTTAAAAATACCGCAAAAAACATCGATATTCTAAATCCGTATAAAATATTGGCTAATACATCAAATCCAGCATCAGTTGTGCCAAGCAAATGCGTTTTAGATGGTGGTGTTGGAAATGTGCTAGCTGTATCATGAATTACAGTATTATAGGTATATCGGAATGGAGGCCAAAATATCCAACCATCTGATTCAATCTTATTTTGTACTGCAGGATCTAAATAATTAGTTTGCGTTTGAAACTGCCCACCAAACTCTGTTTCCGGATAAAAATGAAATATTGGCGAATAATAGTTATTTTGATACTTTATGAATATGGGGCGATCATTAAATATAAAATCAGAAAATAGACTTATTATAAATAATATTGAAAATAGCCATAACGAATAATACCCACGTCGATTGCGTTTAAATCGTTGCCAACGTAGCTGATTAATTGAATAGTGCATAGTCATCAGTTGCGAGCCTCAAAGTCAATACGTGGATCAATTAACATATAAGTTAAATCTGATAAAAGTTTAGTGAGTAGGCCAATTAATGTAAATATATATAATGAGCCAAAAATAACAGGATAATCTCGTTGAATAATTGCCTCATACCCTAATAAACCTAATCCTTTAAGTGAAAATATCGCTTCAATAAGTACTGAGCTAGTAAATAAAATTCCGACAAATGAGGTTGGAAAACCCGATACGATAAGTAAGGTTGCATTGCGGAAAACATGTTTATACATAATTTGCCTTTCACTCAAACCTTTAGCTCTAGCAGTCACAACATATTGTTTGCGAATTTCATCTAAGAATGAGTTCTTAGTTAGCATAGTTAATGTTGCAAAACCACTAACCACCATAGCAATAGTTGGTAAGCAAATATGCCAACAATAATCTTTGACTTTGCCCCAAAAATCTAATTGTTCAAAATTATTTGAGATTAATCCTCGAAGCGGGAAAATATCCCAATAACTCCCCCCAGCGAAAAGGACTATTAGCAACACGGCTAATAAAAAAGCGGGTATTGCATAACCAATAATGATTAAAGTACTTGTCCAAAAATCAAATATTGAACCATCTTTAACTGCTTTACGAATCCCTAATGGAATTGAGATTAAATAAATGATTAATGTACTCCATAACCCCAATGAAATAGAAACAGGTAAACTTTTTGCAATTAAACTTAGCACTGATTCACTTTTGAAAAAGCTGTTACCAAAATCAAACTGAATAAATTGTTTCAATGTATTAATGTAGCGTTCCCAGATCGGTTTATCAAAACCATATTGCTTTTCAATCATTGCCACAATTTCAGGATCAAGGCCTCGCCCGCCCTGATAATTTGATTGTTTTTTTTCTTCTTTTAATATTGTTGGGCTAGTTTCACTGCCTGGTAACAAGGTTTGTCCTGCTTCTGGTCCATTTTCAATCATAGACAATGCTTGATCTACAGGACCGCCGGGTGCAATTTGTACGATAAAAAAGTTGATCGTCAAAATGATTAGTAATGTTGGAATAATTAGCAATAATCGACGGATAAAATAATTCAGCATATTAGTGTTCTCTATTCTTTGATAAGCTAGCTGCTTTATCTTCATCATACCACCAGCTATCAATTCCTATTGCATAAGTTGGTTGTTGGGTTGGCTGGCCAAATTTATTCCAATATGCATAAAAAGTTTTACTGTTATACCACATTGGAATCATCGGATATTCTTGCGTCAAAATTCGATCTAACGCTCGCCCAAGAGGAATTAATTCCTCCTTGTTCCCAACATTTTTAATTATTTCATTAATAATTGAATCAATTGCCTGATTATGTAAGCCTGAGCCATTATATGTAGAGTTTAAATATTCGGTTCCCCAAAAAATCATTAAACTTGAGGATGGATAATCTATCGAACTATAATTACGTGGCATCATATCATAATCACGTTCACGCATTCTGCGATTGATCTGCGCGTAATCAAGTGAGATTATATTCATTTTAATACCTAAACGAGCTAAATTTTGCTGGAAAGGGATCGCATATTTGATGTCGTCACCAAGGTAAGTTAACAATTCAAATTCAAAAGGTTGTTGGGTTTTAGGATTAATTAATTTACCGTCTTTAATGATCCAACCTGCTTCTTCCAATAATTTAGCAGCTGTTAATAAGTTATTGCGATTAAAACCTTGCCCATCACTTTTAGGAATAGTATAAGCTTCATCAAACGCTTGTTCAGGAATAATATCTTTATAAGGAGTTAACCATTTAAGCTCAAGTTCACTCGGTTTACCTTTAGCGGCATAAATAGTATTTTCAAAAAAGCTAGATGGTCTTTTATAACTATCATAATAAAATGCATGATTTAACCATTCAAAATCAAAAGCTAAGGTAATCGCTTTTCGAACTTTTATATCTTTAAAAAAATCTTTCTGCAAATTAAACGCTAACCATTTAGTATCTACTGCTGTTTCAACGATTTTTTCTTTTTTAATGATATCCTTTGAATCAAAGTATTTTCCTTGATATTGAGTAAACCAATTTTTCGGTTGCCCTTCACCTCGAAAATCATACTCCCCAGCTTTAAAAGCCTCTAAAGCAATGCTCGTATCCATATAATAATCGATACGTTTTTCATCAAAATTATTTAGACCTTTATTAACCGGTAAATCTTTTGCCCAATAATCAGGATTTCGCTTATAAACGACATACTGTCCGATTTTATAATCACTAATATAATAAGGTCCGCTACCAACCGGAGGAGTACTTACTGGCTCGGAAAAATTACGATCTTTCCAATAATGTTCAGGAATAATATGCATATTACCAACAAAGGATAGTAATTTTTCACTGTCGGCTTCAGGTAAGTCGACACGAACGCGATAATCGTCTATGGCTTTAACATTTATCCCTTTGTTGTAAACTCGATATTGCGAAACACCTTCAGTCATAAATTTTTGAAAAGTAAATTCCACATCATGTGCGGTTATTGGCTTACCATCTTGAAAACGCGCATTAGGATTAATTTCTACCTCTGCCCAACGATAACTATCTGAATAAGTGATTGAGGTCGCAATTAGTGGATAAAAACTCGAAATATCATCAGCTGTTGTGGTAAATAGAGAATCATATAAGGAGCCGGAATAATGTTCAGGTGCGCCACGACTTGCGAAACGATTAAAATTATCAAAAGTACCTATTTCATACAATTTAATAATTCCACCTTTAGGAGCATTGGGATTGACATAGTTAAGATGTTCAAAATTTTCAGGGTATTTAGGTTCACCTAACAATGAAAATATAGTTTTGTGATAAATATGTTCATTAGGTTGAGAAGGCTCAACATTATCAATTGATTCTATAGTCTCAGTTGAGGAATTAACCTCTTCTACCGTCTCGGTTTGCAACGTGAGATTTGAGTCTTCGGCATAAGCAGTCATTGAACAAAGGAATAATCCACTCAAACAGCTTGAGATGAATAACCTCTTAATAATTTTTTTTCTTTGACTAATCATCCTAATTTAGTTCCTGTTTTATCTTCAACCTATCAATATGAGATTTTACTTTAATTGAAAATTTTAAATTATCTAAAGTACTTAAAATAATACATAGTAAGTTAGCTATTTTGCCAAACTTCAATCAAATGAGCAAAACCTAATTAATAAACTTAATAGCTAATATTAATTATCCCATTAATATTTATCGATATTTGTTTAAGATATATCCTGCTATCGTTAACCGAATATTTTTTAGTACACAAATGTGATAGCCAATTAAAAAAAGTTGAGGAACGGGGTTTTTGAGTATAAAAATTTAGCAATTTAGCCAATATTCTTTTATTATTCTAATATTAATGGTGATACTCAGCTTCACATTTCAAACAATTGGCTGATAAAAATAGGGATATCCTTTTTAATGTGCGAATCATTTTATCAATATTGGGGAAAGTGCCAACCAGTCGATCAATCAAGTGATTATCATCTTTTACCTTACCACAATTTAGATGTCGCCGCTTGTGGATACCATATTGTCAAAAATAATGACTTAAAATTAGGATTTATCACGTCTATATAGAGACAAATTTAATAGTTACAGCAAAAAAATCAATTAACATTGATTGACCAAAGCCAAAATATTTTGGATTGCGGTTTTTGCCTGATGGCTGTTTTTCCAACATGATGATCTGGTTAATAAGGCACCTTTATTCAGTATTTCATCTAAAGTAGTATTACGCAACTTTTCAAATGAATCGAATCCCATCTGTTGTAATCTTTCTATGATTTTATCGCCAACGTATTTTAGTTCTAAAAGGTGTTTCTTTTCTTGTTCTGAAAAAGCCATACAGTTCCTTATCTTTTTGGAAATAAATGTTATGATTTTACTGATTTGAATTTAATTTTTTCCATTTTCTAATTTTAGCTCTAAAGGATTTAAATGGTGCAACAGAATTAATGTGGATAAATCGTGCAACAGTCCATGCTAAAGGAAAAGGTTTAGTCCAATTACGCGTGTCTTTTATGAAAAGTGTACTATCATCTAATGAGTTAATCCAATTATTCCAGATAACAAGTTTCTCATTAAATAATTTAATCAGTTCTTGTAATGAATAATCCTGATAAATCTTATAAAAGTGTTGATATAATGTGCCTAACTGATTCCATTTGTAGCCTTCTGCTGGTAATGTTGGGGTTTGTCCAGCAAGTTCAAGATCATCCCAAGACTTAACAAGATCCAACCATCCTAACTGATAAGCAATCATTTGACTTGGAGTTCGATCTACTCCATCTATTAACTTATCTTTATCTAGTTCGGATAATTCGCTGAATTCATTAATAAATAGCTTAGCAGTTTTATTTATCTCATCCAATAGATGCTGTTTGTTTTCATAATTCATCTTATTTATTTGCCTTATTAAAATGTTTCATTTCTTCATTGATAAAATATTTAACTAAGTTAGCATACAATTGTTTAATCACTTCACCATCAAGTCCCAACTCATTAGCCCAAAGCATACGTTGCTCTAACATACTGTTAAAACGAGCTTGAGCCTGCACATCAGTGACATTTTTTTTGAATTGGCTTGCAGCTTTAACATACTCGAACCGAGCGGCTAATAATTGAATTACCAAATGATCTATTCTATCGATTTCAGCTCGAATATCATTCATATCACGACATTCATTAGCTAATATTTTTGAATGGTATTGAATCATATAGAGTACTCAATAGTGAATAGTTTTGCTATCTTAGCACTAGATATATGTATTTGAAAGAATTTGATTTAAGAAATGGGGAATTGGTGGAGCCAAGGGGGATCGAACCCCTGACCTCAACGCTGCCAGCGTTGCGCTCTCCCAGCTGAGCTATGGCCCCAAATAGGTAAAACTGTGGCTAATAATATGCAACTAGTTAGAGGGTGTCAAATGGTTTGGTATTATTCGCTTAAAAAACAGTCTAATAAAGCTCTGTCAACCTATGACAGAGCTTAAGTAGTTAATGAATAATTGCGTTTTGATCTGCACCTTCAACTTCAACTTTTGGTGGCATAAAGTGCTCACGTTTAACACCCAATTTAAGTGACATATATGCGGCCACATAGATCGATGATATCGTGCCTAACACAATCCCTACGCCTAATGTTTCAGAAAAACCTTTTAACATTGAACCGCCAAATATATACAAAATAATAACAACAGCTAAGGTTGTACCTGATGTCATTAAGGTTCGATGTAATGTTTGAGTTAGTGAGATGTTGATCACATCGTATGGCGACGCACGTCGAATTTTTCTAAAATTCTCACGAATTCGGTCAAATACAACGATGGTATCATTAAGTGAATAACCAATGATAGATAACATCGCTGCGATAATAGTCAAATCTAACTCTCGATTAAATAACGATAAATATCCTGCGGTTATTACAACGTCATGCGCTAATGCGACAACAGCACCTGTACCAAATCGCCATTCAAATCGAAACGCAATGTAGATTAAAATACAGATTAAAGCAGCACAAATCGCTAATATTCCATCTTGAGCTAATTCAGTACCAACTGTTGGGCCAACGAATTCAATTCGTTTAATTTCAGCATTACTATCAATATTTTTATGCACTAAATTTGAAATTTTCATACCTAATGCATTATCAATCGTTGATGATACACTACCTTCACTTTGGTTGGCAGTTGGTAGTCGAATAATGATATCTTTACTGCTACCATAATATTGAACGATTGGTTCATGATAGCCCTCATCACGTAAACTGTTACGTAGGTCATCAAGGTTTATAGCTTTAGTAACAGTTAACTCAACAGTTGTCCCACCAGTAAAATCTTGTCCAAGATTAAATCCTTTAACAAAAATTATTACAAATGACGCCACAACTAATATCATTGAGATAGCAAAAGCAATAAAACCAAATTTTAAAAAGTCGAGGACTCTGCGGCCATGATTTAGCTCTCTAACATCATGATTTTCTTTTTTATCAACAATCACAATAAACCTCTAAATTGATAACTTATCAACACGACGACCACCATAAATAAGATTGGCCAATGCTCGAGTCCCTACGATCGAGGTAAACATCGATGTTACAATACCGATACCTAATGTAATAGCGAAGCCTTTAATTGAGCCAGTACCAACCGCATAAAGAATAACCGCAGTAATCAGTGTGGTGATATTGGCATCAAAAATACTACTCCAAGCACCTGCATAACCTTCGCTAATTGCGTGTTGAACACCTCGTCCGTTACTTAGTTCTTCTTTTATTCGCTCGTTAATCAATACATTAGCATCGACTGCCATACCTACGGTTAAAACTATACCGGCAATACCTGGCATACTCAATGTCGCACCTGGTAATAATGACATGGTACCAACAATCAAAATTAAGTTCGCTACCAGTGCAAGACTTGCAAATACTCCAAATAGGCGATAAACCACCAGCATAAATATGACAGAAATTAATAATCCCCAAACACAAGATTCTAAGCCTTGTGTGATATTTTCTTGCCCCATTGAAGGACCAACGGTTCGTTCTTCAATTATTTGAATCGGAGCAATCAACGCACCAGCTCTAAGTAATAATGATAAATTCTTAGCTTCATCAATACTACTTATGCCTGTTACTTGGAATCGGTCACTAAAAATACCTTGGATAGTTGCGACATTGATGACTCTCTCTTGTTTTTCAAGAATAGGTTTATCATTTTCATCACGTTTTCCAGTATCTTTATACTCGACAAAAAGTGTTGCCATTGCTTTTTTCAGATTTTTTTGCGTGAAACCAAGCATGGTTTTACCACCAGCACTATCAAGAGTGATAGAAACCTCTGGTTGGCTATATTCGTTTACTCTAAATGAAGAATCGGTAATATGATCACCTGTTAATACTACACGTTTATAAAGTAAAACTGGTCGGCCGTTTTCCATATATTTAATTTCAGAACCATATGGAACACGCATATTGCCGTTTAAAATTGCAGCTAAGTCAATTGAGCTATCATCATTCACTTGCCTAAATTCAAGGGTAGCTGTCGCACCTAAAATGCGTTTAGCCAATGCAGTATCTTGGATACCTGGTAATTCAACCACAATACGATCTGAGCCTTGGCGCTGAACAATTGGTTCAGCCACACCTAACTGATTAACTCGATTACGTAAAATGGTAGTATTTTGTTGAACTGCATCATTTTTCGCTTGTTGCAGTCTCTGTTGACTAACACTAATGACAATGCTGTTTTCATCTTGTGAAGTTAACTCATAATCTTGTAATCCATTGATCTTAGTAATAGCTTTATTACGATCTTCAACATTATCAAATTGCATTGTTATTTGTTGATTAGGATTTTTGTTGATTGTTTTATATATAAGATTGTTTTTATTAAACTCAGCTTTTAAATTTTCAATCGACTGGTCTGTCAATTTACTTAATGCAGTAGTCATATCTACTTCCATTAAGAAATGAACACCGCCGCGCAAATCGAGGCCTAATTTCATTGGCTCTGCGCCAATCACAGCTAACCACGATGGTGTTGCTGGTGCTAGATTTAGCGCAACAGTATAATCTTCACCTAATTCTTGTGATATTAATTCTTTAGCTTTAAGCTGAGTATCATTATCACTTAATCGAATTAAAATAGATTTATTTTCATATACGAGTGATTTAGGTTCAATTTTGTTTTTCACCAAAAGTTGCTTAACTTTATCTTGCATAGCAACATTAATTTCGGTACCGTTTGAACCTGAAATTTGTATAGCAGGATCTTCACCATAAATATTTGGAAGCGCATAAAGCAGGCCGACGCAAATTACGACGACCAACATAATGTACTTCCACAAAGGATAGCGATTTAGCACGACATTTTCTCTTGTGGAATTAGATAATTAATACAATGAAATTTATTATAATGATTTCATTGTTCCTTTTGGTAAAACAGATGTGATAAAGTCACGTTTGATAACAACTTCTGTTGTATCATTTAACTCTAACGCAATATAACCATTGTCGTTAACTTTTGAAACTCGACCAATAAGTCCACCATTAGTTAATACTTCATCACCTTTAGAAATTGATGCCATTAACTCACGATGCGCTTTAGCGCGTTTTTGTTGTGGGCGCATAATCATAAAATAGAAAAATAACCCGAATACCACTAACATAATTGGCATTAAATAATCAGCACCAGGCTGAGCGCCATCGGCTGCATATGCATTAGAAATAAAAAAGTCCATATCGGTCCTCTTAATTTTTACAAAAATATTAAAGTTCAGAATTATAACACAATAAATATGTCGATAATTAACTATTTCTTGTCAATGTCTTTTTAATCAATCTCAAGAAAGTAACAAAAATAATTAAGTCGTTAAATATTGAGCCATACTAACTAAGTTAACTAACCATTTTGGATAGACACCACATACAATCGTTAAAACTGCTGCAAGAACAATTAGCAATTCGCTCATTTTTATATCCTGCCATTTTAATCTGATGTTCGAATTCAGCTGCTCATCATTGGATGGTTTGATATAAAGGTTGAGAATAAGTCTTGCATAAAAATAAAGTCCTAGTGTGCTACCAATAACCACTGCCGCAATTAACCACCATAATTCAGCCGTTACACCCAACAATATTAGAAGGAAACGCCCAACAAAACCAGCTGTCAGTGGAGCACCTGCTAAAGAGAGTAAACCTATACCCATTGCTAATGCTAAAACAGGACGACGCCAAAATAATCCTGAAAGATCAACTTCGTTTTCATGATCCTGTAACTCGTTGGAATGTGATTCTAAACTGATCACGCCCAAAATACAGATATTGGCAAGAATGTAACCAATCAAATATACACCAATGGTTTCTAAGGCCAATACTTGATATTGCACAGCAATTAAAGCAAGTAATAAATAACCAAAGTGAGCTATGGATGAATAAGCTAATAACCGTTTTAAGCTACTTTGCATTAAAGCAGATAAATTACCCCATAGTATTGAACAAAAAGCCATTATCACCAAAATAATACGAATTGTTTCATTATTCACAATTGGTGCAAGTAAAAATAATCTGGCAATAGCACAAAATACTGCCACTTTCCCTACTGTTGATAATAATAATGCTACAACAGTCGGTGCACCTTGATAAACGTCAGGCAACCAAAGTTGAAAAGGTACCAGTGAAAGCTTGAAACCAATTCCCACTAATATTAAACAAATGCCAATTAATAATAATGTACTTTGATAATTCATGGTTGAAAGCTGGTAACTTAAACCACTAAATGTAAGCTCTCCAGTTGTTGCATAGTAGAAGGCTATTCCCATTAACAAAAATGAACTCGCTATTGCAGATAAAATCATATATTTGATCGCTGCTTCTAACGCATGTGTTTGTATATATTGATAACCGATCAATCCAATAAATGGTATCGAAAGTAATTCTAAGCCTAGGAAGAATGACATCAAATGACTTGCATAAACTAAAGTTACGCCGCCTAATGCCATAAGTAATAAAATTACATAGAATAAACCATGTGCGACCAGTTCTTGTACAAACCATTGATAAGCGAGTGAAGCAACTACAATAGAAATAATCAAAATCAAACTGGTATAAAGTAATCCATAGCCATCACAGGTAAATAATGCTGTAACTTGATGGGCTCGCCATTTATTATCAGTATTATCATCAGTTTGTGTAGTATCAATAACATTCTGAGGTGGGCCTACAAAATCTTGTTGAACCATCGGTTCAGAGCTTTGGTCATTTTGAAGGGGTGATGTTTCCGTTGGAACCTCATCAACGGCTATAGTTTGCTCACTTGATAAATCAGTATCAGTTGAACCTTGTGAAGTAGGTACAGATATTTGCATATTGTCACTACTAATATCAGTTATTGCAGGTGTGTTATGAGAAATTTTAAAGCCTAGAATTGATGAACAAATTAAAGCGCACATCAACCCTAATATAGCTAAAATAGCGCATTTTTTAGTTCCTACTTTAAAAACAAAAAGCGCTATGAGCAAAACAATTATGGCAAAGCTCAATATGAATATTGGCAATAAAGCTATCATAAATTTTTACTCTCCCACTCGTTCTGCTGTTATATACTGCTGTGTTTGGTTGACAGTAGAATAAGATATATCTAACACTATCTTAGGGTACAACCCGATAAAAATTAGAATAATCAATACACTAGATAATAATAAAATATCTTTTTTACTTAAAAAGTGTTTGGTTACATCTACTTTATCAACTACTCCATAAAAAATAGGTTGCATACGAATAATTAAGGAAATTGACAGTAACAGCAACCCAATTACCAACAAAATTGTATAATATGAATAAGAGGTATAACTACCTAATAACATCATATAATTACCAACAAAATTAGCTGTACCTGGTATGCCTAATACAGCTAACATAAAAAATAAAGTAAAAGAGGACAGATATCTCACTTGCTCTTTTAATCCAATAAATTGGTTTATATTCCGAGTTAAATAGCATTCAGCCAATAATCCGCTAATCATAAACATGCCAACGATAGCTAGGTTTATGGCTATCATTTGAATAACAACGCCTTGAAATGCTATTACAGATCCACTATAAATAATTGTAGTAACAAATCCCATTAACGCGATATGGATATAAGCAATTAATTTTTTTATATCTGTTTGGTTAAATGCTAGTAAAGCAGCATAAAAAACAGTAAACATAGCTAGTATTGAAATAACAGGCATAATGGCCAAAGACGCGTTTGGAAAAAGGGGGATTACAAAACGTAATAAACCAAATGTTGCCGTATTAAGTAATAAACCACTTATCATCATTGAACCACTTGTTGAAGATTCAATATGTGCTTCAATAAACCAATTGTGAAAAGGAACTAAAGGAATACGTATAAGGAAAGCTGCTAGAAATCCTAACATTAATAAAAATTCAGTATTACTTGAAATTGGTGTTTTAGTTAAAATTTGATAGTCAAAAGTCCATTGACCGGTTAAATTCCAATTAATTAGTGCTAATGAAACAATAGATATTAGCATTAATAAACTACTTATTTGTGTGTAGATTAAAAATTTATTAGCACCATTGAAGCGTTGTGAATTTAAATCTCTCCTTCCCCACAATGAAATTAAGAAATAAATCGGAATAGCTACCGCTTCCCAGAAGAAAAACATCAAAAACAGATCAGTAATGACAAATAACATCATAATGGCTGATGTCATAAATAATACACATAAGTAAAACAACCCAAGGTTATTTAGGTTTTCTTTGCTAGAATAAATAATAACTAGTAGTACAATGAAAAGTGTCGAAGTAATTACTACCAATGATAAACCATCCAATAGAAGATGAAAATGGATACCAAGTAATGGGATCCAGTCATAATTAACCTCTTTACTCCAACTTGAATCTGGTTCTACATTTATTGCATTCGCCCATAAAATTATGGCTAAGATTAATGTGATTAATATAGTCGTGAAAGCAACCATAATTGGTAAACGTTGCCAACGCAATTGTACATCAGTTGATACTACGATTCTTTGTAAGAATACTTGACATAACCAACCAATGAATCCGCCAATTACAGGTAAGAAGACAAGCCATAACAACATGAAAGTTCACACCTTTATTAAATAAAAATCAATAACATTAATATAATAATGCTACCTATGACCATTGAAACCATATACCATCGTATCTGTCCATTTTCTAGGCTAACAATATATGAGTTTATTTTTTTAATTCCCCACATTATCCAATTGTCCCATATCGCTAACGGATCTTTTTTCAGGAAATCCGCTAAATAGATATAAGGTTTTACGAAGATATTGTTCAAGACAAAATCAAATCGCCAATTGCTTTTACATAATCTTCCTAAAAATTTGACCATCGGAGTATTAAGTATTTCATGAACCTCACTATTAAGATGCCCATAAAGAATATAAGCAATAACTAAACTCAATAAAGTCACTGCACTTAATAATATCCGAAATGGTAACTGTTCCTGAGTATCAAGATAGGCTATTGGAATTATTCCTTGTATTGGCAATGGGAAATAAATAAATAATGCAGTAGTAAATATTAACAATATAAAAATTGGAAAATAATTTATCGTTTTAATTTTTATAATATGATCCATTTTATGGGTATGATGGAAAACTAAAAAGATTATGCGCCAAATACCCAAACTTGATAATAAAACACCTAACAAACCTATGGTGCCAGCCATCAAGCTATCTTGTGCCATTAATCTCCAAATAATATCGCCTTTAATATAAAAAGATGCAGAAATATAAGGGAATGCACTAAGTGAAAGCATTATAATTAGAAAAATAGCATATAATATTGGGTTAGATTTTAATAAACCACCAATTTTGCTAATGTCTCTTTCACCTTGGCATTGTTTTAATAAAATTGCTGAAGCTAGTATTAATAATGTACTGGTTACAGAATAATTTATCAAACAATTTAATGATAAATTCCAACTTTGAGTTGAAAAGGCAAAAAATAGGTAACTAATTTGAGCTAAATTAATATAGGTTATAATTCGTTTTATATCATTTTGAACCAAAGCAATACTACTAGCAAATATAATAGTTAAAGATGCAAATAAAAGCATTATATAAAGTGTATCACTAGACATCATAAACAAATTGCTTAATCTTAAAACAAGATAAACTCCGGCCAATATGACTGTTGAAGACTGTAATAAAGCAACAGCTGGCATTGGTGCTAATGTGGTTTCTGTGAACCATGTATGCATTGGAAAAAGAGCCGATTTACTCATAGCGCCAAGGAACAACATAATGGTGATCCAAAAGATAATATCTGAATCGATAGCTAAATCGTTATGTGCTTTAAATAAAATCTCGCTGATTTTTAATGTTTCTACTGTTTGATAAAGTAAAAATATACCAATAATTAGAAATATGTCGGTTAAATGCATCATAACAAAAGCTTTAACTGCAGCATAACCATTACGAGCCTGTTTGTAATAAATACCAATAAGTAAGTAAGTACTTATACTCACACCTTCCCAACCGAGTAGCATTACAAACAAATTATCAACAAGCACAACTGTTAACATGCTAGTTATGAGTAAATTACTATATGCATAGAAAGTATAAATATCTTCCCGTGATTTTAGATAACTGGCAGCAAAGATAGAGATCAATAAACCAAAGAAAGAAATTAGCACTAAAAAAGTTAGCGATAACCCATCCAAAGTTAAGGAAATCGGAACTTCAAAATCACCGACAGAAAACCAAGTCCATAGATTTCTTGTATAAACGAGTGTCATATCTGGGACGGTATTGGTAGAAAAATCAATACATGAAAATATTGTTATTAAACCAACAATAAATATAGTACTAATTCCGATTAACTTAACATTAATGGATTGTATTTGTCGCCCAAAACAAACCTGTATTAGAAAAGATAGTAATGGAACAATGATAGTTAAATAAAGTAAATTCATCCTTTCATTTCGCTCAATGAATCAATATTAAAGTTTTTACGTCGATAAATTAATTTAACAAGTAAAGCAAGCCCGACACATATTTGAGTTAAGACAGTAATTACCGCTAAGATAGCTAAAACCCCACCATCTGATTGCTGCCAATAACTACTCGCGACAAACAAAGCTGCTATTGCTCCATTGTTCATAATAATAAGGCTTAATAATAAAAAATAGAGATTTCGTCTAATCATTACACCTAACAGCCCGATTACAAACAAGATAGAAGCAAAAATTAGCCCATGCATAAGTGGTATCACGTTATTTCTCCGAAAACATTCGATGCATAAAATGATAAGATATAACTACTGCACCTAATAACAAAAATGCAGCTAACTCCGTCATCAAAATATAAGCATAAATAGACATTTGATGCATTAATTCATGTGTTTCTTTAAGTTGTGAATAGTCAGTGCTTACTACACCATATATAAGAATAACTAACAATATGAATGCTAAAACTAATGGCCCCAGCCAAATCTTAGGACTAATGCCATGTTTATTATTTTCAACATTATCATTACGAATTTTAAGCTTTAAAGAAACACCCCAAAAAAGGATTATGCCACCGCAAATAAAAAAGAGGATATATAAAGCAGCTGAAATATATGTCTGTAACAGAATAAATATTAATGCTGATGCAAAAAGTGAAATAGCGAGATATAAAATTGCCTTCTCTACCCTTCTACAAAAAATCACTTTTAAACTAGCAATAATAGCTATTATCGATGCAATATAAAAAACAACGATCATTAGATAATCCAATACTTATTCATAATGACATTAGTATATACCCAATCGACGACAATATACAGTTTACTAACGTTTCGTTAATACAAAAAATTCTTTCTAAATAATTTATTATCTTTATATAGTCAACAGAATGTTATTTTTACCAAATATAATAAAAACGATGGAAATAATAAAAACTATAAGATTTTATTATTTAAATTCAATACAACATTGTTATAAAGTATATATCCTGAGCAATTAACTTATATTTATACCTTTTTCTTTAATTTTTGGTCATACAGCTTAAAGGCTCTTAGGCAAAATATAAACAAAGTAGAGAATAGAATGAATAGCCAATACTCATCAATGCGAAGCAACGTCAATATGCTAGGTACATTATTGGGCGATGCAATTAAACGAGCAACAGGGAATGAAACTTTCGATTTGGTCGAAAAAATAAGGCAGTTATCAAAATCAGCTCAACAAGGTAACAAACAAGCACATAATGAATTACTAAAATTGATTGAAAATCTTAATGATCAAGATTTACTCCATGTTGCACGTGCGTTTAATCAATTTTTAAACTTAGTTAATACTGCTGCTGAGTATTATGGAATTTCACCACATGGGGAAGCATCGAGCAGCCCTAAAAAAATGACCGAATTATTTAAAACACTTAAAAATTTAAATTTCGCGCCTAAAACAATTGAACAAGCTATTGATAATTTATCTATTGAGTTAGTGCTTACTGCACATCCAACTGAAATCAATCGCCGAACAATGATTAATACTTATACCGCTATTAATAATTGTTTGTCACAACTTGATCATAACGATTTAGCGGATTATGAAAGAGAACGTATCATGCGTCGCCTTAAACAACTTGTTTGCCAAGCATGGTACACCGACGAAATTCGTAAAAAACGCCCTACTCCTCTTGATGAAGCTAAATGGGGATTCTCTGTAATTGAAGATAGTTTATGGGAAGGCGTCCCGTTATTCTTACGTGAGTTTAATGACCAATTAGTTGATGCATTCAATGCTGAACTATCTGTTGAACATGTTCCAGTGAAATTTACCTCTTGGATGGGGGGAGATCGAGACGGCAACCCAAATGTAACAGCTAAAGTTACAGGAAGGGTGATGTTGCAAGCTAGATTAAAAGCAATTGAACTATTTTTAGCTGATATTCAAATTTTAGTTCGTGAATTATCAATGACTGAATGTAGCCAATCAGTCATTGACTTATTAGATGAACAAAATAAAACAGCATCAGAGCCTTATCGGGCTGTCATGAAGCAGTTACGTTCACGTTTAACTAAAACCCATAGCTACATAGTTGCATTATTAAATAATGAACAAGTTTTAGCACCTAATGATCTTTTAATAAAGAATGAACAATTATGGACACCACTTTATACATGTTATGAATCATTAATTGAAAACGGAATGTCAACTATTGCTCATGGCCCACTATTAGATACATTAAGACGTATTAAAAGTTTTGGATTGCAATTAGTTAGATTAGATATACGTCAAGATAGTTCAGTGCATACTGAAGCGTTAGACGCCTTAACTAAAGAGTTAAACTTAGGCAGCTATGCTTCATGGTCAGAAGAAGAAAAACAAGAATTTTTATTAACTGAATTACAATCTAATCGACCATTACTACCCTATAATTGGCAACCAGATGAAATGGTTAAAGAAGTATTAGATACTTGCCGTGTTATCAAAAAAGCAGGTGAAGAATCGATTGCGTCTTATGTCATTTCGATGGCAAAAGCACCTTCTGATGTCCTAGCTGTTTACTTACTTTTAAAAATTGTTGATTGCCAAAAAAATATTCCTGTTGCACCTTTGTTTGAAACCTTAGAAGATTTAAATAATGCAAAATCTGTTATGCAAAAGCTTTTAGATATTCCTTGGTATCGTGAAAAAATCAATGGCAAGCAGATGGTTATGATTGGCTATTCTGATTCAGCAAAAGATGCAGGAACTCTCGCAGCATCATGGGCACAGTATCGTTCACAAGAAGAATTAGTTAATTTATTTGAACAATATAATGTTAACTTGGTGTTATTTCATGGTCGTGGAGGTTCAATCGGACGGGGAGGCGCTCCTGCTCATGCCGCTTTACTGTCACAACCACCAGGATCATTAAAAGGTGGCTTACGTGTTACAGAACAAGGTGAGATGATTCGATTCAAACTTGGTTTACCTGAAGTTGCACTTAGTAGCTTAATGCTTTATGCATCAGCTATTTTACAAGCTAATTTATTACCACCGCCTGAACCGAAGCAAGTCTGGCGTGATATTATGGATGAAATGTCTGATTATTCATGCCAATGTTATCGTAGCTACATAAGAGAAAAAGCTGAATTTGTTGATTATTTTAGATCAGTTACACCAGAAACCGAACTTGGAAGATTACCTCTAGGCTCTCGACCACAAAAACGTCGTACCGGCGGAGGAATAGAAAGTTTACGAGCAATTCCGTGGATTTTTGCTTGGACTCAAAATCGCCTAATGGTTCCATCATGGCTAGGTGCAGGAAGCGCACTTAGGCAAGTTATCAATGAGGGCAAAAAAGAACAACTTAAAGATATGTATCATAATTGGCCATTTTTTAATGCCCGCTTAGGTATGTTGGAAATGGTTTACGCTAAAGCGGCGCCGAATATTCATGAGTACTATGAACAAAGGCTAGTTTCTCCTACATTATGGCCATTAGGAGAGGAGTTAAGAAATTTATTAACCGAAGATATTAATACCGTATTAACGATTACTGATGATATTAGCTTGATGGCAGACTTACCTTGGATTGCGGAGTCTGTTGCATTACGTAATACATATATTGAACCACTTAATTTATTACAAGCAGAATTATTAAGTCGTTCCCGTAAAAATGACAACGAAAATACTATAGTTGAACAGGGATTAATGATTACCATTTCTGGTATTGCGGCAGGAATGCGAAATTCAGGATAAGAAAAAAGGGCTTATTAGCCCTTTTTATTTTTTTTAGCTATCTCTTCTAAATAAGCCTTAGCGTCGGTATCCCCTTGCTCACTAGCTTTAGTAAACCAATAAACTGCTAGGTTATTATTTTGTTTAACGCCTTCACCTTCTAGATATTTAATACCTAAATTATATTGCGCATCAACACTTCCTTGCTTGGCTGCTTTGGTATACCAATCTATTGCTTTTTGTTCATCTTTAGGAACACCCCCGCCAACATCATACATAACCGCTATATTATATTGTGCATCAGCGTTACCACCTTCAGCAGCTTGAGTAAACCAATATGCGGCTTGAGTGTTATCTGGTCTTGTTCCTGTTCCGGTTGCATACATAATGCCTAAATTGTACATTGCTAGTACATAACCGCGTTCGGCAGCTTGAGTATAAAAATAAAGGGCAGCAACATTATCCTGAGTTAAACCGTCACCAGTTTGGGACATTAATCCTAAATAGTAGTGTGCTTCTGGATTGTTATCTTTTGCGGCTTTACTAAACCAATCAGCTGCTACCAGGCGATCTTTATCAACGCCATCACCTGCAAAGTACATAATGCCTAAATTTAAATAAGCATCATAAATACCTTGATCGCCAGCTTGGGTAAAATAATCAATTGCGGTAGACGTTTTTTTTTCTACGCCTTCACCATTTTTATACATCAAAGCTAAATTATATTTAGCTAAAGCATAATTTTGATCGGCAGCCAATTTAAACAATTTGAATGCCTCAGATAAATTAGCTTTAGTCCCTAAACCATTTTGGTACATATAAGCTAAATTATTTTGAGCTTTAGCTAAACCTTGATCAGCGGCTTTCTTAAACCAGAAAAAAGCCTTTAGATCATTAACCTCAACCCCTAAACCCTGCTTATAAATTGTTCCTAGCGTATATTGTGATTGCATATCACCCTTTTCAGCAGCAATTAGCAACGAAGGAATTAATGAACTAGGGTCACTTACTTTTAGCTCAGTATCCGATTGTGTTTTAGCTTCGCTTGCAGCTGCTCCACAAGAGATAGATAACATCAAAGCCAATATAATTTGAAGTTTTTTCATAATTTTTTAAATGTCATAATATTAGCAATAATTATACATAATTGATTAAAAGGGGAATAGTTTTGTTTTTTTAAATATACTTTTTTTTATTATTTAATTGAAAGTTAAAGTTATTTAAATATTGTAAATATTATTAAATCGCTTAATCGGACTCATTATAAAAAAATATAATTAATTATTTAACAAAAGCTATCACAATCCAAGTTCATCCCAAATTTCATCAATATGAGCAACTACTTTAGCGTCTTTAGTAATAATTTTACCCCATTCACGATTAGTTTCACCCGGCCACTTGTTAGTTGCATCAAGTCCCATTTTAGAGCCTAAACCGGAAATAGGTGAAGCAAAATCCAGATAATCAATTGGCGTATTATCAACAAATGTTGTATCTCGATGTGGATCCATTCTTGTCGAAATAGCCCACATAACATCTTTCCAATCTCTAGCATTAATATCGTCATCACAAACAATAATAAATTTAGTATACATAAATTGTCTTAAATAAGACCATACACCCATCATCACTCTTTTGGCATGCCCTGGGTATTGTTTTTTGATTGTGACAATGGCAATACGATAAGAGCAACCTTCAGGAGGTAGATAAAAATCAACAATTTCAGGAAATTGTTTCTGTAATAAAGGGATAAATACTTCATTTAATGCTAAACCCATTACAGCCGGCTCATCTGGAGGTCTACCCGTATATGTAGAATGATAAATTGCATCTTTACGTCTGGTTAAATGTGTAACTGTAAAGACAGCAAATTTTTCGACTTCATTGTAATAACCAGTATGGTCACCATAAGGCCCTTCAACAGCTTGCTCATGGGGATCAATATAACCTTCTAAAATAATTTCGGCGGTTGCAGGAACTTCTAACTCATTTGATAATGATTTGACCACTTCTGTTCGGCTATTACGCAATAATCCAGCAAAAGCATATTCTGATAAGGTATCTGGTACTGGTGTTACTGAACTTAATATTGTTGCAGGATCAGCCCCAATAGCTACACTAATAGGAAATTTTTCATTTGGATAAGATTGTTGCCATTCAGCAAAATCAAGTGCCCCACCTCGATGTGACAACCAACGCATGATTAATTTATTTTTACCTAGTAGCTGTAATCGGTAAACACCTACATTTTGACGATCTTTATGTGGTCCTTTAGTTATAGTTAGTCCCCAAGTTACAAGTGGAGCTACATCATCTGGCCAACAATGCATAATAGGCAATTGAGTTAAATCGACCTCATCATTTTTAAATATTAATTCCTGACAAGGCGCTGAGGAACAGCGTTTTACCGGCATATTTAGAACTTGTTTATATTTAGGTAATATATTAAAAAATTGTCGAATACCTTTAGGTGGCTCTGGTTCTCGCAAAAAAGCTAGTAATTCACCAATTTCTCTTAATTCTGTAGCCTTTTCTCGCCCCATTGCCATAGCAACTCGTTTAGCTGTTCCAAAAAGATTGCAAAGTACAGGAATGTCATAGCCAATTGGGTTTTCAAATAATAGAGCTGGTCCCTGAGACCGTAAAACTCTATCAGCAATCTCGGTCATTTCAAGATAAGGGTTAATTGGATAAGTAATGCGTTTTAATTCACCTTGCTGCTCAAGGTAATCTAAAAAATCACGAAAATTAGACAACGACATTATTACTCCTTTTAACTCTCGCTATTGAAATACTAATTGATGAAGATTAACTAATCTTCATCAAAGTTCTCACTATATATGGGAAGTTGTTTTGTTTGATTACATTCAACGATTTTAGGTAATAATGCTTCAAATTGTTTTTGGTCAACTTCAATAATTTCGTTTTTATCAACTTGATAAAATAGATAATATTCTGATTTTTCATCAGTTTGTATCGATGCTAACCAATAATTACGATCTTCACTATTTTCATTTGTAAAAATTTTAATAATGCTATTTTCTCTTTTTTCAGGTTGATTATGTAACTTGTAATCAATAATTTTTTCAGCAATTTGTGAATCATATTCATCAAAAATTAAAGCTTCTTCTTTAGTTACTTTGCATTTTTTTATATTCATTTCTGCATGACTGATAGATATTACAAAAAACAAGCTGAATAACGAAATAACATAATGGCTAAGTTTCATTTTGGATCTCTTGTATTAATTTTTATCAATTGAGCCAATTTTACTAATAGCCTCACAATTATTTGGCGATATAGTAAGATTGGCTGCACTATTTATAGTTAACCATTGATAAGATAAATGTTCAGTAAGCAATGGCGTTATTTCATCATTAAGAGCTAAATAAAACCAATGTTCTTTATTTATCTTTACTTCTGGTGCGTACCGATATCTAAACTGAGGAAAAATTTCAAACTCAACCGTATGTTTTGCATCAATTAATTTAAGATTTTCTCCGCTAATATCTATACCGGTTTCTTCAAAAACTTCACGAATTGCCGTATCTCTAGGTAATTCATTATCTTCCATACTACCTGTAACTGATTGCCAAAAATTAGGATCATCCTTACGTTGCAACATAAGAACACGCAAAGTCCGTTTACAATAAATAACAACTAATACTGACTCAGGGTTCTTATATTTTTGCATATAAATATCGCTATTTTTTGCTCACTTCTATACCTAATTCCATTAAAGCTGTAGGATTTGCAGGACTAGGCGCATCAGTTAATAAACATGTTGCTGCTGTCGTTTTCGGGAAGGCAATAACATCTCGAATATTATCTGTTCCAGTTAACAGCATAGTTAATCTATCTAGGCCAAATGCTAAACCCGCATGAGGTGGCGTACCATATTTTAATGCATCAAGTAAAAATCCAAACTTTTCACGCTGATCATGTTCATCAATTCCTAAAATAGAAAAGACAGCCTGCTGCATTTCACTGCGATGAATACGTACAGAACCACCGCCAACTTCATAACCATTGATTACCATATCATATGCATTAGCTACTGCATTTTCAGGATTGCTAATTAATTGCTCTGGGGTAAAATCTTTTGGTGATGTAAATGGATGATGCATTGCACTTAAGCCTTCGTCAGTATCCTCAAACATAGGGAAATCAACAACCCAAAGTACCGCCCACTTACTCTCATCGGTAATACCTAAATCTTTACCAACTTTCAAACGTAATGCACCTAATGCATCACTCACCACTTTATAACTATCCGCACCAAATAATAAAATATCACCATCTTTAGCATTGGCACGATTAAGTAATGCTCCCATTTGAGGTTCATTAAAAAATTTAGCTACTGGGCTTTGCACACCTTCAAGGCCTTTACTACGATCATTAACTTTGATCCAAGCCATACCTTTAGCACCATAAACTGAGATAAATTGCGTATAATCATCTAATTGTTTACGTGTTAGTTGGGCTCCATTTGGAACGCATAATAAAGCCACTCTTCCTTTAGGATCATTTGCTGGTGTTGAAAATACTTTAAAATCGATATCTTTAACCAAATCCGCCACATCAATAATTTCAAGCGGATTACGTAAATCAGGTTTATCACTACCATAACGACGCATTGCCTCAGCAAAAGTCATAATTGGGAATTTGCCTAAATCAATATTTTTAACATGCAACCAAAGTTCGCGTATCATTTTTTCCATGATTTCGCGCACTTGTTCAGCTGTCATAAACGAGGTTTCAACATCTATTTGTGTAAATTCTGGTTGGCGATCGGCTCGTAAATCTTCATCACGAAAACATTTAACAATTTGATAATAACGATCAAACCCAGACATCATCAGTAACTGTTTAAACAGTTGTGGAGATTGAGGAAGCGCATAAAACTCACCATTATGAACTCGACTTGGAACAAGATAATCTCGAGCACCTTCTGGTGTTGCTTTGGTTAACATCGGTGTTTCGATATCTAAAAAACCATGCTCATTCATAAATGAACGGACAAATGCCGTAATTTTTGCGCGAGTTTTAAATATAGTCGCCATTTCTGGACGGCGTAAATCTATATAGCGGTATTTTAAACGCTGTTCTTCACTATTATTTTGGTTGAAATCAAGCGGTAAAACATCACTACGATTAAAAATCACAAGCTCAGTCGCCAGTATTTCAACCTCACCAGTTACCATATCTTTATTAATTTGGCCCTCTGGTCGTGCTCTTACTTTTCCTTTAATTTGAATACAAAATTCATTACGTAATTCGCCAGCTAATTGATATGCTTGTTGATAATCAGGATCAAAAAAAACTTGCACAATTCCTTCACGATCACGCATATCAATAAAAATCATCCCACCTAAATCTCGGCGTTTATTGACCCATCCACATAGTGTGACTTCTTGATTAATATAACTTGCGTTTAGCTGTCCGCAATAAATTGTTCTCATTAAAAATATCCTGTGTACAGTTATCAAAAATAATAATTATTATAGAGCAATTTATCAGGGTATAAAGACTATGTTTGAAAATAATCACTATTTAATTTATTTATACTCGATTTATTATAATAATTTTACTTTATACATTTTTTTACAAACTATTTTAAATTCAATTAGATAATAAATATAAAATCGTTTTATCTTGATAAGCTTTTAAAATGATTTATTTAAGAGCTTGTCTTATCAGATATTTATTACTAAGCTTTAGTATTATTTGGATATTACTCATATGATATGAAAGCTTTAATTTCAATTGACTATACTAATGATTTCATCGCTGACGATGGCGCTTTGACTACAGGTTCTGCTGGGCAACAAATTGAGCCAGAAATATTAAATTTAACTAAATCATTCATCCAAAATAATCAATTTATCGTTTTTGCAATTGATTCTCATGACCCTTCGGATAAATATCATCCAGAAAATAAACTCTTTCCCCCTCACAATATTATTGGAACTTTTGGGCAACAGTTATTTGGTAATTTACATCCTCTTTATCAAAAACATCAGAATTCAGATAATATTTATTGGATGAATAAACGACACTACTCGGCATTTTGTGGTACGGATCTCGATCTACGCTTACGCGAAAGACATATTACTGAAATCCATTTAGTTGGTGTCTGCACAGATATTTGCATATTACACACAGCGATTGATGCCTATAATTTAGGCTACAAATTGATTATTCATCAAAATGCAGTTGCTAGCTTTGATCCAATCGGACATCAATGGGCTTTAAAACACTTTCAAAACACTTTAGGGGCAACCGTAATATAAAATATAGATAAAAATTAAAATAAGGAGCAGGAATGGAAGTTTTACGAGACTATAAATTGCATATAATTGCACTGTTAGTAGTAATTATTTGCGAACTAATCGGTAAACAATCAATATGGATTATCGCCGTTTATCCAATGTTATATGCAATGATCTTCGGCGGTGTAATCAGCCTACCAAAGCTAAAAATATTAACTAATAAAAATATGCAGCATGCCAGTTTAGTGATGATGGTTACATTAATATTACTTATTGCAAAGCTTGGTGTAGCTGTAGGTCCTAAAATTGACATGATTTTAAACGATGCCAAGTTAGCCCTAATTTTTCAAGAATTAGGCCATTTTGCAGGAACAATTTTACTTGGATTACCATTAGCTATGTTATTAGGTATGAAAAGAGAGGCAGTTGGTGCAACCTACTCTGTTGCTCGCGAACCTAATATAGCTATTGTTGCAGATAAATATGGGCTAGATTCACCTGAAGGACGAGGTGTTATGGCTATGTATGTATGTGGGACTCTTTATGGTGCAATTTGGATGAGTATCCTTGCAAGCATAATAGCACAATTGAATATTCTTCACCCTTATGCTTTAGCAATGGGAGCTGGAGTAGGTAGTGGGAGCATGATGGCTGCTTCATTGGCACCGATAAGTGATTTATATCCTGACTTATCAGAAAATATCAATGCTTATGCAACAACAGCGAACTTAATGTCTGGTATTGTAGGCATATATATTTATACACTATTTTCTTTGCCTTTCGCTTCTTTCATGTATAACACTTTAGCTCGCCTTCGTCGCAATAAATAAGGAATCGAATATGAAAATTTTAGAAACAATTTTTGTACTTATTTTAGTAGCCGTTATCATGGCAGCAGGTAACACTGTAGGATATAAAATTGATTTTATGCTATCGCTTCAAGCATTAGCTGTGTTAGTTGTCATATCTATTGCAGGATTATTAATAAGTAAATTACCTGTTTTAAATAAACTTCCTGTAATTCTATGGGTATCCGTTGTTGCTGCTATTGTATCAGCACCGATATTCCCATATCATCAAGAAGTGGTTGCAATTACAGATCAAGTCTCATTACTTGCTGTTTGTACACCAGTACTTGCTTATGCGGGACTAGCGATTGGTAAAGATCTTGCGCTATTTAAAAATATATCTTGGCGTATCATTCCCGTATCTTTAGCTGTTTTTTCTGGTACGTTTATTTTTGCTGCCCTAATTGCTCAAATTACTTTACATTGGGAAGGCGTTATCTAATTTGGATAAGGATTTTATTTATGACTAAAGAAGAACTAAAGAAAAAAGTCTGCGATGCAATTGCAAATCGAAAAGCAGATATCAAGTCGATTGCTGAAGCAATTTGGTCAGAGCCAGAACTTGGTTACAAAGAACATAAAACAGCTAAAAAAGTAGAAGACGCTTTAGAGAAATTAGGTGTTCCATTTAAAAATAAATTAGCCTTAACTGGTGTTAAAGGTCGATTAAAAGGTGGGAAAGGAAGTAAATATAGCATTGCCATTATTGGCGAGCTCGATGCAATTATTTGTGCCGACCACCCTGCCGCAGACGAAACTTCAGGAGCGGCTCACTGTTGTGGCCATAATGCGCAAATCGCTAATATGATGGCTGTCACTATGGGGCTAATTGACTCAGGTGCAATGCAATTTTTAGCCGGGGATGTGGTACCATTTGCTGTCCCTGCAGAAGAATATGTTGAAATTACCTATCGAAACCGATTAATTGAAGAAGGCAAAATCAAATACATTGGCGGAAAACCAGAATTGATTTCACGAGGTGATTTTGATGATGTTGATATGGCATTACAAATACATTTAACAAGCGTCCCAAATGAACGTCAGGATGGTTTTATTGAAATCTCAACCACAAGTAATGGTTTTATCGGTAAATTAATTAAGTATAAGGGAGAGGCAGCTCATGCGGCGGCAGCCCCTCATGCTGGCGTAAATGCTTTAAATGCAGCTATGATGGGGATGATGGGTGTTCATGCTATTCGCGAAACCTTTCAAGAAAAAGATTATATTCGCTTCCATCCAATTATTACCCAAGGTGGTGACTTAGTAAATGTTGTACCAAGCGATGTAAGAATGGAAAGCTATGTACGAGCAGGTAATGTTCCTGCAATGATTGATGCTAATGAAAGAATCAATCAAGCATTAAAAGCTGGTGCAATGGCTGTTGGTGCAACTTGTGAAATTAAAGATTTACCAGGCTACCTACCGTTACATAATAACCCAACACTTAATGACCTTTTAAAGCAAAATGCTGAAAATTTAATTGGTGAAGAAAACGTTTCAATCGCACCTCATATGACTGGAAGTACAGATACTGGCGACCTATCTCATATTATGCCAGTAAGTCACCCTTGGATTGGTTCGGTTAGAGGTATTTTACATGGAAAAGACTATACCGTATTTGATGAAGATATGGCCTATATTCGCCCTGCTCAAATGATGGCTTGTACCATTATTGATTTGCTCTATGATGATGCGAAACCAGCCGAAACATTAATGGCGAATTACAAACCGTTAATGTCTAAGGAAGAATATTTAAAATTCCTATCGGGTTTTGACAAATAAAGTTAAAAACTTGGCACAATCTTGTGCCAAGTTTATACTATCCACTTCATCATCAACCTTTATAACTTCATATGTTAACGCTTACCGACCAAGAATTGTTTCGTTATGACAGGCAAATAGCTTTGCATGGTTTTGATATTGATAGGCAGCAAGTTTTAAAAAACAGTACAGTTTTAATTATTGGATTAGGCGGGTTAGGTTGTGCTGCATCCCTCTATTTAGCTGCATCTGGCATAGGCAAAGTGACTTTAATTGATTTTGATACCATATCCGAATCAAATTTGAATCGACAAATTTTATACACGCCAAAATCCATAAATCAATATAAGGTTGATATAGCTAAGCAAAAATTAAGCCAAATCAATCCAAATATGATTATTGACACCATTAATCAGAAGCTGGTTGATAGTGAATTAATGACAGTAATCAAACAGCATGATATCGTCATTGATTGCACTGATAATTTAACGAGTCGTGAACAAATTAATCGTTGCTGTTTTCAAGAAAAAAAACCTTTAGTTTCAGGAGCTGCAATTCGAATGGAAGGTTTACTGACTGTATTTAATTATGAAGATGATCAACCATGTTATCATTGCTTAAGTCAATTATTTGGTCAAAACCAGCTTACTTGTATTGAAGCAGGGGTAATGGCGCCATTAGTCGGTATGTTTGGTTCAATTCAAGCACTAGAATCCATCAAAGTACTTACCAAGTATGGGAAACCTCTAGTTGGGAGAGTATTGATGGTTGATGGCATGACGATGGAATTTAACCAAGTTACATTTGCTAAACAAAGTAATTGTATTATTTGTGGAAATCAACATACTACACAGGCCATAAAATGCAAATAAATCGAATTATTTTAGCACCAATGGAGGGAGTGCTTGATTATCATGTTCGAGAAATCTTAACTGAAATTAATAAGTTTGATTATTGTGTAACTGAATTTGTAAGAGTGACCAACCATAAATTATCTAATCGAACTTTCTTCCGACTATGCCCAGAACTTCATAATGATGGCAAAACAATATCAGGAACGCCTGTACGTATCCAGCTACTGGGACAATCACCTGAATGGGTAGCTGAAAATGCCGTTAAAGCTATCGAGTTAGGCTCTTATGGTGTAGATATTAATTTTGGCTGTCCGGCTAAAACAGTAGTAGGCAACCATGGCGGTGCTTATTTATTACAATATCCGAATCAAATATATAACATTGTGAATCAAGTTAGAACAGCAATAGGTTCTAATCCCGTATTATCAGTTAAAATTCGATTAGGATGGGAAGATAAATCCCGCTGTTACGAAATTGCAAAAGCAATTGAAAATGCAGGAGCAAATGAAATTGTCATTCATGGTAGAACAAAAATAGATGGATATAAAGCTGATAAAATTGATTGGTCAACAATTGGAAAGATAAAACAAAAACTAACCATTCCAGTTATTGCTAATGGCGAAATTTTTTCTATTGAAGATGCCTACAACTGCATAAAACATAGCCAAACAAATGACATCATGCTTGGCCGTGGGATACTAAATATTCCTAATTTAGCTAATAAAATTCGTTATAAACATTCATCATTAATCTGGCAAGAAGTCATAAAAATACTACTTAGTTATGCGATGACGGCTATTGACGATGTAAAGCCACTTTATCATTCTGCTCGAATTAAACAATGGTTAGCTTATTTAAAACAGCATTATCCAGAAGCATCGGTATTACTGCCTGAAATAAGACAATTAAAATCACAAACTGAAATCTGTGATTTTTTAAAAACTAAATTAAATAATTAATTCGATTCATTTTGACTCTTTTTAAAATTTGTCATACCGAAATAATATTTAGTTACTTTATTAAGAATTAGACAAATCAATAAAATAACCAATAATACTAAAAATAATTTACTAATATGGTTAAATATTGTCACAAACGAATCAATATAGTATTTGGTTGGATTGTTATTAATGATGGTAAAGGTAATATAAACAACGGCTAAAATTAAAATATTTGATATTGATACACTTTTAAAAAGTTTTATATATAGAACTTTATCAGAAAAAATATGAAACCATCGTTTACTCAATACAAGACCCAATAATAAGGCACTCAGATAAATAGTAGTAAAAAAAATAGAAACATCAAATTTATCTAAAAGAGGTTGGTAAAGAAGGTTAAAACCTTTAAGAAATATAAAGCAACTAAAAATAGAAAAAAGAATAAAGTGAATTTCAGAGGAATTTTTTTTAGTCAAAACAAATTCATTTTGATCTTTAACAAAATAAATTTTAGAAAAGCCAATAAAATAATACAAAAGCAAGGCTTCGAGTGAATAACGAATAATAGCAAATGCTAAACTGAATAATATTGAATAAAGATGATAATTTTGGAGTTTAACGTTTGTATTAATTGCAATGAAAGATGCAATAATTGAATAAATCAACATTAAAATGATTAGTAAAGTTATATTAGCTTTATTAACAATATGAATACGGAAAGAATAAAAGAAGACCACTAAAAGACCAAAAACCCATAATGCTTCTATAAAACTTTTTTCCAATAAAAACCGAAATAAAAAATCTGATTCAAAAAAGAAATACCAAAACATATTATCTGGAATTGAAGCATTGTGTTGCAAATATAAAAAAGATGTATTCAAAAATGTGCTAAATAAAAAATAAACTAAACATCCTGTTAACGGCAATTTAAAAAAAGATACTTTTTGCATTTAACTTCCTTGTTATCAATACCACAACTTATTAAATTCTTTTAATAAAATGTTTTATTTTAAAGCCCATCAAGGCCAACGAGCCAAAATAGATACAAATACCAACAATAACTAGCAAGAATAAATATCCAATTCTTGTTAGCATTGAACCTGTAGACCAATCGGGTAATAACTGAGCTCCAAACCACAACGCTACTGACATCAATAAAACAGCAATAATAACCTTGAGTAAAAATCGATACCAACCTGGTTGTGGTTGGTAGAGTTTCTTCTTACGAAGTTGCCAAAACAATAAACCAGCATTAAAACATGCTGCAAGTCCAATTGATAATGAAAGGCCTGCATGTTGTAAAGGTCCAATAAAAGCCAGATTCATCAATTGCGTTAAAATAAGGGTTATTATTGCAATTTTCACCGGTGTTTTAATATCTTGTCTGGAATAAAATGCGGGGGCTAATACTTTAATCAAAATTAATCCAAGCAAACCAATTGAATAAGCGACTAATGCGCGTTGAGTCATCAAAGTATCATTTAAAGTAAATTGACCATACTCGAAAAGAGTTGATATTAATGGTTTAGAAATAACACCTAATGCCACAGTACTTGGCAAAGCTAATAAAAAACAGAGGCGAAGTCCCCAATCTAACAACTCTGAATATTGTTTGTGGTCACCTTTGGCAAAACTTTTGGCTAAAGATGGTAACAAAATAGTTCCTAATGCAACACCTAGTACACCTGCAGGAAATTCCATTAATCTATCAGCATAATACATCCATGAAACAGAACCTGATATCAAAAATGATGCAAATATTGTATTAATAATTAACGATATTTGACCGACTGATACACCTAAGATAGCGGGCCCCATCTGCTTTAACACTCGCCAAACACCACTATCTTTAAAACTAATACGAGGCAAAACCAACATACCAATCTTTTTCAAATAAGGTAGCTGATATAGCAATTGTAAAATTCCCCCCACCACAACAGAAACAGCTAATGCAAGCACTGGTGGATTAAAATAAGGGGTTAAGAATAAGGTAAAAGCAATCATGCTAATATTTAACAATGTTGGCACAAATGCAGGTACAGAAAAACGATTCCAAGTATTAAGTATAGCACCCACTAATGATGCAAGTGAGATAAAAAAGATATAAGGAAAAGTAATTCGTAGCATAATTGTTGCAAGTTCAAATTTATCTGATGATTCTTGCATAAAACCTGGTGCAGTTATCATTATAATAAATGGTGCAGTTACAACACCAATTAAAGTAACGATAGCTAATACCAGTGTTAATAAACCTGCGATATAAGCCACAAAAGTACGTGAAGCCTCAATGCCTTGCTGATTTTTATATTCAGCTAAAATCGGTACAAAAGCTTGGGAAAAAGCCCCTTCAGCAAAAATTCGTCGAAGTAAATTGGGCAGTTTAAAAGCAACAAAAAATGCATCCGTAGCCATTCCCGCTCCAAAAAAACGGGCAATAATAGCATCACGAACAAACCCCAAAACGCGTGAAACCATTGTCATTGAGCTAACTGTAGCTAAAGATTTTAAAAGATTCATATACGATTTATGTACCAAGTACATAGTCAAAAACGATTAATGAAGCATAGTCTACAAACTATTGTTCTAAATCACCATGATTTTTTAATAAACAGCCATTTTAATATCACCGTCAGAATGATACTGACGGTATATGTATCAACGATCTTTCAAAGGAATAAAAGGCATAAGTTCGCCAATGTTTTTATAGGCAGGACGTATAATTCGACGATCATCAAAATTAAGTTCTTCAATGCGATGAGCACACCATCCAACGATTCGCGACATAGCAAATAATGGCGTGTAAACTTCTTTTGGTAACCCAATCATGTCATAAACAAAACCTGAATAAAAATCGACATTAGCACAGACTTGTTTTTTAGTTCTGGCATTTTTACGATTAACTATTGCATGAATCGCACGTTCCTCAAGTAAGTTTAGAAAGTTAAATTCTTTTTCTCGGCCTTTTTCTTGAGCAAGTTTATGGGCCATCTCTTTTAGCAACATGGCTCTTGGGTCTGATACGGTATAAACCGCATGACCAATACCATAAATTAACCCTTTTCGATCAAACACTTCTTTATCTAAAATACGTTGTAGATATGCATCAATTTCATCTGCATCAGTCCAATTTTTAATCTCTTCGGCAAGATGTTTAAGCATTTTTCCTACTTGCAAATTAGCCCCACCATGCAATGGACCTTTCAATGATCCTATACCTGCAGCAATAGATGAGTAAGTATCGGTACCCGTAGAACTCGTTACGCGAACGGTAAAAGTTGAATTATTCCCGCCACCATGTTCAGCATGAATAATCATGGCTAAATCAAGTACTCTTACATCAAGTTCTGTGTATCGACCGGATCCTTTCATCATATAGAGAAAATTTTCTGCAATTGAAAAATCTTCGTGTGGATGGCGGATATGCAGTGATTTACCTTTAGCACTATGACTTAACATATTGTAAGCATAAGCAATAATTGCTGGGAATTTAGCAATTAAATCGATGGATTGACGCATTAAATTATCACGTGAGGTATCATCAGGTTCAGGATCATAAGTATACATTTCAAGAACAGTTCTAGCCAAAATGTTCATCACATCATGGCCTTCAAGTTCCATTATGGCAATCTTAGTTTGTTTTTCTAACGCCATCGACTCACAGAGTAAACGTGAAAAATCTCGTAATTCTTCTTTATCGGGTAAGTAACCAGATAATAATAAATAGATAGTTTCTTCAAACCCTGTTCTTCGCTCTTGTTGAGCATTATGAACCAGCTCTTCAATATCAATTCCTCGGTATAATAATTTACCGGCAATTGGTTTTAGTGAACCATCTTCTAAGCGTTCATAGCCTAATACATCACCAATTTTGGTTAATCCAACTAATACACCAGTATGATCTGCATTACGTAATCCACGTTTTACATTAAATTGTTCGAATAACTGCGATTCAATTTTACTAGTATTTTTAATGGTTTCCGATAATTTATAAACCAAGAACTTTTCTTTCATTAACCATCCCCTTTGAATTATAAATTATCGATTACTGCTTGAGTAAATTCAGTTGTTGATAATGATTGTCCATTTTGCATAAAGCGTGCTAAATCAGTTGTTGCTTTACCTAATTGAAACAAACTTTCCATCGCATTAGTGATTAATTGTCCTACTTCATGCCAACCTAAGTATTCAAACATCATCACTCCTGACAATATAAGTGATGATGGATTGGCTTGATTTTGACCTGCTATATCAGGTGCGGTACCATGTGTTGCTTCAAATATAGCATGTCCGGTTAAATAATTAATATTAGCACCTGGCGCAATACCAATACCACCAACCATGGCAGCCAGCTGATCCGATACATAATCACCATTGAGATTTAATGTTGCAACAACAGAATAGTCCTCAGGTTTTAATAATGTATTTTGTAAAAATGCATCACAAATAACATCTTTAATAATTAATTTAGAGTTTGCTTTAGCGGTTTGTAATGCTTGTTCCGCTGCTGCTTTACTTTGGGCCTTCTGAATTTTTGCATATTGATTCATGGTGAAAACTGCGTCAGCAAATTCTCTTTCCGCAAGTTCATAACCCCATTGCTTAAATCCACCTTCGGTAAATTTCATAATATTACCTTTATGAACTAGGGTCACAGACGGTAATTTATGTTGTAACGCATACTTGATTGCTGAGCGTATTAGGCGTTCAGATCCCTCAATTGAGACAGGTTTCACACCAAAAGCTGAGGTTTTAGGGAACCTAACTTTAGTTACTTTCATTTGTTCAGATAAAAAATGATAAAACTTTTCAGCATCATCAGAACCTTGTTGCCATTCAATACCGGCGTATATATCTTCGGTATTTTCACGAAAAATGGTCATGTTTACTTTTTCAGGATGCTTTATTGGTGATTCAACACCTTTGAACCAACGGACAGGGCGCAAACAAACATAAAGATCTAATTCTTGTCGCAATGCAACATTTAGTGAGCGAATCCCTCCGCCAACAGGTGTCATTAATGGTCCTTTGATACCGATAAGATAATTTTTGAAGGCAATCATGGTCTCTTCAGGTAGCCATGATCCATTTAAATTAAACGACTTCTCACCAGCAAGTACTTCTTTCCATTGAATACTACGCTTACCTTGATAAGCTTTTTCAACTGCTTTATCAAAAATAGCTCGAGCAGCGTGCCAAATCTCTTTACCCACACCATCACCTTCAATAAAAGGAATCGTTGGATGATTTGGTACAACTAATTGTCCATTTTCAATTGAAACTTGCTGATTCATATTGTCTATTCCTCTTATTTTACTTAACTTCTTCTTTTAACTTATTCAATGCACTACCTGCCTTGAACCATTCAATTTGTGCTTGATTGTAAGTGTGCGAAACGGCGAAAGACTCTTTACTACCATCACGATGATGAAGGGTTAATGTTAGATTTTTTCCAGGAGCAAAATTACTGAGTCCAGTAATGCTAATTTGATCATCTTCACGAATTTTGTCATAGTCATCTTTATTGACAAAGGTTAAAGCAAGCATACCTTGTTTTTTTAGATTGGTTTCATGAATACGAGCAAACGATTTAACTACGATGGCTTTAACATTTAAAAAACGTGGTTCCATTGCAGCATGTTCTCTTGATGAACCTTCACCATAATTCTCTTCAGCAACAACTATTGACCCGATTCCTTGTGATTTTAATTTACGTGCTAATGCAGGCACCTCAACATAATCTCCCGTTTGAGCATCCAACACACAGTTCGTTTTTTGATTAAAGGCATTAACCGCACCTATTAGCATATTATTTGAAATATTATCTAGATGACCACGAAATTTTAGCCACTTTCCAGCCATTGAAATATGGTCTGTGGTACATTTACCAGTTGCTTTAATCAATAGTGGTTGCGAAATAATATCTTTACCATCCCAAGGAGTGAAAGGTAAAAGCTGTTGTAGTCGATCTGAATGAGGATCGATACGAACTTCAACTGCACTACCATCAGCTATTGGCCCAATATACCCAGCATCATCAACCGCAAATCCTTGTTTTGGCAACTCATCACCGAGTGGCTCAGGAAGTTTCACTTTTTCACCTTTAACATTAATGAGATGGTCAGTAAGTGGATTAAAGCTTAATTTACCTGCAATTGATAATGCCACTACAATTTCTGGGGAACAAACAAACGCATAAGTGTTTGGGCTACCATCATTACGTTTAGCAAAATTACGATTGAACGAGGTGACAATCGAATTTTTGTGTTCATCGGCAACTTCATCACGACGCCATTGCCCAATGCAAGGGCCACATGCGTTAGCCATAATAGCAGCACCTGCTTGTTCAAAACGACTTAAAATGCCATCACGTTTAGAAGTATATTTAACTTGCTCTGAGCCAGGATTGATAATTAATTTTGCATTTACTTTTAAGCCTAATTTATTAGCACTATCAATAACTGAAGCTGCGCGCATCATATCTTCATAAGAAGAATTAGTACATGATCCAATAAGTCCAACTTCCATATTGTCTGGATAATCGTGTTCTTTAACGGCAGAAGCAAGCTCTGAAATAGGATAAGCTAAGTCAGGTGTGAATGGACCATTCACATAAGGTTCTAAGGTCGATAAATTAATTTCAATAACTTGGTCATAATAATTTTCAGGTTGCTTTAAAATTTCTTTATCAGGATTGAAACAATCTACCAATGTATTAGCTAAATCCACTACTTCTTGACGACCAGTCATGGCAAGATAATCAGCAGATTTTTTACTGTAAGGGAAGATTGAGGTTGTTGCGCCAACTTCAGCTCCCATATTACAAATTGTTGCTTTACCAGTAGCTGATAACGACTCAGTACCTTCTCCAAAATATTCAATAATTGAATTAGTACCACCTTTAACGGTTAAAATACCAGCTAGTTTTAAAATGACATCTTTTGGTGATGACCACCCAGATAATTTTCCAATCAGCTTTACACCAATAATTTTTGGCATTTTTAGTTCCCACGGCATACCTGCCATCACGTCAACAGCATCAGCGCCACCAACACCAATGGCAATCATGGATAGGCCACCTGCATTAGGGGTATGCGAATCGGTACCGATCATCATACCACCAGGAAAGGCATAATTTTCAAGCACTACTTGGTGAATGATTCCTGCATCAGGTTTCCAAAATCCGATGCCATATTTGTTCGAAACATCACGTAAAAATTGATAAACTTCATGGTTATTACTTTCAGCAATGATGAGATCATCATGGGCATTTTTATAAGCTTGAATAAGGTGATCACAATGGACTGTTGAAGGTACCGCAACTCGTTTACGACCAGAATTCATTAATTGTAATAGTGCCATTTGTGCCGTTGCATCTTGCATAGCGACACGATCTGGAGAAAAATTTACATAATCTTCCCCTCTTTTATAAGCTTTAAGCTCTTCACCTTCAGCAAGATGGGCATAAAGGATTTTTTCCGTCAAGGTTAATGGTTTTCCAATTTTCTGGCGAATAAGATCAATTTTTTGCGGGTAATGTTGATAAATATCTTTTATTAAATCAATATCGAAAACCATAATTAAGCTCCCATTGCTTATATTATAATATCCTTTAGAGCCTTACTCACAATCAGGATGATTGAATATTTATTCTTTTTTTATGATTAAATATTCAGACAATATAGCATTATTTTTGTTTTATGCAATCTTGCAGTAATACTTATTGTTAACTTTGATTAAAAACAATAAATTTAAATGTCATCGTTAACAGGAATTCTATACTAGCGAAATATTCAATATTATGCACATTAAAGAAAATTCAAAATTAGTAAATCCCATAAGTAAAAATAATGTAAAAAAAGTTGAGGAACGGGGTTTTTTAAGTCATTAAAATCGCGCCAACGCATTGTTTACTTACATTATTAAACTATGTTACATTGTTTTCCCGAATAATATTTACACTTTTTTTCATGAATCAAATAAAAAATACGTCACCATTAAAAACTGGTGGATTTTTAAATACAATAGAACGAATTGGAAACAAAATTCCTGATGTTACAACTCTTTTCTTTTATGCATTAATAATTTGTCTGGTTGCTTCATTATTACTTTCTTTTGTCAGCTTTAATTATATTAATCCAGTAACGCAAGAAAAACTGGCAGTAGTAAATATGTTAGCACCAAACCAATTAGTTACCTTTTTTACAAAACTTGTATCAAATTTTGTCTCATTTCCACCTCTTGGAATTACTATTGTAGCTACATTGGGTATTGGTATTGCTGAAAGCAGTGGCTATATTCATGTTCTGCTCAAAAAATTATTAGCTATCACACCTAAAAAACTGGTTACTCCATCAGTTATTTTTGTCAGTATGGTTTGTCATATCGCGTCAGACTCTGCTTATGTAATTTTAATGCCTGTGTCAGCAATGATGTTTTATGCGACAGGGCGTCACCCATTAGCGGGGATTGCTGCTGCATTTGCAGGATTAGCTGGAGGTTTTAGTTCAAGCTATACCCCGTCAATTATTGATCCAATAATGCAAGGCTTTACACAAAGCGCCGCTCAAATTATTGACCCAACATATCAAGTCAATGTTCTTTGTAATTACTTTTTAAGTTTTGGTGGTACTTTCTTTGTATTGATAGCCTGCTGGTTTGTTACAGATAAGATTGTTGAGCCTCGCTTAAATGCCACAATGCCTTTAAACAATGATATTCAATTAGATAACATTGCTGATTCTCCTGAGATTTCACCAATTGAAAATAAAGCATTTAAAATTGCATCAGCTGTTTTTTTAATTATTGCTGTCAGTTTAGTATTGGTTTTATTACCAGAAGATTCATTATTACGCGCACCCGATGGTAGTATGACGAGTAACAAAGCTCCAATCATGCAAATTATTGTGCCGTTGTTATTTGTATTTTTTGCAATACCAGGCTTAATTCATGGCTTTATCACTGGCGCATTTAAATCATCGCGAGATATAGTCAAATCAATGGAAAATATCACTAAGTCACTTATTCCATTTATTGTTTTTGCTTTCTTTTGTGCGCAATTTTTATATGTATTTTCAAACTCACAAATTGGTACCTTAATTGCTATTGGCGGAGCTGAGTTTTTAAAAGCATTACATTTGCCATCAGTGGTAACTATTTTTGGCGTAATCATTCTAACTAGTCTGCTTAATGTGTTAATCACTTCAGCCTCTTCCAAATGGGCTATTTTAGCGCCGATTTTTGTTCCGATGCTTATGTCAGTGGGGATCTCGCCAGAATTAACCCAAGCTGCTTATCGTATCAGCTCAGCAGTTAATGTCAGCACGCCTATGTTTGCTTTTTATCCTTTGATCATTGCTTATTGTCAGCAGTATTGTAAAAACACTGGTGTGGGTACTTTGAGTTCGATGATGATCCCATATACGGCAGCTCTCCTAATTGCTTTGACAATAAATTTATTACTGTTTTGGTTTTTAGGTCTTCCTATCGGTTTTGATAGTGGTTATGTCTATCCTCCAATAACTAGTTAATCGCAGATAAGGATTTTAATCATGAATATTACCGAACAATTAGTTAAACGATTTTTACGTTATGTAAGTATTCCAAGCCAAAGCAAAGCTGGCTCGGCAGTTGTGCCCTCTACTCCAGGACAAACTAATTTAGCAAAACAACTTGAACAAGAGTTAATTGATTTGAAGTTACAAGATGTTCACCTTGATGAACATAGTATTGTGACAGCGAAATTAACCGGTAACCAACCTAATGCGCCAAAAATTGGCTTTGTTGCGCATCTTGATACTGTAGATGTCGCACTGTCAGAGAAGATTAATCCACAAAGGGTGACTTTTACTGGTGAAGATATCTTATTAAATAAAGACAAAGATATTTGGTTTAAGGTGGCAGAACATCCAGAGTTGAAGAAGTATCTCAATGAAGAGCTGCTCGTTACAGATGGTACCAGTGTTCTAGGCGCTGATAATAAAGCAGCAATTGCAATTGTCATGACCATGTTAGATCAGTTGCAACAGCAAAATTGCCCACATGGTGATATTTATGTTGCTTTCGTGCCAGATGAAGAAGTTGGGTTAAATGGCGCCAAAAAACTGGATCTGCAACGTTTTAAACCTGATTTTGCTTATACCATTGACTGCTGTGAATTGGGTGAAGTCGTTTATGAAACATTCAATGCTGGCTCGGTTACGTTTGAAATTGAGGGTGTATCTGCTCATCCTATGTCAGCAAAAAATGTCTTGATCAATCCAATTCGCATCGCGAATGATATTATTAACTGTTTTGATAGCTTTGAAACACCTGAACATACCGAAGGTAAAGAAGGATACTTTTGGTTTAATGATATTATTGGTAACCAAAGCACAACTACATTAAAAATGAGTATTCGTGATTTTGATTTAACTCGATATGAAGCTCGTAAAACTTACATTCAAGATGTGGTTAGTTTTATTAGTCGTAAATATCCTAAAGCAAAAATTGAATGTCAAATTACTGATATCTATAGCAATATTGCTAATTATTTAGGTGATGATCGTCGTTGTATTGATTTGATTTACCAATCATTTGAATTATTGGGTATTAAACCAAATACTATCGCCATGCGTGGAGGAACAGATGGTTCAGCACTATCAGCAAGAGGACTCACCACACCAAACTATTTTACTGGTGCACACAACTTTCATTCTTGCTTTGAATTTTTACCACTATCATCATTCTTGAAATCATTCGAAGTCACGATGAAAATTATTGAATTAGCGGCGAAAGTTTAAAGATAATCAACAAGAGGGAATACCATTCCCTCTTAAAAATACTTATCGAATATTATAATTTATAACTTGCAGTTAATAAAAATGCGCGAGGAGTGCCTGGCATACTACTTGAGCGCCAATATTTTTTACCCAATAAATTGGTTAATGCTAAGGTTAGATCAACAGATCGTGTTTGATAACCGATTGCGGCATTCCATGTTCCATATCCAGAGCGTTTAACGAGGTTTTTATCATCATTATACATTGAACCTTTATAATCAAATCCCACTTCCGTGAACCAATCTTCATGTGGAAGGTAGCGAACACTTAGATAGCCACTATGTTTAGCTGTATTAGATAGGTATTTTCCTTGGTTAGCTGGTGTTTTTTTATCTTTATGCACTTTAGCTTGTTGATAACCAATACCGCTATTGATATACCAATTTTTACTTAATTGTCCAATAGCACTCAACTCTATCCCCTGACTGCGATCACTACCTCTAACTTGCCAATTATAAGGATCATTGACCGAGTCAGGTTGATACCTAACATTATAGAGTTCAAGATTATAGAGTGCGATTTGAGTAGAGAGCTTATCATTAAACCAATCGCTTTTGATACCGATTTCATACTGACGTGAATACTGAGGCTTATCATCATAAACAGTTTTAAAATCTGTAGCTATGGTTATTAAACCTCTACCACCATAAGGTGCAAAGTTTTTACTATACGAAGCATAAAAGCTTTGAGACGCAATCGGTTGCCAAATTAATCCAATACGTGGACTTAAAGTGTGACCATCATATGACCGATTTTGATGATTCAATTTGTTATCTGAAGCAAATTCATAATTATCATAACGTAATCCTGCAAGTAATTTCCATTGTTCTGTAAAGCTGATGAGATCCTGCCAATATAACCCTTTAGAAGTAGCTTTATGATTAGTTTTGGTATTCAATGTTGTGAAGTGAGGCTTTTTAGAGCGCCAATGAGGATGATAAGGATCCACTGCTTCAGGATATTGGCTAGCTAAAGCTAATCGTGGTTCCCTTTTTTCAATGTTATATTCAACCCCAATTAACATATCATGGGCAATACTTGCAGTATTAAATTTACCGGCTAAATCAAGAGTATTACTGTAGGTTTTGTTCGAAGTTTCTTGCCAAGCTCGACGGAATTTTAATTTACCTTTGTAATTACACGGCTTACCATTGTTTAATTTCCCATTCCAATCACAATAATTACCAGCATAAAGATGATCGAAATTTTGGTCTGCTTTACGATACATATTTGTTAATTTAATAGACCAATGATGATCAAATTCATATCCCATCACCGAACGTAACGAATTAAAATTATCTTTCACATAATCATCTGGGTGAGCATAGGCCGTTTTGATTGAAACACCTCTTGGTAAATCATAATAAGCCGGCGCCCTATCTGGTTTACGCCATAATTTATCATTTGTATATTGTACTAACCAATTAAATCCGTTTAGATTATCATACAAGACGCTTGGCGAAACCATTGTATCTCGTTGTTTAATGCCTTTACGAAAGCCTTTATCTGATTGGTGATCTATAGTCATTCGTATGGCAAGCTCATCACTTAAAACATGGTTAACATCTATCATTCCACCATATTTATCCCAAGATCCCCCTCGTAAACTCAAGGTAGACGGTGAATCAAAATTTGCCTGCTTACTGATCATATTTATGATTCCACCACCTGAACCTCGACCATAAAGTACCGAAGCAGGTCCCTTTAAAATTTCAATTCGCTCTATATTAGCTGTACTTTGTCTAACTTGTCCGCTAGCACGGACACCATCTCGGTAAATATCGCCAGAACTGGCAGAAAACCCTCTAATTTTGATACCTTCATCTCGCATATCATAAGTTGCATCGACTCCGGGTAATTTATTGACAATAACACTGAGGTCATTTTGTCCATAAATTTTCTGTTGTTCAACATTAATCGAATTAATGGTTTGAGGAATATCCTTTATTTCAAAGGATGTTTTAGTTGCAGTTGATGATAGTTTTATACGCTGATCATTATTATCCTTAGCGACTACCTTCATAGTTTCAATATCATCATTAACTTTATCTTGGGCGTAAGCTATAAAAGTAAATAAGCCCAAACTACATGGCAAGACTAATTGATTAACTAATTTCATTATTTTTCCTATTGTTTGATTAATTTTAAAACAATAGTTGTTAATGATAATGATTGTTATTTGCGATTACAACTTTTTTCTATCTTGACGACTTTCAATATAAACCTTAAATCATATTTTTATAAAAATATAAATTTGATTTGAAAGTCACTAAGTTAATTAGTGGATGATATGGTAATATTTTGATTATTTGATTTTTTTATGAAACATCTTCTAATAGCTAACAGTGGATTTTATTAAAATAGATTTTTAATCAGATCACCAAACGACAAGTTTAGTATGTCTAGTGGAGGATAAATTCATTATGTAAGAGGAAGTGGTGGGTCGTGAGCGATTCGAACGCTCGACAAACGGATTAAAAGTCCGCTGCTCTACCGACTGAGCTAACAACCCATTTTGATAGAATTACTTTCTGCTTTATTACTTATCACTTCAAGCAATTTCGGGTTGCTATAATACTTATAATTATAAGGCGGTGCAACCCTTTTATTGCTATTTTTATTCAATAGCTGGTTATTTATACACTTTATTATAACGATGCTATTTTTTTATTTGCTAGCTCAACTGTCTTTTTATCTTTAGGGTATTTATTTACGACTTGTTGAAATACAGTTTTGGCATTCTTTTTATCACCTTTATCAAGTAAAATTAAACCCACTTTGTAAAGGCTATCTGCTGCTTTTGGAGAAGATGGAAAATCTTTTACTACTGTTGCGTAATAAAATGATGCATTATCTTTTTTACCTTTTTTATAACAAAGTTGACCAAGCCAATAATTTACATTTGCACGGTAACTTGTCTTTGGGTAGGCTTTTAGATAATTTTGAAAGGCTATAATTACGTCATCACTCTGTTTGTCATCATTAATATATTGCATGACGTAATTATAATCCGCTTTATCATCACCTGAAGTAGACCATCCAGATAAACCTGAAGATGATGATGGCGATGCCCCAGCATCAGTGCTTGATGTTGAATCAGAACTGTCACCTTGGGTTTCATCATTTGGATTTGATGAGAATCCTGTCCCATTAGTCATTTGCTGTAATATCATTTTTTGGCGTTCAATTGTTTGGTTAAGTTGATGCTTAGTTTCTTCCAATTGACCACGAAGTGTATCTACATCAGATTGTAGATCATTAATTTTTTGTTGATTCTGGATTATCAACTGTCCTTGTGCTTGTATTGTTCTATCCACATCAGAACTACCAGCAGCACAACCATATCCAGCAAATAATAAAAATAAGGACAATGTGAGTATTTTTTTATACATATTATATAAACTCGACGTGAACTTAAACATAAAAAACGGCTGATAAATCAGCCGTCATAAGATGGGATTAATATCCAGCGTAAGTAATTACTGCACGACGGTTTTTAGCATAAGCTGCTTCGTTGTGACCTAATACTGCTGGTTTTTCTTTACCATAAGAAACGATTGAAAGTTGTTCACCAGAAACACCGTTACTTTGTAAGTAAGATTTAACTGCTGCTGCACGACGTTCACCTAACGCGATATTGTATTCTGGAGTACCACGTTCATCGGCATGACCTTCAATAACAACATTTAAGAATGAATTTGCACGCATAAAGATTGAATGTGCATTTAATAATGTTGAATATTCTGATTTAACATTGTATTTATCATAATCAAAATAAACTGTATTGATTTGTTGTAATTTTTGTAATTGAGCTAGAGCTTCTTTAGATAAAGAACCGTTACCTGCTTTGCTGCTGCTGTTTGAAGAACATGCTGTCACAGCAATTAATGGTAAAGCAACTGCAGCTACCTTAAGAAATTTAGAAAATTGCATTGAATTAACTCCTTTGTGTTTAAATAAATTATTATTTATATTTTGTATACTTCTAACCAACTTCAAAGTAACACCTGTTACCAACTAGAAAGATTAGAAGTATATATTATAACGACCTTCACATTTACACAATTTTAATAATTATATTATTGCTTAAAATTTAGTCGTTCCTCATAAATAAGGTGACCACGATGGGAATTTTACTTGTCCATCAGTCGCTGGTAACCTTGCTTTAAAATTACCATCAGTTGAAACAAGATTTAAAATTGTACCTAAACCTTGCGATGAACTGTAGATAATCATAGTGCCATTTGGAGCAATACTCGGTGTTTCATCTAAAAACGTATCAGTTAATCGTTGATAAGTATTCGTTTCTAGATCATATCGAGTAATATGTTGCTCACCATTATTAGTAGAAATCACAGCAATAAACTTACCATCTGGAGATACGCGAGCATTTTGATTCTGCGTATTATCCCAAGTTATACGTTGTGATGCTCCACTATTAATGTTAATTGAATATAGTTGAGGACGTCCCGCCTGATCAGATGTATAAACTATAGTTTCATTATCAGGCATCCATGAAGGTTCAGTGTCATTACTGCGGCTAGAGGTAATTTGTGTAATTTTCTTAGTTCTTAAATTCATCATATATAAATTTAAGCTACCCCCTTTTGATAAGGCAAAAGCTAATTTGCTACCATCTGGTGAAAATGCTGGTGCACCATTATGCTGTGGAAAGGATGCAATAGTTTCAACTGCACCACTTTCTAATGTTTTTAACACTAATGCAGAACGACCACTTTCAAAAGTTACATATGCTATTTTTTTGCCATCAGGTGACCATGTTGGTGACATTAATGGTTCTTTTGAACGGTGTACGGTGACTTGATCAAATCCGTCATAGTCAGATACACGTAATTCATGTGTATAAGGACCCTTACTATTTTTAACAACGTAGGCAATACGTGTTCTAAAAGCACCCTTTATACCAGTTAACGCTTCAAAGATTTCATCACTTGCAGTATGGGCTGCATAACGTAACCAACGTTGTTCAATAGAAAATTGATTTTCAACTAAGACAGCGCCAGGACGTTCAACAGTATCAATTAATTGATAGGTGATAAGATATTTTCCTGATGCATCAGGTTGTATTGTTCCGACCACAACGGCAGAAATACCAATATTGCTCCAAACACTAGGATTGACTTCAGAAGCGGTAGTTGGTTTTTGCGGCATTGCTGCTACATCAATTGGATTAAATTTACCACTATTGCGTAAATCAGAAGCAATAATATTATCCACAACTTGTGGAGGTTCACCGCTACCTGTCCATTTAAATGGTATGACCGCAATTGGTTTAGCAGAACTTACGCCATCAGTGATTATAATTCTAACTTCAGCAGTAGCTATCATTGTATATAAAAAAACAAAACAAGCTATCAAAAAGCGAGAAGCAAATTTGATCATCTTAAATTCCTTAATCAAAAAGAAATATATTTAAGTTAAAATAAGTATAACAACCGTATTTAGATACAAAAAGATAAACCTTTTAACAATTAAATGGTGTCACTCTTTACAAAATATAAATATCAGCGTGAAAGATAGCCGAAATTGCGTAACAAGTCCATAGCTATTTGAGTAAAAAAGATTTTTCTATATAAATTATTTATTATTCTTATATTCGCAATTACTGTCACTTATTTACTATACTATTCTGATTTGTGAGGAGTTAAAAGTAATCGCCAAAGATTTTTATTTAAATTAAATATAATCAGGCTAAAGAGATTAAAGAATGATCAATAAGAATAAATTTTCAAATTTGCTATTTTTGGCATTTTTCACAATAGAATGTATTGCGTTGGCCTATTCGATGAGACTTTATGTCAGATTTACAAATTAAACACTTTTCGCCTTCTCTACCATATACTTGGAGCTTTTGTACAAAATAACCCGGTTTACCATCAGATTGAACAAAGTCTTTAAGTGTAGTACCACCTTGTTCTATAGATTTGGTGAGCACTTGTTTAATTGCTGTGACTAATCGTTCAAATTCATTTAAAGTTAAACTGTTTACTTTCCGATGCGGATTAATTTTTGCCATAAATAATGATTCTGAAGCATAAATATTACCAACACCGACCACAATATGGTTGTCCATAATCCAGCTTTTTATAGGAATATTTCGATTAGTCGCTTTTTCGAAAAGATAGTTTGCTGAAAACTCCTCGCTTAGAGGTTCTAATCCTAAATGCTTCAATTGTTTAAGATCATCAATAGAATTAGTCCAAAGCCACGACCCAAAACGCCTTGGGTCGGTATAACGTAATGTCACACCATTTTCTAATACCAAATCAACATGATCATGTTTATCTGGTCTTTGGTTTGATTTTACTATGCGTAAGCTACCAGACATACCTAAATGAATTACAATCCAATTTTGCGTCAACTGTAATAATAAATATTTAGCACGTCTTTTGATATCTATGATTATTTGACCTTGAGCATCGGAAATAGCCACATCAATAGGCCAACGAAGCTTGGGTTGTCGAACAACAACTTGTTTGATAATTTGGCCTTTTAAATAAGGTAAAATACCACGCCGACTAGTTTCTACTTCTGGTAATTCAGGCATTTAATAATCTCATTTAATTATTGAACATGTCAGTAACCCAGCTAGGAGCCGATTGATTTGTCTCAGTTTGAGAACTAACAGCACATAAACTTTGCGGATTGACCGTCCATGCAGGTAAAGTCCTTACTCCTCCTCCATCGCACTGCCATTGGCCACTACTATCAATAGGTACCATAAAGATATTTTGTGGTACTGGAAGTTGTAATTTTTTCGGTGGATTATTTTGTAAGTATTCACTATATATTTTTAATGCACCTGTAGCGCCTGTTAATTTCATAGGTGAATGATCATCAAGCCCTATCCAAATGATTGCAACATTTTTTCCATCAATACCAGTAAACCAACTATCACGCGAATCATTACTTGTTCCAGTCTTGGCAGCTAAATTGAATGATCCATATTTAGCTTTCAATGAACGTGATGTTCCTGATTCAACGACTTGTTGCATAGCGTAAGAGGTTAAATAAGCGGATTGCTGAGAAACCGCTTGAATTTGTTGCGGGTAATTTTGATAAACAAGTTCACCTTTATCAGTTAATACATACCGTAGTATTGTGAGCGGTGCACGTTGGCCATTATTGGAAATAGTTTGGAACATTTGTGCTGTTTCTAATGGTGTTAACTCTAGAGCACCTAATAAGCGAGAAGGCAAATTAGGGATACGATCTTCAGGTACCCCCAATGCTTGTAAAGTCGTTTTAGTTGCGTCTAAACCTAATGACATACCTAAGTTAACTGTAGGTACGTTAAGTGAAAGAGCTAATGCATCAATTAACATCACTTTATCGCGAAACTTCCGATCAAAATTCTTCGGTTGCCAATAACCGCCGTTATCAAGTTTGATTGATAATGGGTTGTCGTTTAACCAAGTATTAAGCTGATAACGTTCTGGCTGACCTAATGCAGTTAAGTAGGTTGACGGTTTTGCCAGTGAACCAATTGCTCGTCTAGTTAACCACGCTCTGTTATAACCAGGGTAACGTGGCTCAGCGCTACCAATAATAGAACGGATTTCACCTGTTTCACGACTCACAATAACCATTGCTGTTTGTAATTCTTTATTAGTCGATTTACGTAACGTTTCTATTTCATCCGTAACCGATTGTTCTGCTGCAGCCTGAGCAACTGGGTCGAATGTGGTGAAAATTTTCATTCCTGACAGGTGGTCTGCTTTATCACCCAACTGTTTTCTCAGCTCACTACGGACAACTTGCATAAATGCTGGTTGCGGTGATATCACTCCACCTTTTGGTAAAACTGAAAGTGGGCGTTGGCTAAGTAAATTATATAATTCCTCATCAATAATTCCTTGTTGCTCAGCAAGTTTTAATACAACATTACGACGTTCAATTACTTGTTGCGGTTGAGTCCAAGGATTATAGTACGAAGCACCTTTTACCATGCCTACTAATACAGCTTGCTGGTCTAATGTCAATTCATTAACTGGGCGACCAAAATAATAGAGGCTTGCTAATGGGAAACCATGAATTTCTTCACTACCAGCTTGACCTAAATAGACTTCATTTAAGTAAAGTTCTAAGATACGTTCTTTGCTATATCGAGCATCTAAAATGATAGCCATATAGGCTTCACGTATTTTACGACTGATACTTCTCTCATTAGTTAAAAAGAGGTTTTTAACCGTTTGTTGTGTTAGTGTGCTTCCACCTTCAGTTCGGCCTGTTGTTAAATTAACATATATGGCTCGACCAATAGAATATAAACTTACACCATGGTGGTCATAAAAACGTTTATCTTCAGTTGCAACTAAGGTTTTTATTAACGAGTCAGAAAATTCTCTTAAAGGCACAAAAAGCCGTTGTTCACCATTTGGGGAATGCATCATCGTTATTAATTTAGGATCAATCTTAAGTAAGCCAAAATCACGACCTGTGTCTAAATTAGATATGCGATCTATCCTGTTTTCATAGAAAGTAATTTTGACACGAAAAGCTTTTTCTTCACCATCAGGAAAAGTAAATGGACGACGGTAAATTTCAACAGCACCATTTTGAACAATAAATTCACCTGGTCGAGTTGCTTTACTATCTTGCTGACGATATTGTGCACCTTTTAGCAAAGTAACAACATCACTAAGACTATAATCACTATCTGGCTCGAGGTCGACTATCTGTCCATAGACAGCCGCAGGTAATTCCCAAACATTACCATCTATACGCTCTTTAATTTGTTGATCTAAGTAAATCCCATAAACGACAGTTACAGCAACAAAGATAAGACATAATTTGAAAAGCAACGACCAAAGTCGACGCCACAATGATTTCTTATTTTTTTTTGAAGCTTTTTTAGTCGATTTCTTTTTAGTTGGTCTGTTCAAACTGCACCCAATATTAAGATTAAATAAAATTAACTTATAATAACATAACTTTTAATGGAGTATTGAGCTTCTTATCAATAAGATATTTTAGTTTAAATAATATAGTTAAATATAGAAAATCAATTAAAAACTAAGTTGTGGCTGAATATTTTTAACTTTTTCTATAAATGCTTTTTTAGACTTACCGGTTAAACCTTCATTAATCGGTAAACTTGCTGTTAATGGATTAACAGGTTTATTATTGATATGTAATTCAAAATGCAAATGTGGTCCTGTAGAACGCCCTGTATTACCAGATAAACCAATTTTGTCACCCTGTTTAACTTGTTGACCTGGTTTTACTAAAATTTTGTCTAAATGCATATATGACGTCATATATTGCCTACCATGGCGTATAGCAACATAGTTACCTGCTGAGCCACTGTATTTTGCAATAACAACTTCCCCATTTCCTACAGATAATACTGGCGTTCCTCTAGATACTGCAAAATCAACACCATTATGCGGTGTAACTATTCTTGTAACTGGATTTAACCGACGAGGATTAAAACCTGATGACACTCGAGCTTTTTTAGCTAAAGGATATCGGAAAAAACTTTGAGATAAACTACCTGCATTAATATCATAGTATTTACCATCATCAGCTAGAATCGCATAATAATCTTTAGATCCATTTTTAATGCGAACACCAAGTAATTTACTATTGGATAAACGATTTCCATGCATTTCACGAGATAAGTATACCACGAATTTGTCGCCTACTTTTAAACGTCGAAAATCTAAACGCCACTGCAATGCACGTGTAATAATTCCAATTTCATTACTCGTTAAACCAGCTTTACGCGCATCAGCTACAAAACTGGATTTCAGCTCACCTTTAATAACATTATTTTGTGAGACACCTTCTACAGTCTCAGTACTTTCTATAAATTGATTGCCTGACTTTTCAAAAATTCGAACATTATTAGTTGATATTGTCCAGTTAAAAGTGAGCAAATTGTGATTATCATCGGTCGTCCAACTAACCTGCTGACCAATTCTCAAATTGGCTAGTTGTTTATACTTACCTGTTAACTGTGCAATATCATTTTTATTTACATTATAACGATTCAAAATATCGTGTAATGTATCACCACGTGAAATGGTATATTGCACCGTGTTATCTTTTTCTTCAGCAAGATCATCTAATTCGTCTTTAGCTATATCATCTTCAGGAACATCAGACGACTCTGTAACATTGTCAGTTTTAGATTTATCACTAAGCATATCAATTCGCCCATCGCCAATAACAAGCGAAGACGAAGGCGTATCTGTAACTGTAGTTTGAGCTTGAGAATTTAGAGGAACGTACACTGTGCGATCTAAATTTAAAGGGCGCCACAATATAGTTATAAAAATAACAACAACAAGGGCTCCTAACACTGAAAAATAGGGAATTTTGAATTTATTTTTTGCAATATTAGGGGATTTAATCTGCTGTGCCAAAATTAACCTTAACTATCTTATAATCTAAACTATTTTTTATCTAAACAATCCAACAGCTCCTGAGTTAATGTTAATAAAAAGTGTGAATAGGCACCTTTTTCGACAATGATACCTGTCCCTAATGGATTTAATTCACCAATTTTAACATTTGTACCATTTACTAACTTCTTTATAACTGCAGGGCTAAACTGTGGCTCTCTAAAAACACAGACTGCTTGATGTTCCGCTAGCTTTTTTTGAATTGCATAGACAGTTTGAACGCCAGGCTGTACTGCTGGGTTTATGGTAAAACTTCCTAGATTTTTTAATCCGAACTGTGATTCAAAGTACCCATATGCATCATGAAACACAAAATACCCTCTATTTTGTACGCTAATTAGTTTTTTTGCAATGTTTTGTTCTGTTTCTGATAGATTTGTAATGAATTCGTTCAGATTTGCATCAAGCAACTGCACTTTATTAGGATACAGTTCTATAAGCTTATCATGGATTGATTTTGCAATAATTTTAGCAATTTTTGGCGAAAGCCATATATGTTCATCATATTCACCATGATGATGATCATTATCATCATGAGGTATTTCTTCATCGTGATGATTGGTTCTAAGCAAACTCTTAATTTCGGGAATATCCATTAATTCTATCTGCTTGTGTTCACCAACATTTTTTAAAACCGTTGGCATAAAAACTTCCATATCTTCACCAACCCAAATTATTAAATCAGCATTCTTAATTTTAGCCAAATCGGAGGGTTTCAATGAATAAGTATGAGGAGATGCGCCATCCGGCAATAGTATATCTGTATTTGTTACACCTGATGCAATTGCTTCAGTAATAAAACCTATCGGCCTTACTGAGGAAATTACAGTAGCATTAACATTATTTGTTAATCCAATAACGATTAGCGTAAGTTGAGCAAGAAAACGTAGAACTTGCCTGATGTTTTTAGTTAAATTTTTCACTTTGTCATCCAATATTTATAAAATATGATGGAATAAAACCACATTATTGTTATAATATAACATAACATATTGATCGGCAAGGACTATCGATATCATGACACAATTAATGGCTCTAAATAATATTTCGGTTAAAATAAATCAACAAAAAATATTATATGATGTTTCATTGACGATTAACTTAAGCCAAATTATTACGATTCTAGGTCCAAATGGTGCAGGAAAATCAACACTCGTCAAAGTTATTTTAGGATTAATTTCACCTACAACAGGCACCATTGAACGTGCTTCTGATTTGACTATCGGTTATGTCCCTCAATCAATAAATTTGAATCCAACTTTACCTATAACCGTCAAACGGTTTATGCAGCTAAATAAACAATTAAGTTATGATGATATCATCCAAACATTATCTTTAGTAAAAGCTCAATACCTGATTGATCGATCTATGCATCAATTATCAGGCGGGGAGTTACAGCGAGTGCTACTTGCTCAAGCATTAGCAAAACGCCCAAAACTACTTATTTTAGATGAGCCTACACAAGGTGTAGATGTAAATGGACAAGTGCTATTGTATGATTTAATTATTGATGCTAAAACGAAGTTTAGTTGTGGTGTTGTAATGGTTTCACATGATTTACATTTAGTTATGGCAAAAACAGATGAAGTAATTTGTTTAAACCATCATATCTGTTGTTCAGGAACACCGGCTAGTGTCTCAAACGATCCAGAATTTGTTTCTTTATTTGGACCTCACGGCGCATCACAATTCGCTTTATATAAGCACCATCACAATAATGATTGTTGCCAGCATTACAATGATCATAATCGAAAAATTATATTACCTGATTCAAGAGGAACAAAATAATGATTGAGTTACTCTTACCCTCTTTACTTGCAGGTTTATGCTTATCGTGTTTAACAGGTCCATTGGGTACATTTGTTGTTTGGCGAAGAATGTCTTATTTTGGAGATACTTTATCCCATGCAGCATTATTAGGCGTTGCTTTTGGCTTCCTTTTTGATATTAATTTATTCTATGCCGTCGTTTTAGTGACTTTGATATTAGCTATCGGGCTGTTATGGTTAGAATCTCAAAAACAACTACCTGTTGATACATTACTGGGTATTTTAGCTCATAGCGCTCTTTCACTTGGTTTAGTTGTGATAAGTTTAATGAATAGTATACGCATTGATTTGATGGGTTATCTATTTGGTGATCTTTTATCTATAACAATGTTTGATGTTTATCAGATTTTAATTTGTGTAGTAATAATTGGAATTCTGTTGATATGGCGTTGGAATCAATTTTTATTTATCACTGTTAGTGAGGAACTAGCTTTTAGCCATGGCATTAATGTACCACTAACAAAATTTATGCTTACAATACTTTTAGCATTAACAATTGGTATTGCTATGAAATTTGTTGGAGCTTTAATTATTACTGCACTATTAATCATTCCTGCTGCTACAGCAAAATATTATGCTAAAAACCCAGAATCAATGGCATTTTTTGCAATATTAATTGGGATGCTATCTATTTTGGGTGGGATTCTGTTTTCATTAATTTATGATACTCCAACAGGTCCTTCTGTTGTATTAAGTAATACTTGTTTATTTTTTATATCATTATTTATTTCTAAATTCTTTTTAAGAACTAAAAATTAAAATATCAGTAAAATTAGAAAATTTATTGCGAGAGAACACGCATTTTTAGTTTTCTGTTTGTTCACATTATTTAATTACTAATAAAGTGCTAAAAATCAGAAACTAATGAAGACAAAACTATGTCTCTCGCAATTATTTATACAAGAGCCTCTATTGGAATACAAGCACCTCAAATTAATGTTGAAGTACATATTAGTAATGGATTACCAGGTTTCGTTCTGGTTGGTCTTCCTGAAGCAACGGTTAAAGAATCTAAAGACCGAGTTAGAAGCGCTATTATTAATAGTGGCTTTACATTTCCAGCAAAAAAGATAACTGTTAATTTATCTCCAGCAGATCTTCCTAAAGAAGGTAGTCGCTTTGATTTGCCTATAGCTATCGCTATTCTTGCAGCAACCGAACAAATACCTAACGATAATCTAGCTAAATATGAATTTTTAGGTGAATTAGCCTTATCTGGGGAGATTAAGGCTGTAAAAGGTGCTATTCCTGCTGCTATATCATCTAAAAAAAATAATCGTACATTGATTATTTCTAGAGAAAATCAATCTGAAATATCATTAATCCATCATAATAATACGTTAATTACGCATAATTTATTAGAACTATGCCAATATCTATACAATGAAATTAATTTACCTACTGTTGAATACAGAGAATACAAAGATGATGATGAGCAAATAATTAACCTACAAGATATAATTGGTCAAGAACATGCTAAAAGAGCCTTAGAAATTGCCGCTGCAGGTGGACATAATCTATTGTTAATTGGTCCACCAGGGACTGGTAAAACGATGCTAGCCACTCGGTTAACTTCATTATTACCATCATTATCAGATGATGAAGCACTTGAAAGTGCAGCAATCACCAGTCTTGTTAGCGCTAATGGTTCAATTCAAAATTGGCGTAAAAGGCCATTTAGAGCCCCACATCATAGTGCATCAGCAGCAGCTTTAGTTGGTGGCGGCTCAATTCCTAAACCAGGAGAAATTTCATTAGCCCATAATGGAGTGTTATTTTTAGATGAATTACCAGAATTTAACCGTAAAGTATTAGATGCCTTAAGAGAACCCATTGAGTCGGGAGAAATTGTTATATCTAGGGCAAATGCAAAAATAAAATTTCCAGCAAAGTTTCAACTCATTGCCGCCATGAACCCTAGCCCTACGGGTCATTATCATGGAACTCATAATAGGACAACACCACAACAAATTATACGTTACTTAAATCGACTTTCTGGTCCATTTTTAGATCGTTTTGATATATCAATTGAAGTACCATTACTACCTAAAGGTACACTAAGTCAAAAAGTTAGTGTAACTGAACCAACTGATAAAGTGAAAAAAAGAGTTATAGATGCTAGAAAAATTCAAATGATAAGAAATAAAAAGTTAAATAGCCAATTATCACCAAAAGAAATTCAAATTCATTGTTTGTTAACTGATGAAGATAATGAGTACTTAGAACAGGCTTTAATTAAATTAGGACTTTCTGCTCGAGCTTGGCATAGAATATTAAAAGTATCTCGGACTATCGCCGACTTAGATTGTTCAAAGAGCATAGAACGAAAACATATTTCAGAAGCACTGAGTTATCGTTCTATGGATAGATTATTAATTCAAATGCACAAAAATATTGGCTAATAAATTAATCATCACTATCGACAAAGTCATCACTCACGTCAACTTGAGGTTTTCCACCTGATAACGTGTGAAAACGTTTTGGTTTGTTAATTTTAGAAAGGTACTTTATCCATGTTTTTTCATAATCTGTAACTGGTTCCTTTTTCCCTTTACAAACTGCAACAAAAGATTTCTCTTCTGATGTAGTTGGCTTTTTAGTTTCTGCATCGAGATCTCTAAAAGCACAACCATATTTTTCTAAGATCTGTGCTTCTTTGATAGTAAAATCGCCATGACGAGAAAATCCTCTTGGATAATTCTTATTATCAAAAAAACGTTGTTGACTTACAAAACTTTCAGCCATGTTATATCCTCTAGATTATAAAAGTTGTTGGGCGGGAATTATAATTGACAAAGTTAATCTGTAAACAAAATTTTTTTATTTATATAAATAAAATTGAATAAATGACTAAAATTAGAACAAATCTATTATTTTTATGGCAGGGGCGGAGAGTCTCGAACTCCCAACACCCGGTTTTGGAGACCGGTGCTCTACCAATTGAACTACGCCCCTAGATAAGGTGGCGGAACGGACGGGGCTCGAACCCGCGACCCCCTGCGTGACAGGCAGGTATTCTAACCAACTGAACTACCGCTCCACCGTATTTTTTGGTGTGTTTATAAATTAAAAGTCTGGCGGCACCCTACTCTCACATGGGTAATACCCACACTACCATCGGCACTACGGCGTTTCACTTCTGAGTTCGGCATGGGGTCAGGTGGGACCACCGCGCTATTACCGCCAGACATATTCTGTCTTCTCTTTTTCAACTGATGATGATTATCACATATCTTCACCAATCGCTCAATCCGGAACAAACTGTTTTATTAATCTTTAACCATCTTTCGATGATTTCTTAATCTCAACTTCGCGTATCCCAAAACAACTCCGAGTTGTAAGGTTAAGACTCTCGGTTCATTAGTATCAGTTAGCTCAATGTATCACTACACTTACACACCTGACCTATCTACGTCTTAGTCTCAAACGGACCTTACTGAATCTCTTCAGGGAAAACTCATCTCGAGGCTAGTTTCGTGCTTAGATGCTTTCAGCACTTATCTATTCCGCACGTAGCTACCGGGCAATGCAATTGGCATCACAACCCGAACACCAGCGGTGCGTTCACTTCGGTCCTCTCGTACTAGAAGCAAACCCTCTCAATTTTCCTACGCCCATGGCAGATAGGGACCGAACTGTCTCACGACGTTCTAAACCCAGCTCGCGTACCACTTTAAACGGCGAACAGCCGTACCCTTGGGACCTACTTCAGCCCCAGGATGTGATGAGCCGACATCGAGGTGCCAAACACCGCCGTCGATATGAACTCTTGGGCGGTATCAGCCTGTTATCCCCGGAGTACCTTTTATCCGTTGAGCGATGGCCCTTCCATTCAGAACCACCGGATCACTATGACCTACTTTCGTACCTGCTCGAGCCGTCACTCTCGCAGTCAAGCTAGCTTTTGCCATTGCACTAACCTCCTGATGTCCGACCAGGATTAGCTAAC
>NZ_LZGP01000012.1:0-32385 GCF_001690445.1 Gilliamella sp. wkB195
ATAAATAAGAAAATAATTAAAAAAATATTGATAAATGATAATAATTATTATTTAATTCACCGAGATTATTTTTATGAATGGATGTTATGAAATCATTTGATGTAAGTGCGTTTTACGCTTCAAACTCAGTTTTACCTTTTAAAGATCGTTGGGCAGTAATGCCTTTACAAGCAAGTTTACCAGTATCACCTCAAGAATTGGAACAACAATGGAGTATTGTTCAAAATTCAGATCTATCTGGACGAAAACGTCTAATTTATATACATATTCCTTTTTGTGATATTCATTGTCAATTTTGCGGATTTTATCAAAATCCATTGCGTAAGTTTGATACCAAAACTTATATTGATTACTTATTACAAGAGATATCCCTAGAAATTAACAATAAAGCGATGCAGTCTGCGCCAATTCATGCTATTTATTTTGGAGGTGGAACACCTTCAGCTTTAGCTGCAGGACAATTAGCTCGTGTAATCAATTATCTAAAAAAACATGCTCCTCTAGCACCTGACTGCGAAATTACTGTAGAAGGGCGAATTTCTGATTTCGATGAGGATAAAATTGATAGTTACATTGAGGCTGGGGCAAACCGTTTTTCGATAGGTATTCAAACCTTTAATACCGAAATTAGACAGCGATTAGGACGCCAGTCTTCTGAAAAGGAAATTATTAAAAGTTTTGAACGTATTGCTGCACGAGATAGTGTTGCTTTAGTTTGTGACCTTATGTTTGGACTACCTAATCAAACTCCAGTTACTTGGCAAAGAGATTTAGAAATCGCCGATCAATTGCCTCTCGACGGGGTTGATCTTTACTCCTTAAATCTTTTACCAACAACTCCATTAGCTAAAGGTGTTGAAAATAAAAGAATAGAGATTCCAACAGTAACTGATAAGTGCGATTTTTATCATCAAGGAGCTAAATATTTAGATAGACAGGGTTGGACTCATTTAACCAATGCTCATTGGGCAAAAACGAGTCGTGAACGGAATTTATACAATTTTTTAATTAAACAAGGCTCACACTTTTTTGGATTTGGTTCTTGTGCTGGTGGAAAGCTAGACGGGCAATCATATATGATCCATCGTGATTTAAATCAATATTATTCCTTATTAGATCAAGGTAAAAAGCCCCTAATGATGTTAACCGGTAAACCATTACTCGGTGACTGGCTGCATAAATTACAAGCAGGTATAGAAAAAGGGCGTGTTGATCTAACGCAACTTACCAATCAAGCTGAATTATTTGATCCATTAATCAAGCAATGGCATGAAGTAGGATTACTACAAAATGAAGATCGTTGTTTACGATTGACTTTATCGGGACGTTTTTGGTCAAGTAATATTGTACAAGCTTTGCAACAGCTTTTACTACAGCTTAATAATCCTGAGCATATCGAATTACAAAACAAGATGGCACAAGCTAGACAAGCCATGCAACAAGGTAATGGTATGCCTAAATCTCACCCACATATGCAAAACATCCAAGTAAAAACAGAAAATTAAAGGAAATTACTATGGCAGATAAACAAACCCTTTTAAATAGTCTTGCAACTTATATGCAATCTAACCCTGAAGAATTACTAGAGAAAATTGCCCAAGATCATAAAGTCACTATGACGCAAGTGATCCAAGCAATACCTGATGCAAAAATCGTAGATGGAAGTAACTTTGATACAATTTGGGAAGAAGTAACAACTTGGGGTGACGTATTGTTTTTAGTTCATACTGGTGACATTATTGCTGAAATTTCAGGTGAATTGCCTCCTGGAACTCATAGCCAAAAATACTTTAACTTACGCCATCAAAAAGGGTTAAGTGGTCACATAAAAGCAGAACATTGCCAATATATTGCATTTATTGAAAGAAAATTTATGAAAATGTCGACTGCTTCTATTATATTCCTTAATCATTTAGGTCAATCAATGTTTAAAATTTTTGTTGGGCGTGATGAAAAACATCAATTAAAAGCAGAACAACTTGAAAAATTTAGAGCTTTAGCAAAAAAAATCAATTAATTTTAAGAAACAATAAAATGAAAACAGTAATTATTTTTGGTGTAAGTTCAAAGCTAGGAACTGGTTATCAAGTATCTCAATTAATCAAACAATGCCACCCTGAGTGGCGTTGTATTGTATTAGTTCGTGATGCTGATTTTGCAAAACAATTATCTGAACAAGGTATTGAAACTCATGTTGGCGATGCAACTGACGTTGAATTAGTGAAACAGATATGTCAACAAAACGGTAGTGACGCGACAGTAATTTCAACTTTAGGTGGAGAAACGGGTAATTACATTGCTCAGCGCATTATCATTGATTGCGCCGAACAGGTTGGAATTAAACAAATGATATTAGTGACCTCGCTTGGTTGTGGTGATTCATGGTCAACATTATCCTTACGAGCTAAGCAAGCATTTGGTAATGCGGTTCGAGAAAAATCACTAGCTGAAATTTGGTTACAAACCAGCTTATTAAATTATGTGATCTTAAGACCAGGTGGTTTACGAGATGGAGAAATAACAAATAATGGTGAATGTTATTTCGCTAAAGAAGTTCATGGTTTTGTATATCGCAAAGAATTAGCCAGAATAATCATTGATAAAATTGCTAATCAACAATTTGATAACCGAGCATATAGTGTTGTTGACCCAAGCTTAGCGGTGAGTTATTAGTATTAAAAATATGAGGTTAATCGGTGCGAAAATCTAGTCAACAAATATTGTTAGTGGGATTATTTGCTTTACTATTAATTTTAATTGTCTATTCGGCAAACTCAGGAGCATTAAAACTTTCTTTTAATCAATTAATGAGTATGTCATTCAATGATCCTTTATGGAATATTTGGTTCAATATTCGATTACCTAGAATTATACTCGCAGTAGTAGTTGGTATGGCATTAGCTAGTGCTGGCGCTGTTATGCAAGGATTATTCAGAAACCCTTTAGCTGATCCTGGTTTATTAGGTATTAGTAGTGGTGCAAGCCTAATGGTAGGTATAACGATATTATTTCCTGCCGTTTTTCCTCCGATTATGATGCTTTACGGAAAAATGATTGCTGCATTTGCTGGTAGTTTATCTATCTGTATTCTTATATACCTCTATAGTCTTAATGAACAATGTAATTTAGCTAAAATGATTTTGTTAGGGGTCGCAATTAATGCCATCATTGGCTCAATATTGGGAGGACTCAGTTACATTAGTGATGAATCACAATTACGTCAACTTTCGTTATGGTCAATGGGACATTTAGGAAAAGGCTCTTGGGACCTGGTCATTGTATCCATTTCTTTAATTTTACCTACGTTATTATGTGTTATTAAACTTGCTCATCATCTCAACATATTACAGCTGGGGGATGAAGATGCTCATTATTTAGGTATCAATGTTGAACGCACTAAACGCTATCTATTATTACTTAGTGCTGTACTGATTGGTACTTCTGTTGCAGTGAGTGGCATTATTGCTTTTGTTGGATTAGTTGTACCTCACATGATTCGTTTACAAGTCGGTGCAAACCATAAATGGCTAATACCTGGCTCTGCATTAGGTGGTGCTTGTTTACTTTTATTAGCTGATACTTTAGCTAGAACATTAGTTGCTCCAACTGAAATTCCTGTCGGTCTTTTAACCAGCCTAATAGGTGGTCCGTATTTTCTTTGGCTTATTCTGAGACATAAATAACTGATGGAGATTTATTTTGTTAACCGCTAAAAATTTAACATTTGGTTATGGTCGTCGAATGATAATTAATGATGTATCTTTATCAATAAATTCAGGCGAAATTGTAATTATCATTGGTCCTAATGGCGCAGGTAAGTCCACTTTATTGCGTTTACTAACAGGTTATCAAAAACCATTATCTGGTGAATGTTATCTATTAGATAAACCATTATCACAGTGGCCACAAAAACAATTAGCAAAAATAAGAACAGTTATGCTTCAACAAAGCCAACTTACTTTTCCTTTTAAAGTAAAAGAAGTAATAGCAATGGGACGAGCTCCTTATGGCAAAATACATTTTGATGAATCAATTCACGAAGTGATGGTACAAACTGATTGTTTACAATTTGCTGACCGAGATTATAGAGGTTTATCCGGAGGAGAACAGCAAAGAGTTCAATTAGCTAGAGTCTTAGCTCAATTGTGGCAACCGCAATCTAATGAAAAATTATTATTTTTAGATGAACCCACCTCTGCACTTGATCTTTATCATCAACAACATACTTTAAGATTATTAAAGCAGTTAGCTATTAAACAGAAATTGGCTGTATGTTGCATCTTACATGATCTCAATTTAGCTGCTTTGTATGCTGATAAAATTATTCTTGTTAACCAAGGAAAAATTGTAGAACAAGGTGTACCATCTGAAGTATTAACTGTGGAAAATATCAATCGATGGTATGGTGTTGAATTAGGTGTTTATAATCACCCTAAACATTCATCAATACCTCAAATCTATTTAAATCCCTAAAGGATAAATCTAATATCATCCGCTCCATTTTCGTTCAAAATGAGTATATAATTAAGCAAACTTAACAATTGGGGCTGATGATGATTAACGAAAATAGTAATAATTCTATTCTGGTTTCAGATCTACTTGCAGCACACCCTGTCTTTAGTTGTCAATTGGATGGGAAGGGCAAAGCCAACCCTTTAAATGATAAAAGTGAAGCTTCAATTTCACAACCTTATTGGATACATCTTGATTTTGCTAAAAGCGAAACAATCAATTGGATTAACCAAACAAATTTAATTCCAGATCTTGTCAAAAATGAATTGATTAAACCCAATCAGTTTCCTAAAGAAATTCGCTTTGATACAGGCATTTTAGTCGTACTTAAAGGTGTTAATTTTACACCTAATGAGCTACCTGATCCTATCGTCACTTTCCGATTTTATATAACTGATAATTTTATAATATCAACTAGGCACCAAAAAATTGATGCCATCATCAAATTAAAAGAAAATTTAGAAAAAGGTATTGGCCCTGTAGATGTTGCTGATTGGCTAATTCAACTTTCTGAATTAATTTGTGATCAAGTTAATTTATCTTTTGATGGGGTTCACAATAAAATCATCAAATTGGAAGATCTATTATTAAATCAACGGATTTTTTCTCACAAGGAAATTGGAAGAGTTCGTAAACAACTTTTTATATTACGTCGTTTACTTTCCCCACAGCGCGATATATTTGTCAAAATTTCGACTGAAAGAATATCTTGGATTGATGACAATGATCGCCAGCGATTGCATGACATTTCTAGCCAACAAAATCACTATGTCTCTGAAATTGATAGTTGTTTGATTAGAATTGGTTCCGTTATGGAACAAATTAATAGCATTTTGGCCGAATCGACCAATAAACGTATTTATTTAATGTCCTTGTTTACCATCATTTTTACACCAATTACTTTTATCACTAGTTTGCTTGGTGTTAATTTGGCCGGCATTCCGTTCAATGAAAAAGAGTGGTCATTTATTGGGTTAATATTACTATTAATTCTGATCAGTATACTTTCAGTGGTATGGCTTAAGCTAAAAAAATGGTGGTAAAAAATTAAGCTTAAATATGAAAAAGGAAATATATTGATGTATTTTGATAAAATTATTAATAAAAAAGATATTGAATCATTATTTCAAAGTACAACTCAAACAATTATTCAAGCTTATTGGGAAGGAAATATCGGTTTTGCATATGCTGATGATTTATTGCGGCCTACATCAGTAGCAATTAATCTTGGTTGCTTCTTTTTTTTAGCAGGTCAACCAAACCAGCAAATGCTTCACTATATTCCAAAAGTATATAGTGATGATTATGCAATTCTTATCCCTATTGATAAAACTTGGCAAAATTTAATTGAAAATGTATATCGCAACAATTATGAAAAAATTACACGTTATAGTTTTTATACTCCTACAGAATTTGATATTCAGAAACTACAATTAATTATCTCAAAATTACCTGAAAACTATCAATTAAAAGCTATTGATGAAAAGTATTATCAGCAAATTCTCAATCTTGAATGGGCTAAAGACTTGTGTAAAAACTTTAATTCATACTTGGATTTTGAAAAATCAGGATTGGGATTTATTATTTTAAAAGATAATGTTATTGTTTCTGGTGCATCATCTTATTTAGCATATAATAATAGTATCGACATTGAAGTCGATACAATAGTTGAGGAAAGACGAAAAGGACTTGCATTGATTAGTTCGGCAAAGTTAATTTTAGCTTGCCTAGATCGTCAAATAACACCTAACTGGGATGCTCACAACAAGCCCTCTTTAAAGCTTGCTACTGAGTTGGGTTATATTTTAAATCAACCCTATAATGCTTATGTCGTTTGGAATTTATGATTAACACTAATTATTATGCAATCTAAAGAACCTTATCGTCTATTTATTGCCGAAAAACCGAGCTTAGCTAGAGCTATTGCTGATGTTTTGCCTAAACCCCACCAAAAGGGAAATGGATTTATCAAAGCCAGTAATGGTGATATTGTTAGCTGGTGTATTGGGCACTTATTAGAACAAGCAACACCTGAAATATATGATGAACGCTATAAAAAATGGGTTTTAGACGATCTACCCATTGTTCCTGCAAAATGGATATTGATACCCAAAAATAGTACCGAAAAACAATTTAACACCTTAGTTGAATTAATTAAATCAGCTGAACAAATTGTACATGCGGGTGACCCTGATAGAGAAGGGCAATTATTAGTTGATGAAGTACTTAACTATTGCCAGTTACCACCAGAAAAGCGGAAAACTATTCAACGTTGTTTAATCAGCGATTTGAATGCTAGTGCTGTTGAAAAATCACTTGAGCAATTACGTAGTAATCAAGATTTTATCCCATTATCTACTTCTGCTTTAGCAAGAGCAAGAGCTGATTGGTTATATGGGATGAATATGAGTCGTGTTTGTACTCTTGTGGGGCAACGAAGCGGTTATCGTGGTGTACTATCTATTGGGCGCGTACAAACGCCGATTTTAGGATTAGTAGTTAGACGAGATTTAGAGATAGCGCAATTTGTTCCTAAACCATTTTATGAAGTTTATGCCATATTACAAACCAAGGATAACGAAACCTTCAAGGCCAAATGGCAACCAAGCGAGGCATGTGAACCTTATCAAGATGAAGAGGGCAGAGTTTTAGTTAAAGGTTTAGCAGAAAACGTTTGTCAACGAATTAAAGATCAGACAGGTACTATTGATAAAGTAAGTAATAAAAAGAAAGAACTTGCACCACCTATGCCATTTAATTTATCTGCTTTACAAATTGAAATGGCAAAACGAAATGGTCTAAGTGCACAAGATGTGCTTGATATTTGCCAATCATTATATGAAAAACATAAATTAATTACCTATCCTCGTTCAGATTGCCGTTTTTTGCCGGAAGAGCACTTAACACAAATTAATGGTGTAAAATCTGCGATTGAAAACAATTGTTCTGCGTTACAACTTGCAATTAATAATGCTGATTTCACTTTACGTTCTAAAGCTTGGAATGATAAAAAAGTTGAGGCTCACCACGCTATTATTCCAACTTTGCGTAAAGTGAGAGCCGAAAGTTTATCTAGTAATGAGTTAGCCGTCTATCAAGTGATTGCTACACAATACTTAGCACAATTTTATCCAGCTTATAAATATGCTGAGTTACAGATTGATGTTGATATCAATGGTGGTAAATTTATCTCTAAAGCCAATCAAATGTTGGACGAAGGCTGGAAAGTACTGTTTAGAAGTAAAAATTATCAAGCAGAGAACGATACCGATAATAGTGAGAATAATGGTTTATTAACTAAATTAGTTAAAAAAGGCGAATCAGTCCTATGTATTGATACCGAATTACTTAGTAAAGAAACTCAACCTCCAAGACCATTTACGGATGCGACTTTACTTTCTGCAATGACAGGTATAGCTAGATTTGTTAAAGATCCCGAGATAAAAAAAATATTACGCGAAACTGATGGATTAGGTACTGAGGCAACAAGAGCTGGTATTATTGAGCTTTTATTTAAACGTCAATTTTTAACGCGTCAAGGTAAATCAATTCGTTCAACGAAGGTAGGCCAAAATTTGATTTTATCATTACCGGAAAGTGTTTCAATGCCAGATATGACTGCACATTGGGAGTTACAGCTTGAGGAAATTAGTAAAAAAGAATTCAGTTATCAACAATTTATGTATCAATTAAATTCGTCTTTGCTTACATTAGTTGAACAGTTAAAAAATTCAAGATTGAAAATTCAATCATAAATTTCTATTACCAAAAGGACAATAAATAGTTTTTTTATTATTTATTGTCCTGTCTAATAATAAAATCTAAATAATGATTATTCTTCTAAATCCGTAGACTCTTTTTTGTCAATTTCTTTAGAGAGTGTATCAATTGGTCTATTTTCATCGAGGATTTTAGCAAATACTTTATTTGCTCTAATTAAAAATTGTTTATCCTTTAAAAGGATGCGGTAACTATTTAATCTTTTTAATGGTCCTTTAGCAAATTGCGCAACAATGATTATTAAAACAAAAATCGTCAATACAGAAATAATGACATTAATAATCCATTCTGATTTGAAAATAGTATGGAGATTATATATAACCATAAAAAAGGTAAATAGACTAACAGCAGCGGTTAAAATCACGTCTTTAATTAAAAAAGGTCTAAGAAATGTAATACGGTTTTTTTCAATACCGAAATATTGAGTTAATTGATTTAATTGACTCAATTCAATAACATTATGAATATCTGCATTAACAACAGAAATAGCAATTCTTTCTTTGTTAATATTGCCTGGTTTATAAAAACAAACTTTTTCCCAAATCAGTTTTTTCTTGATATTGTTTAAATAATCTTTTTGATAACTAGGTTGAGGTACTTTTTCTAATATATCTGTATATCTAATAATATTGTCAAAGTAATTATTAGGTGTGTTTCTTTTATAAATAAAGCCAATAATTGATAGAGCGAAGATAATAAATAAATTAAACCAATTATCTTGCAACAATTGAGTAATATCCATCCAATTTAACCAGTGTTGTTAACAATTGGTTAATTGTAACTGATATTATGTAAAACGGGTATTAATTCTACATTTCATCATCCTAGTAGTGGTGTTTTTAATCAATTGCAACTTTATTACAAGTAATCGGTTGACTTCTTGAATGCAAAAGCGTATAAAGTGCTCGCCTTTGAGCTTTTCTTACTTTTTTAACGATAAGAGATGGTTAAAAATGAGGTTTAAGAAAAGTTGAAATACAAAGTGATGAGTTCAATTTACAGGAGAAATATGGACAGTCAATCGGGTCACCCCAAACTATGGGGAGATAAATTCAAACACATCATTATCGGTTAATGAACCTGTCTAAATAGTTATTTTTTCAGTTCACAAGCCGAAATTGATAAAAACGGTAACGGTGAACGATATGCAGTTTTCTACACGCTATCACACAAATTCAAAATACCTTTGTGCTCATAAAGCACTTTTGCGAGTGTTATATCTGACAGATAAGCATTTAGAGCCACCTAGTTGTATCTAACTTTTAATTAATATTATTTTTAATATTTTTATTTCATGTTAAGCCTTAACTGCAATGGTTAGTTATTGCTTTACGTTTAAATTTTAGTCGATAAGAACTTAATAACTCCTAGTTTAACGTTAACTAAGAGCGGGTTCCTTTTGCCTGAAAAATAGATAGGTACAAACTATGATTAAAAAAACATCTCAAGTAAAGACAGATAATACTTTAAACATAAAAGCACTTGAAGAAGCTCAGAATAGCTTAGATAGCATTTTGTCTAAATTTCAATCAAGTCTTTCGGGGTTAACTCAAGAAAATGTAAAATCTCGATTGGAACAGTATGGTAAAAATGAAGTGGCTCGAGAAAAAGTGCCATCAGCTTTTGTCCAGTTACTTTTAGCTTTTAAGAACCCATTTATATTTGTACTATTAATATTAGCACTGGTAAGTTTTTTTACTGATTACTGGTTGCCATTACAAAACGGTGAAGAGACAGATCTAACTGGAATTATTATCATTTTAACCATGGTAACACTTAGTGGATTATTGCGTTTTTGGCAGGAGTTTCGTTCAAATAAAGCTGCTGAAGCATTAAAGTCAATGATCCGAACTACAGCCACAGTTCTACGTCGTCGTAATAAAAATATGCCAACTGAGCATATTGAAGTTCCTTTAAGCGATATCGTTCCTGGAGATATTGTGTTTTTATCAGCTGGGGACATGATTCCTGCCGATATTCGTTTAATCGAATCGCGAGATTTATTTGTGAGTCAAGCGGTGTTAACCGGTGAATCAATTCCAGTTGAAAAATATGACACCTTAGGCGCGGTATCGCAAAAAACGACAGAAGAGATAGATTCTTCAAAAATTGATAAGGACAATGTACTTGATGTAAACAATATTTGTTTTATGGGTACCAATGTAGTTAGTGGAACAGCTAAAGCTATTGTTGTTGCAACAGGTGCTGATACACATTTTGGTTCATTAGCAAAATCAATAGTGGGTTCAAGAGCCGAAACCTCATTTGATCGCGGTGTAAATAGCGTAAGTTGGTTACTAATTCGCTTTATGTTAGTGATGGTTCCGATTGTATTACTAATAAATGGATTTACCAAAGGCGATTGGGGGGAAGCAACATTATTTGCATTAGCTGTTGCTGTTGGTTTGACGCCTGAAATGTTACCGATGATTGTTAGTGCAAATCTAGCTAAAGGTGCTGTTGGCATGGCAAAACGAAAAGTTGTGGTAAAACGTTTGAATGCTATTCAAAACTTTGGCGCGATGGACATTTTATGTACTGATAAAACAGGTACTTTAACACAAGATAAAATCATTTTAGAACATCACTTAGACATTAATGGGCAGATTGATCCATCTGTTTTACAACTGGCCTGGCTCAATAGTTACTATCAAAGTGGAATGAAAAACTTGATGGATAAAGCGATCATCCGTTTTGCTGAAGAAAAAACCAGTGTTAAAAAAGTAGGTGTTGGTCTTTATAAAAAAATTGATGAATTACCGTTTGATTTTGTTCGCCGTCGTTTATCGGTTGTTGTACAAGGCAATGATGAAAATCACTTAATGATCTGTAAAGGTGCAGTTGAAGAAATGCTATCTATTTCAGATTTTGTTTATGAAAACGGCGAATACTTACCGTTAGACGAAAATCGTAAACAAGCATTGATTGAACTTGCACACAATTATAATAAAGATGGATTTAGAGTGTTAGCAGTAGGTGTAAAAGATATTTCAGCATCACAAACTAAAGCTCAATATAGTGTCCAAGATGAAAAATCATTAGCCATTAGTGGGTTTTTGACTTTCTTAGATCCACCTAAAGAGAGTGCTTATGAAGCTATTTCTGCATTGAATGAACATGGTGTTGGCGTTAAAGTTCTAACTGGTGACAATGAAATCATCACGATTAAAGTATGTCGAGAAGTTGGCTTAGAACCGGGTATACCTTTACTTGGTAACGACATTGAAAAAATGAGTGACGCTGAGTTAAAAGAACAAATTGAGCAACGCACTATTTTTGCTAAGTTGACTCCATTACAAAAATCTCGAATCATTAGATTGTTACAAAGTAATGGTCATACTGTTGGATTTTTAGGTGATGGTATTAATGATGCGCCAGCGTTGAGAGATGCAGATGTTGGTATTTCAGTGGACACCGCTACTGATATCGCTAAAGAATCAGCTGATATCATTTTGCTTGAAAAAAGCTTACTTGTATTAGAAGAAGGTGTAATTTGCGGACGCGAAACTTTCGGTAATATTATGAAATACCTAAATATGACCGCAAGTTCTAACTTTGGTAACATCTTCTCTGTATTAGTGGCTAGTGCATTTCTACCATTTTTACCAATGCTTGCGATTCATTTGCTTATCCAAAACTTATTATATGATATCTCACAATTATCATTACCTTGGGATAAGATGGATGAAGAGTTTTTACAAAAACCTCGTAAATGGGATGCACAAAATATTGGACGTTTTATGATCTGGATTGGACCAACATCCTCTATTTTTGACATAACAACATATGCATTGATGTGGTTTGTTTTTGGTGCTAATAGTGTTGCAGCTGAATCATTGTTTCACTCAGGTTGGTTTATCGAAGGATTGTTATCACAAACTTTAGTTGTACATATGCTAAGGACTCAGAAAATACCATTTATACAAAGTACCGCGGCATTCCCAGTAATAGTAATGACTATGCTAATTATGGCGGTGGGTATTTATATTCCTTTTTCACCAATAGGTAGCCTAATTGGTCTTCAACCATTACCATGGTCCTATTTTCCATGGTTAGTTGCAACATTATTAAGTTACTGTGTGGTTGCTCAAATAATGAAAAGGATTTACATAAAACGCTTTGGACAATGGTTCTAAAATAACAAAATTGATGTAAGTGACGATGTTGCTTACATCATTAACTAAAGAAGTATAAATATTGAACTAGTGTGTTATAGTAGTGATGAGTACACATTTGATAAATATAATTGATAATAATATTTGTATAAATAATCGAGCTTTTTAGAAATGTTTTTAAGGAGCCTATAAATAACAATAAGAGGAGTAAAAAATGAAAACCCCACACAAAAATTTAATTACACTAATCAAACATCGCAAACTGAAAAAAGAACAAGAGAAAGTTAATAAATAACTTTCTATAAATGATTTGCAAAAAATTGCTATAAAATTAAACCCCACAGCTTGGGGTTTTATAACACAATAAAGCTTTATAAGCTTATATTTGATGAGTTATTTAGAAGCTTTTTTCAAAATTTCGTAAAGTTCATCTTTTAATTTTAGCTTCAGTTTTTTTAGACTTTCAATCGTTTCCGAAGTATCAATTGCAATACCAGACTCGATATTTTTAATTTTTTGATCGAGCTCATTGTGCTCATCAAATAATTTTTGGAAATGTAAATCTGAGTTTTTTAGTTTAGAGATTAAATCACGGTATTCTGGAAACATACAGCCTCCTTATAAGATTAATTAAAATAATAGCAGTTAACAATAATTCAGCTTACAATATTCTCAATTGTTTTAATAGCAATTTTTGAATGGGAGATGTCTATGAATGAAAAGATCGTTATTGCAAAAAGTGAAGGTAATGATTTATACATCCTTGCATCGTTGGCTAATCGCCATGGTTTAATTACTGGTGCAACAGGTACAGGTAAAACCGTAACCCTACAAAAGATAGCGGAAAAATTCTCGCAGATTGGTGTACCCGTGTTTCTTGCTGATGTAAAAGGTGATTTGACCGGTTTAGGGGAGAATGGCCTATTATCTGAAAAATTAAAAGCACGGCTAGAAAGTATTGGTGTAAAAGATTGGCTTCCTAATTCTTCTCCTTTAGAAATATGGGATGTATTTGGTGAAAAAGGTATTCCCGTTCGCAGTACAGTTTCCGATATAGGTCCTATATTATTAGGGCGATTATTAAATCTAAATGACATTCAATCTGGCGTTCTACAATTAGTTTTTAAAATTGCCGATGATAATGGATTATTATTACTAGACTTTAAGGATTTAAGAACATTCATCCAATTTATTGGTGATAACGCTAAAAAATTTACTACCCAATATGGCAATATAAGTTTATCAACTATTGGTGCTATTCAACGTGGATTGCTTACTTTAGAACAGCAAGGTGCTGAATTCTTCCTAGGTGAGCCGATGTTTGATATACATGATTTAATGCAAACTAATGTTGATGGTCGTGGTGTTATTAATATTTTATCTGCCAGTAAATTATATAATTCACCAAAATTATATTCAGTATTTTTACTTTGGTTATTATCAGAACTGTTCGAGCATTTACCAGAAGTAGGTGACCTAGATAAACCAAAACTTGTATTTTTCTTTGACGAAGCACATTTACTTTTTAATGATATTTCTCCCGCATTATTAGAAAAAATCGAACAAGTTGTTCGCCTTATTCGCTCTAAAGGAGTGGGGATTTATTTTGCTACGCAAAGCCCAACCGATATTCCTGAAACTATCCTTGGTCAATTGGGGAATCGAGTGCAGCACGCATTACGAGCATTTACACCTAAAGATCAAAAAGCAGTCAAAGTGGCAGCCCAAACCATGCGAGCTAACCCAAATTTTAACACTGAAAAAGCTATTATGGAGCTTGGTGTAGGAGAGGCTTTAATTTCATTTCTAGATGAAAAGGGGCGCCCTAATATTGTTCAACGAGGAATGATAATAGCGCCAGAATCAAAAATGGGACCTATGGATATAGAAAAACAGTTGACGATTATTCAAAAATCTCGCTTTTATGATAAATATTCAAAAACCATCGATCGCGAATCAGCCTACGAAAAACTTAAACAGGGTTTTAGTATAGATACTGAAAATAGTCAAAATTCAATAGAAACTGATTCCAATCAGAATTCATCTGATAAAGAGGAACATGGTGGTATAATGGACTTTTTAAGTTCACTTATTTTTGGTAGAACCGGCCCAAAAGGTGGACAGCATGACGGTATCGTTCAAAGTGTTGCTAAAAGTGCGACCAGACAGATGGTAAATCAAATTGGAAGACAAATTACTCGAGGAATCTTGGGTGGTTTCAAAAAATAGTTAGATTAATAAACTACAAAAAGGAGTTATAGATGTTAAAATTGTTTATTGAATGGTACAAAAAACGCTTTAGCGATCCTCATGTGGTTTCGTTAATGATTGTTATCATTGTTTTATTTTTTATCATCTATTTTTTCAATAAAATTTTACTGCCTATATTGATTGCTATCGTTTTATCTTATCTACTAGATAGACCGGTTAAGTATTTACAACAAAAGAGAGTTCCTCACACATTAGCTGTTGTTATTGTACTATTTGTATTTATGTTTGTCGGCTTAACCGGAATTATGATTTTGTTACCATTGATTTGGCAACAAGGTGTTAGTTTAATAACAAATATCCCAAATATGTTGAATTTTGTAAATAAATTCATCACATCATTGCCTGAACATTATCCGGAGCTTATCGATGTTGGTCTATTTGACTCAATACTCCAAGGTATAACTAATAAAGTCATGCAAACAGGTAACTCATTGCTCCAGTTTTCAATTAGCTCGCTGTTTAGCTTAGTTTCTGTTGCTATAAATGCGGTATTAGTTCCGATTATTATGTTTTTCTTATTGAAAGATAAATCTAAGATATGGGGATATTGTTCGAAAATATTACCAAAAAATCGAACAATATTAAACAAAGTAGCTACAGAGATGGATCAACAAATATCTAATTACATAGTCGGTAATGTTTTACACATCATTATTTTAACTGCCTGTGTCTATATTCCATTTTGGTATTTTGGTTTAGATTATGGATTATTGTTAGCAGTGTTAGTTGGTGTTTCAGTACTTATTCCTTACATTGGTATTATTATTTCAAGTATCCCTATTGTCCTAATTGCACTTTTCCAATGGGGGGTAACTGCACAATTTGGATATTTAATGTTCTTTTATATCCTTATTCAGGCTCTTGATGGCAATTTATTGGTTCCTTATCTTTTCTCTGAAAAACTTAACTTGCATCCTTTAGTGATTATTGTAGCTGTTATCATTTTTGGCGGGTTATGGGGATTTTGGGGCGTATTTTTTGCTATACCGTTAGCAACTTTAGTTAAAGCGATTATAAATGCTTGGCCAAATCTTGAAGAGATTAATAATATTAAAAGTGAAAAAAAAGCAGATTAATGAAAATATAATCTGCTTTAATTAGAAGTGTTAACTATGGTTCTTAAGATAATCTAAAACCACAGTGTGATGGTTGGTCGTTTTGAAGTCATCAAAGACTTTCTCGATCTTACCATCTTTACCAATCAAAAAGCTTATACGATGGATACCGTCATAAGTTTTTCCCATAAACTCTTTTTCGCCCCAAACACCAAACGCTTCAGAGGTTTTATGATCCTCATCTGAAAGTAGAGTAAAATTCAACAATTCTTTATCAACAAAACGCGACAGTTTTTCAGGTTTATCCGTACTAATACCAATAACAACTACATTATATTTCTTAAAATCGTCAGCACTGTCTCGTAAATTGCAAGCTTGTACTGTACAACCAGGAGTCATCGCTTTCGGATAGAAATAGAGCAAAATACGCTGACCTTTGAAATCTTTTGAACTAATTAGCTCACCATCCTGATCAGGCAGAGAAAATTGAGGTGCTTTTTCACCTTCTTTTAAAGGATTAACCATAAATTTATTACCTATGTTAATAGTTAAAATTTTAATCGCTATGGGTATAATTTACTATATTTTATCAAATTAACTTATGTTTTTAAAAAAACGACTTGCTGCATCAATCGTATGATCGATTTCTTTATCTGTGTGCATAAGTGACATGAAACCTGCTTCGAAAGCTGAAGGCGCAAAGTAAACCCCTTCGGCGAGCATATGATGATAGAATTTTTTGAATAATTCAACATCACAATTCATTACATCCTTATAACTGCTCACTTCTAGAGCATTTGTAAAGAAAAATCCAAACATTCCTCCAGCATGATTAACCACAAACGGAATATTAGATCGTTTTGCTTCTGTATATAGGCCATTAACGAGTGAGGCCGTTTTTTCTTCTAACTCTGAATAAATACCAACATCCATTAACTTTGTCAACGTGGCATAACCCGCTGCCATAGCAACAGGATTCCCTGAAAGTGTTCCTGCTTGATAAATTGGTCCAGTTGGTGCTAATTGTTGCATAATTTCAGCTCGCCCGCCAAAAGCACCTACAGGCATACCACCACCAATAATCTTTCCTAAGCAAGTCAAATCAGGAACTAAATCATAATATTCTTGAGCTCCGCCAAGTGCAACCCTAAACCCAGTCATCACCTCATCAATAATTAATAAAGCCCCGTAAGTATCACATAAGCTTCTTAATCCTTGTAAGAACGCTTTTTTAGCTGGGACACAATTCATGTTGCCGGCCACAGGTTCAATAATAATTGCAGCGATTTCATTAGGATATTGCTCAAATTGTTTTTTTACTGATTCTAAATCGTTATAATTACAAACTAATGTATGTTTAACAAAATCCTCAGGCACACCCGGTGAAGTAGGGTGTCCAAAAGTCAGCGCACCAGAACCGGCTTTAACAAGCAAATAGTCAGCATGTCCATGGTAACAACCCTCAAATTTGATTATTTTGTCACGTCCTGTATAGCCTCGTGCAAGGCGAATTGCACTCATAGTTGCCTCAGTGCCTGAATTCACCATACGTAACATTTCTATTGATGGAATCAATTGTGTAACTAGGTTAGCCATTTTTGTTTCAATTTCGGTTGGCGCACCATAACTCAAACCATTACGAACAGCGTTAATAACTGCATTGGCAACATCGGGGTCATTATGACCTAAAATCATAGGTCCCCAAGATCCGACATAATCAATATAAGCTTTTTCATCAACATCATAAATATAAGCACCATTAGCTTTCTCTATAAATAATGGCGTACCACCAACGCCATTAAAAGCACGTACAGGTGAATTAACACCACCTGGCATAAAAGCCATTGCTTCGCGGTAAAGTATTTCAGATTTAAATGTTTTAAGCATAATTATGGTCTTCTTTATAGTAATTGTTGTCGTATTTATTCATAAAATTAACTTAAATTCAAGCAAGCTATTACAAATTTAACTAATTGATGTTTTCATTTTGTATTTTATTTTTTCAAGAGTATATAATATATCAGTACTTAAAGTAGGAGAATAAAATGAGCGATGCGTTACCCATTAATTTTACTGATGCTGCTGCAAACAAGGTAAAAACTTTAGTAACGGAAGAAGAAAATCCAAATCTTAAATTAAGAGTCTATATCACTGGTGGTGGTTGTAGTGGATTCCAGTATGGTTTCACATTTGATGAAAAAGTAAATGAAGATGATCTGGCGATCGAAAAAAATGGTGTCTCACTTATCATTGACCCTATGAGTTTACAATATCTTGTTGGTGGCACCATAGACTATGTTGAAGGATTACAGGGTTCTCGTTTTGTTGTTGATAACCCAAACGCAACTACAACCTGTGGTTGTGGATCATCTTTCAGCGTCTAATTAGTAACAAATCATTAGCCAAAATTTTTATTAATATTAAATCCAAATTTTAAGGGAATTGATTAAAAATTTCCTTAAATGTGACAAACATTGAGCAGTTAAACAATTATTTTAATTTTTTTATTGACGTAAAATTTAAGATAGGTAAAATGCACAGCATCCAAAACGCAGTTACCTATCGGTAATAAGTTTTGAGCCCGGGTGGTGAAATCGGTAGACACAAGGGATTTAAAATCCCTCGGCCTTTTTGGCCGTGCGAGTTCAAGTCTCGCCCCGGGCACCATTAAAACACTTTTTTTCTGCGGGAATAGCTCAGTTGGTAGAGCGCAACCTTGCCAAGGTTGAGGTCGCGAGTTCGAACCTCGTTTCCCGCTCCAATTTTTTTCAATCATTATTCTCAATCAAATTTATCTTTGAAATTCTTTACTCAATCCTTACTACAAATAAATGATCTGGATATTTTTCATAGCTAAGAAATATTCATTTTTTTTATATTCTTTTAAAAAATGCTCCTCCATTTTCCAATTCTGAGATGATTATTTAAAAAATTTATCTAAATTAACAATAATTAATTAATAAAACTATTTCAAAGATTATTTTTCCTTTTATTCAGATACTTTTACCGCTAATATTGAGCCAGTTAATTTTATAAGATTTTTAAATTTGTATTGGAGTATTAACTAATGAGTAATCACAGCTCATATTCGATAGCTGGCTCTATCTATGCTAATTACATTATTCAAAGTATTGCTTTAATAGTAATTATGCAATTTTCTGTCGAAATTTCTGCACAATTAAAAACTGATGATGTTATAGGTATTGGTTACGTTGCATCAGGAATAGGATATGGAAAAATATTATTAATGTTTATTGGCGGAATACTATCTGATAAATTTGGACGCAAACCATTTATCCTTATGGGCATGTCTTGTTATATTATCTTTTTCGTTGGGACACTCTTTTGTCACAATATTCATGTTGCATTTTGTTTGGCTATGTTTATTGGTGCTGGAAACTCATTTTTAGATACCGGCTCCATGCCTGCTTTAACCGAATGCTTTCCTCGTTCGGCAGGTACTGCAAGTGTTTTAATTAAAGCATTTATTTCAATAGGAACGTTAGTCTTACCATTTATTGTTACATTCTTTCATGCTTATGATTTATGGTATGGTTATGCTTTCATCGGTTTTGTTACTTTTATCATTATTAATTTTTTACTTTTAGCACCAAGAAAATTTCCTTCCAAAAATACAGTTATTTGTGGCAATGAAGGCCATAGTGACTACTTCATTGGAAAGCCGAATATTTTCTTTGAAGGTATTTTATTAATCATTATGGGCTTCACCACCACCGCAACCTTTGTTATCATTTTACAATGGCTACCTGCCATTGCAGAGAAAGGTATAGGAATGGAACCAATCGCTTCTAAACAACTGATCAGTTATTATAGTACTGCATCAATAATTTCTGTTTTTACAACAGCCTATATTGTTAAAAAATTCATAAAACCAATTTACTGCATTATTATATTGCCGTTACTTTCTGCATTAACTTTATTAATGTTTTTGTTTAACCTTAATCCTACAATGAGTTTAATTGTGGCAATAGGTATGGGATTAACGGCAGCAGGCGGTATATTACAACTCACCTTAGTTGTCATGCAGCAGCTATTTCCTGATCGTAAAGGGTTTGCAGTTGGAACAATGTATACTTTCAGTGGTTTATCATTTATTGTCATTCCACTAATAGTCCCTAAGTTAGCCTTAATCAATGTTAGCTATGCTATCTTAGTCGATCTAGTTGTGGCATTATCAAGTGTCATATTAGGTTTAATTGTTTATTCACGTTTCAAAAAAGTTATTGATATGAATAAAATTTAATTACTATTAGCCATACTAAAAAAGCATCTTATCGCGATAAGGTGCTTTACCATGATGAGTAATTTAAAATAAAAAAATGGTAAATTAATAAACCTAGAATTTTTAGAAAGTTATCTTAAACATTAAAATAATACTTGAAAGCAGTTATTACTAATTTTCATATTTTTTATGGTTTAATTTTGGTGTTTTTAGTATTAATTCTAGGTTGGAAAAAACATCTAAGAATTATCAAATGCGATTTTTTGATTAGAGAAAAGCTTAATAACAGTTGGGAGTTACTTTATTAAGCAAGAATTATCAATTATCACCGAGCCAGGTGGTATTGAGGTAATTTAAAATCTTTACATGAAATGCCAATTTCAATTTAGCGTAGCGATGATGAATTTACATTGCGTCATTCTCCAATTGAACGAGCAAAAATGTATCTATACGATACGAAAAGATTACTTAAAAAACTCGCAGAATTTTAATCATTAATAATTGGAGAGAAGCATGAGAGCTAATATTGATGGACACTTTTTATTAATTGGATTAATGGCATATCCAATTCGGCACAGCTTATCACCAAAAATGCAAAATATAATTTACTCTAAATTAGATATTCCCTATGTCTATTTAGCTTTTGAAGTGACGCAAGAAAAATTACCTGATGCTATAAAAGGCTTACGTGCATTAGGTTTACGCGGTAGTGCTGTTTCAATGCCGAATAAACAAACCGTGTGCCAATATTTAGATAAATTAACACCCGCAGTAGAGCTTATTGGAGCCTGTAATACCATTTCAAATGATGATGGTGTATTAACCGGATATAATACGGATGGAATAGGATACATGCGCTCATTAAAAGAGGCGGGTGTTGATGTTATAGGTAAAAAGTTGACATTACTTGGCGGAGGCGGTGCTGCAAGTGCTATTGCCGTACAAGCCGCATTAGATGGCGTTAAAAAGATTTCAATTTTTAATCAAAAAGATGAATGCTTTGACAAAATTGTAGAAATAGTTAACCGAATAAATGCTAAAACTGACTGTGAAGCAGTAGTTTATGATTTAGCTGATCACTCAAAATTACGTCAGGAAATTGCTGAAAGCGCAGTATTATGCAATGCTACCGGTATTGGTATGAAGCCGTCAGAAGGAAAAAGTTTAATTACCGATCCAACTATGCTAAGAAAAGATCTCGTCGTAACCGATTGTATTTACAGTCCACGTAAAACAAAATTATTAGAAATAGCCGAATCGCAAGGTTGTAAAACGTTAAACGGTATGGGTATGATGTTATGGCAAGGTCATGCACAAATTAAAATTTGGACAGGAAAAGAAGCGCCAATTGATTATGTTAAAGAAAAAATGGGCTTTAATGACTAAAAAATTTTAGTTAACTTATTAAAATTATTTATAAATATAGACTATACTCTCAGTAATTTAAATTAAGAGAGTAGAAAAGATAAATTGGTGAAGTGATGTCAAAAATTACTGTTAAAGGTTTAGATATTGGTGTTGGAGCGCCTAAAATCATTGTTCCAATTGTAGGAAAAACAGAAGAAGAATTAGTTAATGAAGCTGAATTTTTGACAAAAATTGACTTTGATATGGTTGAATGGAGAGTAGACCATTTTCAAAAAGTTGATGATGTTGAAAAAGTAAAACAAACAGCGAATAAATTACAAACAATCATTGGCCACAAACCCATTTTATTTACATTCCGTACCGCTAATGAAGGCGGAGTTTATCCTGCTAAGGTTGAATTTTATATCAACCTTAATAAACAGATGATAAAAAGTGGTTTAATTGACCTTGTCGATATTGAAGTTTTCACTGGTGACAAATATGTTGAAGAAATTGTCCAGTTAGCCCATCAACATAACGTTTTAGTGATAGCCTCTAATCATGACTTTGATAAGACTCCGCCAAAAGATGAAATTGTAGCAAGATTACGCAAAATGCAAGATCTTGGTGTAGATATTCCTAAAATTGCCGTAATGCCACGTTCGCGTGAAGATGTAATTAACTTACTTGCTGCAACAGCTGAAATGAAAGACAAATATGCACATAAACCACTAATTACTATGGCAATGGCTGGAACAGGTGCGATTAGCCGAATTGCTGGTGAAACTTTTGGGTCAGACCTCACTTTTGGTGCAGCAAAAAATGCATCTGCACCAGGGCAGCTAGATGTAAAAGATCTAAGAAACATCTTAAATATATTACATAAAAGTTTGGCTTAAAAATTCCAGCGTTTTAATAAACAACTTAAGTTAAATCAAAGACAAATGAAAGACAAATGAAAGACAAATGAAAGACAAATGAAAGATAGTCAATATATAAACGCTTTAGTTCAAGTTATTAATATTAAATGACTATTATGAAGACTATATTAAAAGTCTGTATTAATAGTATTTTGGTGAATTAATCAAATAAACCTGTTTAACCATTTTTATTGTATTATTCGAATTTAAACAACTTAGTTTGTTGATCCAAATAGGTCAGTAAATCAGGCATGTGATATTTGCTGGCCATTGATTGAATATTATCTGCGCCTTTCTTAGCGATATTGCTAATGATGTGATATAGATTGGATTATTACTTTTACCTCGCATTACCTCTAGCACGCATTACCTCAATGGCATATTGCTTATTATCACTAAAAGGCTTTTTTGCAACGCCGATAATAGGTACCTTTTTATCCAGAGCTTGATAAAGATGACCACCTAAACCAAGATTACCACCTTTCAAATGAACATAACCATCGACTATAATCACATCAATCGAATTGAGATCAACCTGAGACAATAATGCTAATATACAAGGTAATTCACGTTTATAAAATTGGTCTGATTGATAAGGCAGAACATTCGATTGATAATCATTGATAACAGATTTTATCTCATTGATACCATCAGTAAATTGCTCAAATAAAATGCCAACAGTTTTTGCCTTATCATTTAAATAGTAAACATCTATTGCAAGTATCATTTTTTTAAAATCCTTTTTGGAGTAGAATAACAAAGCTCTCGTATTAAACTTTCTAATCTCTATTAAAAAACAAGTAGTCATTGATTTCAAATAAATAAAAATTTAGTTAATTCGTAATACATCTTTTATTTATCCGATTAGACCAGATAGCTAAGCAATGGTCGTTTAGATTGGATCTACACTTGGAGGCAGGAATGTATTTACTTGAAATGGCACCAAAATTTTTAATTGCACTTATCATTTTACTTATTTATGTCAAATTATCAGGAAAAAGCCAAATCGCACCGATGTCACAGCTGGATCAGGTTGGTAGCATGGTTATTGGTGCATTGGTAGGTGGAACATTACTTAATGCTAATGTTTCTGCGTGGGAAGCCGCTGGAGCTGTGGCGATTTGGGCAGGTCTTCTTATCTTAGTACGATTTATCAAATCTAAAAATTCAAAACTCCGAGATGCTATTGATGGTGAACCTATACAATTAATCAAAAATGGCAATCTAATCTCTGAAAATTTCAAAAAAGCGAATTTACCTGTTAGAGATTTTGAAACGCTAATCAATATTCAAGGAATTTGCGCATTTAGTGAATTAAAACAAGTGTGGTACGAATTAAATGGATCTTTAACCATTATCAAGAAAGGAGATAAAGATATCGCAGTACTGGTGATTGAAAATGGCGCTATTAGTCAAGACAACCTTGAACAACTCCACAAAAGTGAAACATGGCTTAAGAATGAAATCAAAAAACAAGGTTATAAAGATATTGATGAAGTTTTTTGTGCAGAATGGTTTGATGGTAAATTATTAGTTTACCCTTATGATGAAGTTCGTAATTCAAAAAATAAAGAATAATTGAGGAAAGCAAAATATAAAAGGGGAAGGAGTTTTACTCAATCCCCCTTATTAAGAGCTTGTTATCTTAGTTGGCTATCTTTACTACCACGTCGATTATATAATATTGCAGATTTTGCCAATTGCTTATCTATTTCTTGTTGGCAAGCTAAACAGTATTGCACACCTGGTAAGGCAATTTGTCTGGCTTTTGCAATAGTATCGCCACATTCAACACAAAACTCGGCACTAGGTTTATCGTGTTTTAGTTGGCGTCTGGCGATTTCGATAGCATCTGTGATTGTACTTTCGATCTGTTGGTTAACGGCATCGTCAGATGCCCAGCCACTAGCCATAATTACACCTCCTAAAAATTTATATTAGATGAATAATATGGTGTTTATTTGACCAGTTTCAAGTAATATGAACACATCATTTAAAAAGCAAAGTAAGTGTTGTATTTTTTATAAAGATCGTTTCTATTAATGTAAGTTAATTGGAGGTTTTTATGCAACAATATGAACAAGCAACATTTGCAGGTGGATGTTTCTGGTGTATGGTAAAACCTTTCGACAAATATGAAGGCGTTATTAATGTGATCTCAGGTTACACTGGTGGTCATACGGAAAATCCAACTTATCAACAAGTTTGCCAAGGCAACACAGGCCATACAGAAGCGGTGCAAATTACCTTTGATCCAACGATGATCAGCTATAAAAAATTACTTGATATTTTTTGGCAACAAATTGACCCGACAGATTCGCAAGGACAATTTGCCGATCGTGGCGATTCTTATCGTCCAGTAATATTTTATCATAACAAATTACAACAACAGCAAGCGATCGCATCTAAACAAGCGCTTGAAGAAAGCAAACGATTTAATCATCCGATTGATGTTGCTATAGAACCGGCAGCAATATTTTATCCCGCCGAAGCGTATCATCAAGATTACTATAAAAAACAGCCAGAAAATTATAACCGTTATTATCAATTATCTGGACGAGCTAATTTTATTGCAGATAACTGGCAAGATAAGTCAACAACCAAAAGTGAGTAAATATGCAAAAGTACTCGCAATATAGCAGTAAACAAAAATGGATTCATTGGACATCGGCTTTACTTGTCATAATGGTAACCATGCTCCTTTTAATTAAAGTGACAATGTCACATATATTAGGTGGAATGGCAATAGTCTATTTATTACATAAATCCTTTGGAGTGCTTGTTTTGCTATTAACAATATGGCGAATTATGGAGATCCGCAGTCAAGGTGTGCCTGATGTCTTACCGAAAGACAAAAAACTGCAACGAATTTTGTCAAAATCCACTCAAGGAGTGATCTACCTTTTACTGCTAATTACGCCATTATCGGGGTATTTAATGAGTGGAAGGGACCTTAATATATTTGGTTTAATATCGATCCCTGCTATTGATATGCCATATCACCAAATGTTTCATTCATTACATTTGATTAGTTCTTATGTACTAGCTATTTTAGTTATATTTCATGTATTAGGTGCGTTGTACCACTATTTTTGGGTTAAAGATAAAGTATTGCAATCAATGTTAAGTAGCAATGATTAACACAAATTTAAACGTTTATTTATATCACATTTATAACGTGAGGCAGATACAACATGAACAAATCAATGAAAGATAAAGCTATATCAGCACTAACACCAATGCAATATCATGTTACGCAGCAAAATGGTACAGAACCGCCATTTGATAATCAATATAACGCTAATCACCGCGATGGGATCTACGTTGATATCGTCTCTGGTGAACCACTGTTTACCTCACTAGATAAGTTTGATTCAGGCTGTGGTTGGCCAAGTTTCTCTAAACCGATTAAACAGCAACAAATTGTTGAAAAAGAAGATAACAGCCATGGAATGCTTAGGATAGAAGTCCGCTCATTAGAAGCTGATTCACATCTTGGTCATGTATTTAATGATGGGCCTGCAGCTTTAGGGGGATTGCGCTACTGTATCAACTCTGCAGCGCTAAAGTTCATACCAAAAGAAGAATTAAAAGCTCAAGGCTATGGTGACTACTTAAAATTGTTTAAATAAATTAATCTTACGCATCCTTTATTTAAATAAAGGGTGCGAACTAAACCAATCAACCTTAGCCTGAAGCCTACAAAATCATTGTTTAACTTAATTGGTATACGTAAAGGAAATTTTGAAGAATATTGCTGATGAAATTGGCATATAACTTATCAAGTTTATATGCCAATATCGTAGTAGATCAAAGCTATAATTTAATTTTTTCTTTTAAATAAAATATAACTGATTAACAAAAACACAAAGCTAGTTAGCATAGAGCCAACGATAGGGTAAATGCCCATCACAATACTGGTTTGAGCAAAAAGATTATCGGCGATATAAAAGATAAAGCCAAAAGTAATACCTATAATCACCCTAATACCCATAGATACACTTCGTAATGGTCCAAAAATGAAAGATAAGGCCAACAACAACATCACTGCAACTGAAACGGGTTTAATCAGCTTTTTCCAAAATAACAAATCATAATATTTTGTATCTTGGCCCGAATTTTTCAAATATTGCGAATATTGATAGAGTCCTGATGCTGACAATGAATCAGGGTCAAAAGCTACAATACTCAACTTATCAGGTGTGATATTAGTTTTCCACTGCATAGTAAGTGAGTTCGTACCCGTTATTTGTTGTGGATTGGTTAAATCATTCATCTCGATTTGTGATAACGTCCAACTTCCATTTTCAAACACTCCGCTATCAGCATGAGTAATCGATAGTAATTTATTTTTATCAACTTTATAAATATCAATATTTGAGATAGAACTATCATTATTAACATGGTCGATATAGATATAATCATTACCATCTTTCGCCCATAAACTGCCTTGTTGAGCTAATAAAGAATTACCATAAAGCTTTTCTGAGCGCATATTACGAGCGGTTTGTTCACTGATAGGAGCAACCCATTCACCAATTGCCATTGTTATAAGCACTAAAGGGAGAGCAGTTTTCATCACAGCTAATGCAATTTTAAAACGACTAAAACCTGAAGTTTCCATCACAATAAGCTCGCTTCTTGAAGCTAAAATCCCTAAACCGATTAAGCCGCCTAAAAGTGCTGCCATAGGGAAAAATATTTCTATATCTTTAGGTACCATTAGCAAAGAATAAAAACCAACTGACAAGGCATCATAATCAACTTTGATTTTTCTAAGTTGGTCAATAAAACGAATAATTCCTGACAAACTAATTAATAAAAATAAGCAAATGCCAATGGTATTTAAAATAGTTTTACCAATATAGCGATCTAAAATCGAAAACATCGTTCTCCCCTTAAGACGCAATAAATTTTAAACGAAGTTTACGCATAAATAAGTTATCCCAACAATTTAAAATCAAAGCCAGAACAAAATACCCTAGATTAATCAGATAAAACCACAAAGCGGGATCTAAGCGACCTTTACCAGCATTAGCTTTAACCGAACTAGAAAGTAAAAAATAGACTAAATAAAGCAGTAACGCTGGTAAAATTTGTGCAAGCCTTCCTTGTCTTGGATTGGACACACTCAATGGAATCACTAAAAAAGCCATCAAAGGAACCGAAATTATCAACGTCAATCGCCAATAAAATTCAGCATTAGCCTTCGGTGTTGGATTTTCATGAAGCTCAAGCAATCCTAATTGCTGAACATCCACTTTATCATCATCAACATTGCTTTCTAGCTCCTTAGGTTTAATAATACCTAAATAGTTATGAAAATTCGAAATTCTAAAATCTTTTAACTGTGCTGTGCCTTCATAACGGTTTGCATTTTCAAGTGTGATGATTTGATTACCATCTTTATCTTCTTCAGTTTTTCCTTTATTAGCAATAATAATAGAAGGGCGTTGAGCATTTTTCGGATTGATTTGGGCAATAAATACGCTATCTAGCTTATTATGATCAACATTACCAATATAAATTACCGAGTTGCCATCAGGTGTTTGTTGAAATTGGCCAGCTAATAAACCGGCTAAACTTGGATTAATCTTGGCATTTTCGACTAGCTGATCTTGTCTCACGCTAGACCAAGGACCAAACCAAAGGCTATTGAGTGCTGTGAATATACAGGTGATCACACACAGAAATAGCACAACCTGATAGTTAAGTCTTCTCTTAATCCCACATGCATGCATTGCGACCATCTCGCTGTCCGAATAAAGCCGACCAAAGGTAACAAGCACACCTAAAAACAGACTTAGTGGCAAAATAAGATCAGCCATATTCGACACACCTAACACTAAAAGAGGCATAATCAAATCTCGCGGAATACTGCCATCAATAGCGCTGGATAAAATTCTGATTAATTTTTGAGAAAAGAAAATTAGCAATAAAATAAACAGTATTGCACCTTGTGTTTTCATCGTCTCTTTAATTAAATATCGGCGAATTATCACTTTTTTACCTATCTATCCGTTTTATCAAATCGCACTATTATAATCTGATTTGCGTTGTTTCGTTATCTTTTTGTTGCTATCGTTTAATGAACCGATAAAATGTTACTATTCACCATAAAAATCTTACAAGAGAACGCTATGAAATACTCAATCAAAAACAGCTCATTAATCACATTACAAAAAGAAGAATGTTTAGTGGTAACTGTCCAATTAGGCAAGAAACAAACTAGTTTAATCAAGGATATAGATGAATTAACCAAGGGTATGATTAGTCAGCTGATCAAGTCAGGTGACATTAACTGCGAATTAGGTAAAACCACCTTTTTATACGCTTGCCCGAATTCTCCGAAAATATTAGTTGTAGGGTGTGGCCAAGCAATAAATTTTGATATTAACGCTGCAAAAAAAATGATACAAGCAGCTACAAAAGAGTTAATAACAAAACAAGTTAAAAATATAAGTTGGGACATTCTAACTCTAAATCCTGCAATAAGTGGTGAAATTGCTAAACAACTACCACAAATTACTAGCGAATTAACCTATAGCTTTGACCAATTCAAATCAACAAAATCAGAAAAACCAAGCTTACAAAAAGTAACGCTACTTTATAGCGATAAAAAAACAATCAAGCATGTAGAAAGTCAATTATCGCAAGGACAAATTATTGCAAATGCTATTGTCAGTACCAAAAACATTGCCAACATGCCATCTAACATCGGCAATGCTAAATACTTAGCAGAGCAGGGCAAAAGTTTAGGTAAACAGCATTCAAGCTTGAAAGTGACATGCTTAGGTGAAAAAGAGCTTGCTAAACTCAACATGAACGCTTATTTAGCGGTTGGACGAGGCTCAGCTAACGAATCAATTATGACGGTCATAGAATATCATGGTGCCAAAGACAAAAAAGCCAAACCATATGTATTAGTTGGTAAAGGATTAACCTTCGATTCAGGTGGCATATCCATCAAACCCTCAGCCGGTATGGATGAAATGAAATATGATATGTGTGGTGCTGCCACTGTGTTTGGTGTAATGCAAGCTGTGGCTGAATTAAAACTACCTATCAACGTAGTTGGCGTGATGGCTGGTTGTGAAAACATGCCAGATGGTAATTCATACCGTCCTGGTGATATCTTAACCACCATGTCGGGCACCACCGTTGAAATCATTAATACCGATGCAGAAGGTCGTTTAGTATTATGCGATGCTTTAACTTATGTTGAACGTTTCCAACCCAAGACTGTGATTGACATTGCTACACTTACTGGTGCTTGTATCATTGCACTCGGTCATCATTATACTGGCGTGATGGGTAATAACGCAGAGCTTACTGAACAATTGGTAAATTCCTCAAATCAAGCAGGAGACAAAGCGTGGTCATTACCGATTGATAGTGATTTCCAAGAACAAATCAAATCAACCTGCGCTGATATTGTCAATGCTGGTGGTCGAGATGGAGGAACGATTACAGCCGCTTGTTTCCTATCTCGCTTTACTGAAAAATACCAATGGGCACATCTTGATATTGCAGGAACAGCTTGGAAATCGGGTGCAAACAAAGGTGCTACAGGCAGACCAGTCGCGATGTTAATTCAATACTTACTTAACCAAAAATGAGTAAATACATGAAAAAAGTGATATTTTATCTACTTGAAAACCCAACCCCAGCCAATGATGCCGGGGTTTTATTCAAAGAAAAGCTAGCGTGTGAAAAAATTGTTGAAGCATGGCAAAATCGGCAACGTGTGTTAGTGGCCTGTCAAGATCAAGCTCAAGCTGAACGTATTGATGAATATTTATGGCAACTCGATACTGAAAATTTTGTTCCCCATAATCTAGCTGGCGAAGGCCTGAAAAGCGGATCACCTGTCGAAATCTGTTGGCCACAAAAGCGCAGTAGCAATGGTTCACGTCACTTACTTATCAATCTACAAGAGCAATACCCTGAATTTGCTGGTGTATACCGCGATATTATTGACTTTGTCCCTATCGAAGAACAACAAAAATCGCTAGCCCGTGAAAGGTATAAAACCTATAAAGAAGCTGGATTTAACCTAAAAACCATCCCTGTTTTATGCTCTTAAATTTATAAAAATAAGGTTTTTATCAATAAATTTATTATTACAAGGAATGGCTATATCTGATGTGGCAAGATAGTTTTAGCATCAGTAATACTATATAAAGACAGCATCAGGAGCTGGAAAATCTGCTCAATAAAATTTCAAAATCCTATCAGCATCACAAATTATAAAAAGACCTTAGTCGAAGGTTGGCAAAGCTTTATTGAAAGGAAATTTCACCTATGAATAATATTGTCGCTATGTGTAACCTATTAAATTAATGAAGAATTTATTAAATTGTTTGTTATAATAGACAATAGTCAATTCTATACAGGAAGTAAAATGTTTAAAAATTTATTGGCGCTCTCAATATCATTATTGACTCTAGTTGGTTGTCAAGAGCGACAAAAAGTTACTGCTGAAATGCTAGAAGGAACTTGGGATTGTAAAGTCGACGATAGTCGCGGTACAAGCTATCATTATTACGACTCAAAATTGAAAGGAATACAATCTTATACACTCAATAATACAGGTTATGTAGCGCTTATTAAGAAACATGAAGAAGGATTCGCAGTACAAACAAAATATTATGCGTTTATTGCGCCTATTTCTGCTGATAATAACTACGCAAAACTCAATGGTGCAATTGAATGTGAATCGATAGATCAAATCAATAATATTATAACTGAAATTGAGTATAAGTTTATTTCAAAAAATGAATTAAAAGAGAGTTCATTTACAAAATACGAACATTGTGATCCAAGAAGAACCTTTATGGAATTTAATATTGAAGCTACTTGTAAACGTGTACCTTGAATTTAACTTCCTTTTGCGTTTTTTTGTTGTAGGAAGATGCATAGTATTTTGAATTAAAAGGATTTTTAGAATAGTTTACTGATAGTAAATTAATAATATATTAAATAATTAGAAGATTAAGATTGATTCGAATTAAGGATTATTTGCTCTTCACCGGGATGTACAAGTAGTGAAAACAAAAGTAATAGTAGTTTTAGTTTATTTTATGACTACAATACAAAATGCGTATGGTAGGTTTATGATGCATAATACTCCTGCTTTACACGGTCATTCAAGGCATACAAAAGTTGATATGGATACAACATATGCCATCATAATTATGTTTTTAACGTTTGTATCGGCTTGTATGTTACTTAGTATTTACTATGCTTATTCTGAATTAAAACATCAAAAAAATAAAAAAGTAGAAGAAGAGAAAAAAAAACGTTATGAAGCAATCTATAGAGGTTCTTATAGAATTCAACATTTTTATCGATTTGTCGATGATGCAGCTATACCGCCAACTTATAAACTCACTAAATTTCCATTTCTAAATGAGTATTCCGATTATACAAAACAAATTACAATTTTAAATTATAATTTTTTAAAAGTTGATTTCAGCGCTTTAATTCAAATTTATGCAGCGCTTAATAATTTTGATATAGATACCAAGTGTGGTGGACAATATGACTATGTGCCTAGTTCTCTTTGGATTGGTGCTACTCATATAAACTCATATACATGCGAATGGAATAAAGAGAAATTCATTTTCATACCTAAAGAAGATAAATATTATTTAAAAACTATTGGCAAAATAGAATCAATATCAAACGAAAAAGATTATTTTTGTCGATCGAGATTGGAAAAATGGTATGAAAATACAAAACAATTTCAAAATATACAATCAACCTACTATATTGAAAAATAATTATTTTTCAAATTTTACCTGAGAATAATTACCCAAAATTTAAAGATGCAATTGAATGTGAATCGAAGGTTCAACTTAATAACATTATAACTGAAATGGCGAATAAATTTATTTTAGAAGGCAAATTGAAGTAAGATTGTTTATTAATAATAAAGGGGGATAAGATTCAAAAAATGTTTGTGGAGTATAATATTGAAGCGACTTATAAGCGCATACCTTAAAACCCTCTATTTCAGCGATTTCTTTGTAAAAGAATCAGTGTGTTTTTCATTAAAATGACTTTTAAGATAGTTAACTGTTAGTATAATTATATTATTGTATAATAATAAGATAATTAAGATTACTTAAAATAAGATC